>JAADIK010000024.1 GCA_013151365.1 Deltaproteobacteria bacterium
GATCTCCCGGTCAACCTCCTGCTCCGGCAATTTGAAGTTGGGAATCGCGTATCGGGGCAGCCCGCCCAGCCGGGCCTCCTTCTCGAAAACAGTCACCTCGTGGCCCTGGCGGCGCAGATAATAAGCACAGGACAATCCGGCCGGCCCGCCGCCGATAATCGCGGCCCGATAACCGCTGGGGGCTCCTGCTTTTTCCCTTAATACTCCTTTCCCGGCGGCATGGTCAACCGCAAACCGTTTCAGGTGATTGATGGCAACGGGCTCATCCACCAGGATGCGGCGGCACCGGGTCTCACAAAACCGGGGACAAACCCGGCAGACAATACCCGGCAGCGGATTTTTTTCCTTGATAAGACGCAGGGCCGCTTCATGCTCGCCCCCGGC
Source organism: Deltaproteobacteria bacterium (assembly GCA_013151365.1). Taxonomy (GTDB): domain Bacteria; phylum Desulfobacterota; class Desulfobulbia; order Desulfobulbales; family Desulfobulbaceae; genus BMS3Abin13. The sequence continues at coordinate 385 of JAADIK010000024.1, forward strand.
AATCAGGTTGATGTAGCCCTGCACGTTGATACCGGCCGGACAAGTCAGGGTGCAGGGCGGCTTGCAATCACCGTAATGGTGATCGGCGAGCTGTTGCAACCGTTGCCGTCGATGGGCCGAGAGCTCCGGGGTGTCGGTTCTGACCTCCATATTGCCGGTCACGATGGTCCGGCAGGCCCGCTGCTGCCGGCCATTGACTGCCACCAGGCACATCAGGCAGGGGCGGGGCGAATCATCTTTGCCGGGCAAATGACAGAGATGCGGGATGTCGATACCGGCCGTTCGGGCGGCAGCAAGGATGGTTGTCCCGGCAGGGACAGTGATCACGCTGCCGTCAATGGTCAGGGAGAGATGATCCGAGCAGCCGTCTGATGATGTTGCCGGATCCACTTACAGCCCCCTTGCCGCCAGGCCGGTCAGGGCCTTGTCGCATTTGGCCCGCACCAGGGTGGCGATGCCCTCCCTGGAGAAATCACCGCTCTTCATCATCTCCCGGGAAGCGTTGATCAGGCCGATTCGAATCTTGCGGCCCCTGGCAGCCTCGGCGGCATGGACCAAGGCCTGCCGCGGGTCGGCACCCCCGTTCCCCTCTGCCGGACCGAGTGGTCCCAGCTCCGCCACCTGCCGGGTAAAGGCGGTGATGATCCTGACGAAGTTGGGGCCCTCGGCAGCCGAGGCCCAGTCGATCAGAAATCGTTGCCGGTCAATCCCGAGACGTTGCAGGGTTTCATGCACCAGGGCGGCGGAAACCAGGGCGTGGTAATTGCCGGTCTGGTAATGGCATTCGCCGGGATGGCAGCCGCCGACAAAGATGCCGTCCGCGCCGTCGGCCAGGCCTAACAAGGGAAAAGACGGGTCAAGGCGACCGGTGCACATGAGGCGGATAACCCGCAGGTTGGGCGGATACTGGTAGCGGCCGACCCCGGCCGAGTCAGCGGCGGTATAGCAGCACCAGTTACATAAAAAACCGAGAATCTTAGGTTCATACGTTGCAGAGGACATCTTCTTCTCCTTGGGGTTCGACGCTTTGATCCACGGGGCTGCCAAAGGCCCGGATCTGGGCCTGGATGGAATGCAGGGAAAACCTGCCCATGTCAACGGCCATGCTCGGGCAGCGGGCCGCGCAGATGCCGCAGCCCTTGCAGGAGGCGGTGATGGTGCGGGCCTTGCGCATCTTGCCCTCCTTGTACATTTCAATGGCCTTGTACGGGCAGAACATTTCACAGGCCCCGCAGCCGATACATGTTTCCGCATCGATCTGCGACACCACGGGTTCGGGCGTAATCGAGCCGCGGGCCAGGGGCTGGCAGGCGCGGCCGGCCGCGGCCTGGGCCTGGGCGATGGACTCGTCCATGGTCTTGGGTCCGTGGGCCAGGCCGCAGACATAGACACCGTCCACTGCCAGGTCCACCGGCCGCAGCTTGACATGGGCCTCCAGGAAGAATTTTTCAGCCGTCAACGGCACTTTCAGCATCCGGGCCAAACGGCCGGTATCTTCCGGTTCAATCCCCACCGACAGCACGAGCATGTCGGCATCCAGCTCGATTTCCTCACCCAGCAGCTCATCAAAGGCCTTGACCTTGAGCGGGCTCGATTTGGCGCGGCCGGGGGACACTACCGGCGGCCGATCCGGCCGGTAACGGATGAAAATAACACCGAGTTGCCGCGCTTCCCGGTAGTCGTCCTCCATAAAGCCGTAGGCCCGCATATCCCGGTAATAGACGGTAACGGCCAGGTCCGGGCGCAACTTCTTGAGCCGCAGCGCGTTCTTCAGGGCCTGGCCGCAGCAGACCCGGCTGCAGTAGGAAAGATCTTCGCCCCGGGAACCGACGCACTGAATCATCACGACCTGTTTGATTTTCGCGGCCAGGGGCCGATTGGCGCCGAGACGTTTTTCCAGGTCCATCTGGGTCAGGACCCGGTCGGATTCGCCGTACAGGTATTTTTTGGGGGTATAGGGACGGCCGCCGGTGGCGATGACCGTCACCCCGTGATTCACGACCACGCTCTGTCCGGACAGGGCCAGGGTGGTGGTGAAGCTGCCCACATAGCCGGAAATGGCGGCTACCGAAGCACCCGTATGCACGGTGATCCGCTGGTTTTTTCTGACCCTGTTGATGAGGGCCTCTATTTTCCGCCTGGGGTCGGCGCCGTGCCGGTCCGCACTGAGCAGCAGTCCCCGGCCGCCCAATTCCCGGCGCTGCTCCACCAGGGTGCATTCGTAACCCTGCCCGGCAATAGCCAGGGCGGCTGTCAGGCCGGCCAGGCCGCCGCCCACCACCAGGGCCGCGGGGATGACCGGCAGCTGCTGTTCCGCCAGCGGGACCAGGTAGGCGGCCTTGGCCACGGCCATGCGCACCAGGTCCTTGGCCTTCAGCGTGGCCTTTTCCGGTTCCTGCATGTGGACCCAGGAACACTGGTCACGGATATTGGCCATCTCGAACAGGGAGCGGTTGAGCCCCGCATCACGCAGGGTGGCCTGAAACAGGGGCTCGTGGGTGCGCGGCGTGCAGGCCGCGACCACAATGCGGTTCAATCGCTGTTCCCGGATGATGTCAACCAGCAGTTTCTGGGTATCCTGGGAACAGGAATAGAGATTGTCCGTGGCATAGGTCACGCCGGGCAGGGTCCCGGCATAGGCCGTCACCGCCGGCACGTCCACCACCCCGCCGATATTGATGCCGCAGTGGCAGACAAAGACCCCGATGCGCACCTCTTCTTCGCTGATGTCCCGTTCCGCCGGATATTCGGCCTGCACGGTTTCGGTATTGCGGGCCGCAGCCTGCAGGCCGGAGCAGAGCCCGGCCGCGCCGCCGGCCTGGGTCACGGAATCGGGAATATCCTTGGGGCCCTGAAAGGCGCCGATCACATAGACGCCGGGCCGGGAGGTCTGCAGGGGAGTATATGTTTCGGTGGCGGCGAAATCGTAGCGGTTCAGCTCAATGTTGCAGGCCTGCCGCAGGGCCTTCGCGTCGTCCGGCGCTTCCAACCCCTGGGAGAGGACGACCAGGTCGAATTTCTCAAACTGATGGCGGCCGGTCTCATCCACCCAGGTGAGCAGCAAACGGCCGTCAAAGACGTCTTCCACCCCGGGCGGCCGGGCGTAAACAACCCGGAAGTCGTTGGCCCTGGTTGCCCGTTCACGCGCGGCGTCAAAGCCCTTGCCGTGGGTGCGGATGTCCATGAAAAAGAGGGTGATTTCCGCCTCCGGATCATGCTCCCGGGCCAGGGTGGCCTGCTTGATGGCGTACATGCAGCACACCGAGGAGCAGTAGTTGTTGCCGCATCTCTCGTCGCGGGAACCGATGCACTGCAGGAAGGCGATTTTTTTGGGATGCCTGCCGTCCGAGGGCCGGAGAATCTCGCCGCCGGTCGGACCGGAGGCGCACATGAGCCGTTCGTGCTCAAAGGCGGAGATGACATCCCGGAAGCGGCCCCAGCCGTATCGGCGCAGGACCTCCGAATCCACCCGGCCGAAACCGGGGGCCAGCACCACCGAGCCCACCTTGATATCGATGATCTCTTCCCGGCCGCCGAAGCGGATGGCCCCGGCCCGGCAGACCACGGCGCAGAGGCCGCAGGTGTCGTAGTTGAGCTGCAGGCAGGCCTGGGGATCGATATGGTAGGCGGCCGGCACGGCCTGGGCATAGTCGATATGAATGGCATGGACCAGGGACAGATTTTCGTTGAAATCGTCGCCGATCTGTTTGAGGCAGTAGAGGGTGCACAGGCCGCAGCCGGTGCAGATCTCCTCGTCGACGAAGCGGCTTTTTTTGCGGAGCCGGGCGGTAAAGTTGCCCGCTTCACCCTTGAGTTCCAGCAGTTCGGACTTGGTCAGGATCTCGATATTGGGATCACGGCCCGCCTCCACCAGCTTGGGGGCCAGAATGCAGAGGGAGCAGTCATTGGTCGGGAAAGTCTTGTCCAGCCGGGCCATGACCCCTCCGATGGCGGCCGTTTTTTCCAGCAGGTAGACCTTGAAGCCCAGGGCGGTCAGGTCCAGGGCGGCCTGGACGCCGGCCACGCCGCCGCCCACCACCAGCACCGAGCCCTGCCGATCGGCAGTCCCGGAAGGATGAACTTCATTCATTCTCGTCTTCTCCTTTAACGTTGAAAAGGCAAAATACGCCTTTTACGATCATCCGGCTTCTGACCGGTTGACCGCCTCCAACGCTTTATGGAAGAGAGACTCTAAAGGGAAAAGCGGGAAAACAGGAGATCAGACAGAGGTGAGACCGCCGGAAGTATTACAGCCCGTACCGGACTGGCCGACAAAGCGGCAACTGTTTCAGTTGTATTGATACAACACGGCGGATAGCTCCTTGAAAAAATTGGTAAGAGTGCAACGGCACCCCATCCGCGCACCGAAAACGGCGGCGGCAAACTTCCTAATTATCCAACCCGGCTGGACATGTCAATATTTTTCTTCATCCGGGCCGGCTGCCAGCCCCGGCAACTTTCACCACGCTCCCCTGCCGGGAAAATGATTAAAAAAGAGCAAACCCGCCAGGGGTGCGACAATTTACCACAGTTACAAAGCCCCTACCTCGTGGTAATCAACCCATAAATAAAACCTATAGGACCATAGGCTTTTCCTTTCGGTGCCAACCGCTATCGGAGCGGGGACAATACAACCAAAAAAGCAGGAGGAATAAAATGGACGAAAAGACTGTTGCAGAGAACGGCTACTCAAGAAGATCTTTCCTGGCGGATTCCGGCAAGGTGATAGCAGGGGCCGCGGTCGCCTCATCATTGCTGACCGGGCAGGCAAAAGAGGCCAAGGCCTATCCGTATTCGACCGGCTACAAATACACCAAGCTTGATCCCAAGGAAGTGGGACGCATCACCTATGAGAACTATTTCAAACGCTGGTGCGCCTCTTCCATTGTTGCCGGTTTTGTGGAGCCGTTGCGTAAAAAGGTCGGCGGCCTGTGGAAGAGTTACCCCATTGACGCTATGCGCTGGGCCCATGGCGGCCTTGCCGGCTGGGGCGCCACCTGCGGCACGCTGAACGGGGCCGGGGCGGTCATCGGCCTGGTGACCAACAACACCGACACTGCCGAGGAAATGGTCAATGACCTGGCATTCTATTACTCTTACACGGAACTGCCGTCCTATGCGCCCGCCAAAATCATCAAGGCGAAAATTCACAATATGACCTTGGCCGGGACCATCATCTGTCATATCTCAGTCGGCCGCTGGATGCGTTCGGAAGACGTCAGTTTCCTGTCCGATGCGCGGGCGGAACGGTGTGCCCGGATGGCGGCAAATATCGCGATGGAAACAGCGGGCATGCTCAACGACTGGTCCGACGGCAAGTACAAGCCCAAGCATAAACTTCTTTTCAACCTTGCCGCCAACGGTATTACCTCGCAGAACAACTGCATGGACTGCCACGGCCAGAATGTGCCGGGCGTAGAGACATACAGCACCCTTAAAAAATAAATCCGCAACACAGCGGGGCTTGAAGGAAGAGGGATTGAGGGAGCAAGGCCGGGCCGGGCTGAAAGATGCCGGGCCCGGCATCTTCGGGATGATCGACGGCGGGCATCAATGTCTATGCGGATGCCGGTGTTCAAGTTCGGCGTGGAAATGACGATGACGGTGCAGGAGGTTGGCCCGCAGCAGCAGTTCCTCGTCCCGCAATATTTCTTTCGGCCGGCCCTGGGCGGCCAGGCGATGGTCTTCACCCAGGATATAGGCCTGCCCGGCGATGACCTCGGCGACCTCCAGTTCATGGATGGCCACGATCAGTGTTTTTCCCTTATCCGTCAGTGAAAGCAGGAACTCGATCACCCAGTCCTGGGTGCGGGGGTCCAGGTTGGCGGTGGGCTCGTCAAGAAGCCATACCTCCGGGTCCAGGGCCAGGAGGGAGGCCAGCGCCACTTTCTTTTTCTCGCCTTCGCTGAGCTGGTACGGAACCCGGTCTCTCAACTTCTCTATCGCCAGGGCGCTGAGGGCTTCATTGGCTCTCTCCTCCACCTCTTTCTTCGGCAGTCCCATCTGCAGGGGGGAAAAGGCCACCTCCTGCCAGACCGTGGGCGAGAAGAGCTGGACATCGGGGTCCTGAAAAAGAAAACCCACCCGGCGGCGGAAGGCGAAGGCATATTCATCGTCCTGCAGCCGCCGCTCCGTTAAAGGCTCGCCAAAGGCATTGATTTTCCCAGCCGAGGGGAAATAGAGACCGTCCAGAAGTTTGAGCAGGGTGGATTTGCCTGAACCGTTGACCCCGAGGATGACGACGTTCTCGCCCGGCATAACGGTAAAATCGATCTCCTGCAACCCGAGGAGACCGTCCGGGTAAGTATAACTCATCTCGCTTACTGTAAAAACCGGGGTATTCATTTATTTATAAATCCATGTAAAAAAAACAATGAGGAAGAGAAAGGCGAAGGTGAAGACGACCCATGCCGCATCCTTCCACCTAAAGTGAAAATCGTCAAGGAAACGGGCCTGCCCGTTCCAGCCCCTGGAAAGCATGGCCAGGTAGACTTCGTTGCTCAGGTTATAGGACTTGTTCAGCATAAAACCCAGCCTGGCCGATACCCAGCGCTGCTGCTCCCTGGTACTTGTCCGTCCGACGATCCGGCTCCGGCGGGCCAGAAACATCTCCTCCGCCACCTTTATAAACAGAAAAATATAGCGGTAGGTCATCCCCAGGATGAGAATCCCCACCCGGGGAAAATGAAGCGCCGACAGCGCCCTGAGCAGACGAGCCCATTCGGTGGTCAGGATCAGGAGTACGGACAGGGAGACCGAGGCGGCCACCCTGAGGATAAAGATTGCCGCGCCCCGCAGACCCTGTTCCGTGATGGTTATCTCACCGGGAAAATGAAACGGCCCCCAGTTTATGGGAGCCGCCAGGGTGACCAGGGTGAATACCGGCCGGCCGGGTGTGATAAAGTTAAAAATTGCCGGCAGGGCGATGGCGCCGGTGAAAAGTGGAATAAAGAGCCAGACCCGCTTGGTAAAAAAAACCAGGGGAATGCGGGATGCCAGGGCCAGGACGATCGTCAGCAGGTAAATACCCAACAGGACCTCCGGGCGATGTGTTACCGCGGTGGCGATGAGCAGGGCCAGAAACGTGAGAATCTTGCCCCTGGGATCGAGCCCCTGCAACAGGCCGGGAAGGCGGGCATAGTGCTCGGCGAATACCGCCCTCTTGACGGCCTCGGTCAACCCGGTCAGCGTCTTGGCTACAAAATTTTTTCGATGCATTGTTGATTTTCAGTGTCGCCTTCCGGCTCGACCGCATTCCGTCTATTTCCTTTTGCCGGCGAAAAAACGCCCGAGGCCCCAGGTGATGATGACAATCAGGGTCATACCGATGACCGCCGACAGGATGTAACCCGACACTTCACCGGTTTGGGGAACGCTGTAATCCGGCAGCGGCGCATTCCATATCCCGCTGAACCGGACCAGCCCCTTGGGAACATAGCCCAGCAGCTGGGAGAGTTCCTCGGTTCCCCATTCTCCCCAGGCCGTATTGGAGGCCAGCAGGCCCAGGGGGGACAGAAGCGCCAGCAGCCCCAGGCCGATCCATAATTTCTTGATACCGTTCATGATCGTACCTCCTCTCCTTTGAATCCCGGTTGCTGCCACAAGGGGATTGACCGCCGCGCAAAGGCCAGAACCCCCTCCGTCGCCACCACTTCGGCAATGCCGGCGATGGTCAGGTGAGCGAGCATCATGGCCGGAATTGTCTGCGACAGGCTGTATGGACAATAGAGGGGCGTGCCGGCGGCGGTATGGAAGAGCAGGGGCTGAATACCCAGCTCGATAGCCGCGCACAGGGCGGCGGCATTGATACCGGCGTAACTGCCCAGGGCGATCGCCAGCCAATGGCGGGTGGAACCGGCGGCCGCGTTCCTGCCTACCGCCCGGTAGATAAAATAGCCGACAAAGGGCAGGACAATAGCCATATTGAAACAGTTGGCGCCCAAGGCCAGAATACCGCCGTCACCGAAAAAAATGGCCTGGACCAGCAGGGCGATGGAGACACCGATGGTGGCGGCCCAGGGCCCAAGGACTATAGCCATCAAGGTCCCGCCCACGGCGTGGGCCGTGGTCCCGCCCGGTACCGGAACATTAAACATCATGATGACGAAAGAAAAGGCGGAAAAAATGGAAAGAAGCGGCACCATTTTTCCGGTGAGATTCTCCTTGACCTTCTTTGCCGACCAGTACCAGAAAGGCGCGCTGGCGGTATACATGACCGCACAGGTCGACGGGCTCAGATATCCATCCGGGATATGCATTTATACCTCCTTCATTAATTGTAAGCCGTCACAGGCACCACACCCTGTGACCAGTTACGATTGATTGGTGTCCGTCCGAAAACGATCTCAAACAAAAATCCTTGTTTCCGGACGGACATCGACTTTGATTATCAACGGCCGGACAATAACCTCGTCGGCGCTTCCTAAAAGTTCACCTGTGACCGCAGGCCGAAGATGTATATATCGCTTGCCAGCGAGTTGCCGCCGGCATTCTGTATCCACTGCAAATCGGCGGACAGGGCGAAGTGTTCGTTCAACGTCAGCTTGTAGTAGCTCTCCAGGTATTTCTCGTCGGCGGTATCCCGGTTGGCGTTTTTATAATCATCGGTAAGCAGGGTCTGGCCGACGGCGAGGCCGAAGACATCGTCGGCCCGCCGCCAGAAATGTCCGGGGACCTCAAGGCCCATGCTCCATAACTTGTCAAACGGGATCATCTCCCAGGCCTGGTCGTCGCCGTTCCACCTGGCCAGGTCGTCATCGGTCTGGCTGTAGCGGGCAAAACCCTTGACGCCGTCCCAGATTTCCTGATCGAAACTGAGCCCCCAGCCTTCCTGGGCCTGGTCGGCCAGAGAGGATGAATACAGGGGGGCGGCATTGGCCGCGGCAAGATTGCTGTTTTCGAGATGGTTTCTCCCATCCCGCCAGGCATAGATACGGTAGTTACCCTGCCGGTCATTAAAGCGGGGTTTGAAGTTGACCTGGCCCGCCACGAACCCGTGGTCGAACAGGCGGTCCCAGTTGTCATTTTCGACGGAAGCGCCTACCAGCCTGAATTCCAGGAGATCCCAGGGCTCCGCCTTCACCATGAAACCGGGACAGTAAAAATTGTCCGGCTCCGGGATGGTCAGCCCCATGCTCTTGACGAAGATGTTGGACATAAACTGGCTGGTCTCGTCCCCGGCCACCTCGTTTTCGTCGAACAGGACGCTGACATCCATCTTGCCGGCATCAAGAGTCAATTTGTCGTTCAGGAAGGAGAACTCGTAAAAGGCCTCGGAAATCGTGACATCGGCCTGGTCCCTGTCGTTCTTCGTGACCCAGGCGTCATAGTTGGGGACACTGAAACTCGCGACCCGGTTGTTGATGCCTTCTCCGTCCCCGCCCTCGAGATGGATGTAAAAACTCCCGTACTGCGCAAAGGAAGTGCTGAGATTGACATCCATGGTATAGGACCCTTCCGTGGTGTTCCCGCCGCCGGTGTTGTTCAGGTCACGGTCATTGCCGGACGTGCCCTGAACGATACCGGTGACGTCCACGTCAAGACCGATGCGCTTGAACCAGGCCGGCCCGCCGTCTTGCGAGTCTTGAGCGCTCGTTGCCGTTGCCGCGCCGGTCACCGTGGGCAGGGCCTTTGCCGGCGGCTGACTTTGCCGCGTTGCTTTCATGGCCTGCAACTCCCCTTCCACCTTCTGCAGCCGTTCCATGAGCATGCGGTTTTGCCCGGCGAGCACCTGGATCTGCCGCTCCATGTCGGCAGGGCTTCCGGCCAGGGCGGTCTGCGCCGCAAAGAGCACCGTAACAACGGCTGCCCCCAATGTCGTTGTTCCCAAAAAACGTTTCCCCATCTCCTCCTCCATTTCCTTTTTTATTCTTCATGTCCCAAACCAAAAACGACGGGAACCGGCAAGTCGGCCCATCGAGTAATACGTTTCTCAGAAAAATGTTACCGATACTTACTATCTGCCGATGGCAAAGTCAACTGAAAATATATTCCTTGGATTTGTTCGTTTGGGGCGCCGAACCCATCCTTGGCGGATGAAGGAGGGCAAAACGGGTGGAGACTAACCCGCGTCCAGCCGGTTACCGATCAGGCCGTAAAATGAAAAATCGGCGGCGCTGAAAAACCAGCCCAGGTGGGTCAGACAGGTCGAACAGAGGCAGAACTGCCAGGAATAACCGCTAAACCAGGTGAATTCGGAGGTTGGCCGGCCGTGAATGAAACAGCCGGGAGCCCGGCGGAAACAGCGAATTTCATAGACAACGCCGGCAGGATTGAAAAAGGCGTGGAGGTGGGCGTCGTTGACCACGATGGCCTGGTCCCGGCCGGTGATGACGGCGCGGCAACGACGGCAGACAAGGGGCGTTGCGTCCTTGACGCCGGTCTCGTCACCGGAGGCGGTGTCCGGACGACCGGCGCTGCCGGATGATCGTGATTCTCTGAGCAGCAGGGGAGTTCGGTCAACCCGCGCTGTCCGCTTGATTGTTATAGTAATCGACAATGGCGTCCACCATATCGGCTATGGTATAGCGCTCGGGCTGGATATCTACTTTGAGCCCGCTCTGCGCAACGGTCTTGGCCGTAATCGGGCCGATGGCGGCAATGGCCACCTTGTCCAGCAACCGGTGCAGTTCCTCTGGTGATGCGGCATCAACCATGGTGAGGAAATTGGTCACGGTGGACGAGCTGGTAAAGGTCAGCAGATCAATCTCGGCCGCGGCCAGCTGCTCCCGCAACTGCTCTTTCCGCCCCTGGGGCGGCACATTCTGATACACCGGGGCCACGGTGACCTGGGCTCCGGCCCCCTCCAGCATCTCCGGCAGGATCTCCCTGGCCTTCAGGGCGCGCGGGATCAGCACCCGGCCGCCCTCGACACCGGCGGCGATCAGCGACTCGGCCAACCCCTCGCCGGTAAACTTCTCCGGGATCAGGTCCACCCTGATTCCGTATTTGAGCAGTTCGTCCCCGGTGGTTTTTCCCACGGCGGCGATGCGGGGACCGCCCAGGCTGCGGGCATCCAGCCCCAGGTCGTAGAGGCGCTTGAAAAAATAGGTGACCGCGTTCAGGCTGGTAAAGAGCAGCCACTGGTACGAGCCGATGCGCGCCAGTTCCCGGTCAAAGACCTGGTAATCGTCAACCGGTTCGATGTGGATCGTGGAATATTCAAGACAATCCGCCCCATGCTCCTCGAGAAGCGCCACCAGTTCGCTGGCCTGCTCCCTGGTCCGGGTCACGACGACGTGCTTGCCGAAAAGAGGCCGCTTCTCGTACCAGTCAATGGTTTCGCGGAGCCGGACCACTTCACCGACAACAATGAGGGCGGGCGGCTTGATATCCGCCTTGTGCACCACCTCGGTAATGGTTTCAAGGGTGCCGACAACCGAGTGCTGCTGCGGCGTCGAGGCCCAGCGGACGACCGCCACCGGGGTCTGCGGATCACGGCCGTTGTCGATGAGTTTCTTGGTGATGATGGGCAGGTTCTTTATCCCCATGTAGATGACAATGGTCCCGGCACCCGTGGCCAGCTTGTCCCACCTGATATTGGACTTTTTCTTGGCCGGGTCCTCGTGGCCCGTTACAAAGGCCACCGAGGCGGTATAGCCGCGATGAGTAATAGGGATACCGGCATAGGTCGCGGCGGCCGTGGCCGAAGTCACACCGGGTACGACCTCGAAGGGAATCCCTTCCGCCACCAGCGCTTCAATTTCTTCGGCACCGCGGCCGAAGATGAAAGGGTCACCGCCCTTCAGCCGGACCACCATCCTGCCGGCCTTGCCGTGGCCGATGAGCATCTGGTTGATGCCCTCCTGGGTGAAGGCGTGCAGGCCGCCGCCTTTTTTGCCGACATAAATCAGCGTGGCCGTGAGCGGGGCGTGGCGCAGCAGTTTTTTATTGGCCAGGTAGTCGTAGACCACGACCTCGGCCCGCTCCAGCAAATATTTGCCGCGCAGGGTGATCAGGCCCGGATCACCGGGACCGGCACCGACGAGGTAGACCTTGCCCGAAGCCTTTATTGTTTTTTTATCCGTATTATCTGAAGTCATTTTCGTTAAATTCAAGGTTGAATGTCAAAATCCGCTCGCAGCCGTTAATCGCAGCCGTTGATACAATCCCCGGAAATTCCGCCTATCTCCCCTCGGAGCCGTAGACCTCTTCCAGGATGGCCCGAGCCCCCTGGCCAAGCAGTTTATCCGCCAGCCGGCAACCAAGCTCCTCCGCCTCGGCAGCCGGTGCGCTCGCCTGCTCCTTGAGGACCCGCTTGCCGTCCACGCTGGCGATCAGGCCGGTCAGGGTCACCCGGCCGGCCGCCAGGGTGGCATGGCCGCCGATGGGCACCTGGCAGCCGCCTTCCAGGCGCAGCAGAAAAGCCCGTTCCGCGGCTACCGTCACCGCGGTTTCAGGATGATGCAGAAACATGAGCCCGTCCAGGAGTTCGCCGTCCGCCTCCCGCAACTCTATGCCCAGGGCACCCTGGCCGATGGCCGGCAGCATCTGCTCCGGCTGGAAAAACGAGGTGATGCGCTCCTGCATGCCCAGGCGGTTCAGGCCGGCGCCGGCCAGGATAATGGCATCGTACCTCCCCTCGTCCAGCTTCCGGAGCCGGGTATCCAGGTTGCCGCGCAGGTCTTCGATGGCCAGGTCGGGCCGCAGGCCGGCCAGCTGGGACTTGCGGCGCAGGCTGGAGGTACCGACCCTGGCGCCTGCCGGCAGTTCGTCGAAGGACGCGAATCGCACCGAAACAAAGGCGTCCAGCGGCACTTCGCGGGCCGGCACAATGGCGATCCGCAGGCCGTCCGGCAGTTCCGCGGGCACGTCCTTCATGGAATGGACGGCCAGATCGGCCCGGCCGTCCAACAGGGCGTCTTCGATCTCCTTGACAAAGAGCCCCTTGCCGCCGACCTTGGCCAGCGGCACATCGAGAATCTTATCCCCCTTGGTGGTGATTTTGACCAGTTCAACCGAGGTGCCGGGATGCTGTTGCTCTATCCGGTTCTTGACCCAGGTTGACTGGGTGACCGCCAGCAGGCTGGCCCTGGTGCCGATTTTTATCTCTTTTTTCATATCTCTTTTTTCATAGTTAAATAGTTAACCCTGACTCATCTTCTGCCAGGCCGTCAAGAATTGCAGCGGCAAGGAGGGGAATCATCAACTCGTGATGCCCGGTAAAGTTAAATCCGCATCCGCCTTCCAGGGTGGGGCGATGGACAACGTTGGTGAGTGGGCGGTACTGCCGGATAAAATCAAAATTGGCCGTGGTCAGATGCCTGACTTCGTGGCCCAGGTTGCGGACCACGGTCAGGGCCTTGAGAAAAACCTCGGGCAGCAGGACCGCCGAGCCGACGTTCAGGTAGACGCCCCCTTCGAGGCCGGCGACCAGGGCGCAGAAAACCCGGAAGTCATAGTGGCTGGTCTGGCCGATGGCCGCTCCCGCCGGGATGGATATGAATGATATCCGTGCCGATGGCCACGTGCACGGTGACCGGGATGTCCATCCTGGCTGCCTGGGCCAGCAGGCTCTGGTCGTTATGCGGAAAATCCTGTTCCAGCAGGGCCTCGCCCACGGCGCGGCCGAGGCCGATATTCTTCCCGGCCCCGCGTTTGATGGCCGTGTTGAGCACTTCCCCGGTCTCCCGGGCAGCGCCGAAGGCCCCTGATCCCAGGACATCGGCGACCTCCTCCGAGGTGCGGCCGACCATGGCGATTTCCGTGTCATGAATGATCCCGGCGCCGTTCAGGGCAATGGCGGAAATAACGCCCCTCTTCATGAGCTCGATCAGGACCGGGTTCAGCCCCACCTTGATCACATGCGCGCCCATCCCGACCAATACCGGCCTGCCGGCCCGGCAGGACTTGACGATGCGCCGCACCAGTTCGGGCAGGTCCCGGCCGGCCAGTTGTCCGGGCAGACCGGCCAGCAGGTCACGCACGCTCATGCCGGGCCGCGGGGGCCGGGCAAAATCGTCGATAGTGACCTTGGAATGCCGGCCGTGCAGAGAATAGGTATGCAGACCGCTGAAATCAAGGGGCTTCATCAGTATCCCGCCGGCAGTCCGGGACCAGGACCAAGCCCTGTTCGCGCGGGCAGGACCGTCCCGGGGTTAACGTCCGCCCGGCTTTCAGGAATCACCGAACATCTCCTCTTCAACTATCCGGCAGAGCAGGTGCTCGACCCAGAGATGTGTTTCCTGGATATAGGGGGTAAAATCGGACGGCACGTTGAGGAGCAGATCGACCACCGCTCCGAGGTCGCCGCCGGGACGAACGGTACCGCCGGTCAGGGCGGCCGTTTTCAGCCCCATGTCCCGGGCCGTCTCCAGCGCCTTGACGACATTGGCCGAAGTGCCGCTGGTGGAGATGCCCAGGGCCAGGTCTTCCGGTTTGCCCAGGGCCTGGACCTGTTTGACGAAAATCAAATCAAAGCTGAAATCGTTGCCGATACTCGTCAGCACCGAACTGTCGGTGGTCAGGGCGAGGGCCGGCAGCGGTCGACGGTCGACGAGAAAGCGGTTGACGAACTCGGCCGCCATATGCTGGGCATCGGCCGCGCTGCCGCCGTTGCCGAAAATGAGCAGTTTCCCGCCCGAGCTGAATGTTTCGACAATCCACCGGGCCAATTGGATAATCCGGTCGGCCGAGGCCTCGGCAAAGGCCTGGTGGGCAGCAATCGACTGAGCAAGATTCGTTGAGATAAGTGTTTTCATGGCCGCAACAATGAAAAAAAAACCGGGTACTGTCAAATAAAAAAACGTTTCCGCGCCACCAAGGAGGCATGGAAACGTTTTTTATTTTCCGGCCGGAGGGGAAAAACTCAGGCGAGCTCTTTCATAATGGCGGCGGAAACCTCCTGGATGTTGGCCGAGCCGTCCACGGAGATCACCTTGGGTCCGCTGACATTCTTGAAGTAGTTCACAGCGGCCATGGTGCCGGTTTTGTCATCATAATAAATGTTGTGCCGTTTATTGATGGCTTCCTCGTCCTGGTCGTCGGCCCGGGTGGTCAGGTCGCCGCCGCAGACCCGGCAGACCAACTTACCGTCTTTTTCCACGGGCTTGATGGCGTCAAAGGCGATATGGTTGGGATGGTTGTTGTCGTTGACGCAGAGACGGCGGCCCATGATCCGTTCCTTGGCGACATCCCGGTCAAGCACGATCTCGATAACATAATCCAGCTTCATCCCGGCATCCTTGAGGGCCTTGTCCAAGGCCTCGGCCTGAACCAGTGAACGCGGAAAACCGTCCAGCAGCCAGCCCTTATCCTTTGATTTGTCCAGGGTCTCGAGAACCATGGGAATGGTGATATCGTCGGGGACCAGGTCGCCGCGGTCGATATATTCCTTGGCCTTTTTGCCAAGCTCGGTGCCGCCCTTGATGTGCTCCCGGAAAATCGCCCCGGATTCGATATGGTCAATGCCATACTTTTCTTTTATGATAGCCCCTTGAGTACCCTTGCCGCTGCCGTTTGGACCGAAAGCCAAAATATTCATATCCGTCTCCTTGTATTGAGATTGAAAAAACGATAGATATTCAGGGTTCGCGCAAAAATAACTTCACATTTTCGCATCCCGGCCGCAGGCTCCGTCTTTCGTCGACCTGAATCCAACCCTGCCCCCGGCACCGATTCTGTGAATTTGTTTTTGAGCGGACCCTTAAACAACTCCCTGATATATAATCAAAAACCGGAAATAATAAATGAATGACCTCTCATTTAGCAGCAAACTATAACGTAACTTCATCATTTAAGCTATGAAAATATGAGCGTGCCCTGAATCCGTGAGCGTTCGAGAACGGTGCAGATGCAAGGCGGCAACGAGGTTGATTATCCTGGTGCGATATCAACGAGTTGCCAACGCCGCAGATGCGCCGTTATCGGGCGCCCCGCAGGGCGGCGCGGTGAAGACCGGGAAATACGTTTATTCGGCAATAATGCAATAAATTCCACTATTGCGTGGAATATCACCTCAAGCCGTCACGGATTCAGGTGCATACTTTTTGACAATAAGGCCCAAAAAGGTTAAGTGTTGCCGGATATTGTAAAATCACCAATTATTCATTGCAGTCACGGAAAATTATGAGAGAAATTCAGGTAGGACTTATCGGGTTCGGTACGGTAGGCAGCGGTCTGGCAGAGGTCCTTCTGGCCCAGCAGGAACGGCTGAAAAAACGGGTCGGCCTGGCCGTCAGGCTGGCCAAGGTCGCGGATATCGCAATAGACAAGCTGCCGGACCAATTTGCCGGAGTGGAATTGACACGCGATGCCAACGAACTCTTCCAGGACCCGAAGATCGATATTGTTGTTGAACTGATCGGCGGCATCGAGCCGGCCAAGACCTTCATCCTCAAGGCTATCGAGGCCGGCAAGCATGTGGTGACGGCCAACAAGGCCCTGATCTCCCAGGAGGGCTGGGATATTTTCAACGCCGCGGCCGAAAAAGGCACCGAGGTCGGCTTCGAGGCCTGTGTCGGCGGCGGTATCCCGGTCATCAAGTCACTCAAGGAAGGGCTGGTCGCCAACAAGATTCTCTCCATCATGGGCATCATGAACGGCACGGCCAACTATATCCTGACCCGGATGACCGAAGAGGGCGCGCCCTTTGACGAGGTCCTGAAAGACGCCCAGGCGCAGGGTTTCGCCGAAGCCGACCCGACCTACGATATCGAAGGTATTGACACGGCCCACAAACTGGCCATCCTGATCACCATGGCCTACGGCATGAAGATCAGCCTCGATGACATTGCCATCGAGGGCATTTCCCGGATAAAATCGGTGGACATTGACTTTGCCAGGGAATTCGGCTGCCGGATCAAGCTCCTGGCCATCAGCCGCAACCACGGCGACCACGTGGAGGCCAGGGTCCACCCGACCATGGTCCCGGAAAATCACCTGTTAGCCAGCATCAGCGGCGCCTACAACGCCATTCATTTTACCGGCGACATGGTCGGCAATGTCCTGCTCTACGGCCTGGGTGCTGGCAAAATGCCGACCGGCAGCGCCGTGGCCGCCGACGTCGTCGACATCGCCAGGAATATCGCCGCCGACTCCGTGGGCCGGGTGCCGGCGCTTTCCTACCTGCCCGGGCAGATTACCGCCCGGCGCATCACGCCCATGGAAGAGCTGTCCTGTCCCTATTATTTCCGGATTTCGGCCAAGGATGAACCGGGAGTACTCGCCACCGTTTCCGGCATCCTGAGCAAATACGGCATCAGCATCGAATCGGTCATCCAGAAAGGGCGTAAGCAGAGAGGCCCGGTCTCCATCGTCATGCGTACCCATGCAGCCCCCGAGGCCGCGGTCCAGAAGGCCATGACCGAGATCGACGCGCTGGACGCCGTTTCGGAAGAGACCGTGAAGATACGCATCCTCGAGGATGAAGCGGCCGAATAAACATGAAATACATTCTGCTCATAGGTGACGGGATGGGAGACCTGCCCGTTGCGTCCCTTGGGGACAAAACACCCCTGGAGGCCGCGGTAAAACCGGCCATTGACCGATTGGCCCGGGAGGGCGAACAGCTTCTGGTACGCACGGTACCCGAGGGCTTTCCGCCGGGCAGCGATGTGGCCAACCTCTCCCTGCTGGGCTATAAACCGGAGAAGTACTACACCGGCCGGGCCCCGCTCGAGGCGGCCAGCATGGGCGTTTCGATCGCCCCGGACGAGGTCGCCTTCCGCTGCAACCTCGTGACGATCGACCGGTCCGAGCCTGGCCGGGTCATCATGCGCGATTACAGTGCCGGCCATATTTCCAGCGAGGAAGGGGCGGAACTTATCCGGGCCGTCCAGGAACAATGCGGGACCGGGCGACTGCACCTCTATCCGGGGGTCGGCTATCGACACCTCATGGTCCACCGGGGGGCGATTCCCTCCCTGACGACCGTCCCGCCGCACGACTACCTGGATCAGGACGTGACCGGGTTTTACAACGATTACCTGGCAACCGCCGAGCTGAAAGTACTGATGGAAGAGAGCGCCCAACTCCTCGCACAACACCCGGTCAATGCCAGACGGGTACGGCAAGGCAAAAGCCCGGCTAACAGCCTCTGGCTCTGGGGCGAGGGCCGGCCGCTGCGAATGAGATCGCTTGAAGATCGCTACCGGGTGACCGGCGGTCTCATCTCGGCTGTCGACCTGATCAAGGGGCTTGGCGTATGCAGCGGCCTTGAGGTTATCAATGTCCCGGGGGCTACCGGCTACCTGGACAGCAACCTTGAAGGAAAGGCCCGGGCCGCTCTCAAGGTCCTGCAAGACCGGGACTTTGTGCTTGTCCATGTCGAGGCCCCGGACGAGGCGGGGCACCAGGGACTTGTTGCGGAAAAGGTCCGGGCCATCGAGGACTTCGACAGCCGGATCGTCGCCCCCATTGTGGAAGAAATGCAGCGCCGCGGCGAACCATTCCGCCTGGTTGTGACCATGGATCATTTCACGCCGCTTGCCCGCCGGACCCATGCCGCCTGGCCGGTGCCCATGGTCCTGTATGATTCACGCGGCGTCGACCAACCGTCCGGTTCAGCCTATAGCGAGGCCAATGCCAAGGCCGCCGTTGCCGTAAACGGCCTGAACCTGAAAAACGGAACCGAGTTTTTTTCCCGCTTTATCGGTGTTGACGAAAGCAAGGAATGAGCAGCCCGCAGATCCCCATGACCGAGCCGGTATTCCGCCTGCAATGCCGGGTCATTTATGCCGATACCGATGCCGCCGGCGTGGTCTACAATGCCACCTATCTTCGCTACCTTGAAATGGGCCGCACCGAAATGATGCGGGCCCGGGGTCTGCCCTACAGCACGATAGAAAAACGCGGCCTTATCCTGCCGGTGACCGAGAGTTATCTCCGTTATAAAGCCCCGGCCCGCTATGATGAACTGATCACCATTGCCACCTCCCTGGCCGAAGTGAAAAAGGTATCATGCCGGTTCAACTACCGGATCGTCCTTGCCCGGGAAGACAATACCGAGCAACTGCTGGCCAAGGGGTTTACCGTGCATGCCTGCGTCGACCGGCAGGGAAAATTGACGCCGTTTCCGGAAGATATTCGGCAAACGATGAACGATCTTGTGCAAAAAGGTTAAGGGCCCGCGGGACTCCGGGCAAGCCTAACCTCCGGAATATTCGAGCAAAAAAACCGTTCCGGAACGGGTACGAACTTATTTTAAACAAACCACGAGGACAAAACACACCTTGACAATTCTGCGGCATTGATTTATAATCCAAAAATTGTGTCGCGGGGTGGAGCAGTCTGGTAGCTCGTCGGGCTCATAACCCGAAGGTCAGAGGTTCAAATCCTCTCCCCGCTACCAAATAGCAAATTCAAAGGACTTACGGCTTTTTGCTGTAAGTCCTTTTTTTATGCCTGGTGTAAATTTGGTGTAAGTTTCGCTCACCGTTGAATTGCATCAAGTAAGGGGGCAGTTGGTTTGGGAGTGAGGGTTGATATAGGGCCACATTTTATTATGCCCAGCCGGTCTAGATTATAGTTGGCCAGTATTTTTTTGTCAACATTTCACCCAAAGTAATCACGCAAAGTCAATAAATTACCCTGGACCGACGTCTTGACAACCTGCCACGGGCAGCCAGCAATGGGTTTGATTTATTCTGAAAACCTGACAAAATCAATGAGCTTCGATCCGCCTCCGTGGTAGCGGTCAGCGTTTATTTTGCTAACAAAGCAAATAACGCCCCCTACTTGTCCCAGTTTTCAATTTTTTTACCCGGAATACCGAATTCTGCGGCTCTTCAGGGGGGTGATGGCCCCGCTGGCCTCATACTGGTTCACGGTCCCGGTCCGCACGCCGTTGCTGTCAAGCACCTCCACATAAGTGGCAGGCGGAGGCTTGCTGCCGTCGCCGGTCCCATCGATCCAGGTGCCGCAGTTGACGTAAGCATGCCCATCATAGACCTCCTCGCCGGGA
>JAADIK010000166.1:0-3367 GCA_013151365.1 Deltaproteobacteria bacterium
CCGGTCTCCGGCAGGACCGCCACAAATTCCTCGCCGCCGTAGCGCGCCACCATGTCGGTGACCCGTTTTGTCGACTCGTCAAGGGTCCTGGCCACCTGTTTCAGGCAGTCGTCGCCACCCTGGTGGCCGTAGGTGTCGTTAAAAAGCTTGAAGAAATCAATGTCGATCATGATCAGCGAAATGGAGGTCGAGTGGCGTATGGCCCGCAGCCATTCCTGTTTCAGGACTTCGTCAAAACGCCGGCGGTTCGGCACCCCGGTCAGGCCGTCCAGGGAGGAAAGTTTTTTCAGAATTTTATTGGCCTCGGCCAGCCGGCGCTGGCTTTCCTCCAGGGCGCAAAAGGCCTCGTCGCGCTGCTTCTGATTTATATAGGCCTGTGAATGGTAACGGATACGGGCGATCAGCTCGACCTTGTCCGGCAGCTTGACCAGGTAATCGTTGGCGCCGAGTTCAAAGGCCTTGCTCTTGATCTCGGGTTCCTCCTTCGTGGACAGGACGATAATCGGCACCTGGGATGTGTCCTGGTTGGCCCGGTAGAATCGCACCATGGTCAGCCCGTCAAGCTCGGGCATCACCAGATCCTGGAGGATAATGGTCGGCTTAAGTTCCGTCGCCGTCTTTATCGCTTCGGTCGGGTCCTGGCAGTAATGAAAGTCGATGTCCTCCGTGGCCAGCGCCCGCCGTACCGCCTCGGCGATGATCGGCTGGTCATCAACCAGGAGGACACTGATTCGGTACCTATGGATATCATCAAGTTTCTGTCTTGCACCTGCCGGATGTTCAGTCATGATATTTCCTTTTTTGTGCTGCTAACTTGTCAATGATCTTCGCACCAATGGCCTCGACCGGCAGGACATCCTGGGCGGCTCCCACTTCGATTGCCGCCTTGGGCATGCCGAAAACCACCGAGCTCTCCCGGTCCTGGGCGATGGAATAATTTCCCTGCCGGCGCAGGGCCAGCAGCCCTTCGGCACCGTCTCTTCCCATGCCGGTCAAAATCACGCCGATGCAGCTTCCCTGCCAATAACGGGCCACGCTTTTGAAAAAAACATCCACCGAGGGATGGTAATAATTGTCCGTCGGTTCAACCGAATAGCCGAGGGTGTTGTTGCGGTTCATAACGAGGTGATGGGGGGTGGAGGGGATCAGTACCACTCCCGGCCGGGGCCGGTCACCTTTGCTCAGTACTCTTACCTGCAGGGCCACCTGGCTGTTCAGCCAGTCGACCAGGCCGCTGATGAACTGCTCGTCCATATGCTGGGCAACGACGATGGATGCGGGGAAGTCCCGGGGAAAGGTGGAGAGAATCCGGAGCAGGGCCCGGGGACCGCCGGTGGAGCAGCCGATGACCAGCAGGAGGCCTTTCCCTTTTTCTCGCGGTGCTGCGCCCGGTTGCGCCGGCGGGGCGGGCCGTTGCGGACCGGTTCGTTTGATGATTCCGGAAAGTATTCCTATTCTCTCTATTTTGGTGAGCAGGTCCCGGCCGCTGGTACCGTTTTCCGTGCCCAGCACCGGCGTCGCCACAACGTCAAGAGCCCCGGCCCCCATGGCCTCGAACACCTTGCCGCTGTTGCCGGCAACACTTGCGGTCACCACCAGAATCTGGCAGGGACTTTCCTGCATGATCCGCCGGGTCGCCTCCACGCCGTCCATAACCGGCATGATCAGGTCCATCAGGATCAGGTCGGGTTTTTCCCGTGCGCAACGCTCAACCGCAATCGCCCCGTTTTCCGCCAGCCAGAGAACCTGGTGGCCGCCGCTGACCATGGTCCGGCGAAGCGCCTCCACGGCCATGGGCATATCGTTTACTATTCCTATCTTCACATGCACCTCGCGGGTGGCATTTTAGCTTGGTTTTAACGGTCAGCCCTGGTCCGGACCGCCGATCAATTCTTCAACGGTACGCAACAGGGTCTCATCCTGAAAGCTTCCCTTGGTCAGGTAATAGTCGGCCCCGGCCTCAAGGCCGCGTTGCCGGTCTTCCTCGCGGTCTTTGTAGGAAACGATGATTACCGGCAGTCTCTCGAATCGGGCATCGCTACGGATAAGGCTCACCAACTCGATACCATTCATACGCGGCATGTCCACATCCGTGACTACCAGGTCGAAATCCTCGTTGCGGAGAGCGTTCAGGCCATCCTTGCCGTCTACCGCCGTTTTTACCTCATAGCCCTTGACGGCAAGCATCTTCCTTTCCACCTCCCGGACGGTGATGGAGTCATCAACCACCAATATCCGCTTCAAGCGGCGTTCGTCCATGATATCTTCACCGCCTATGCGATGCAGCCGGTTGCCGTAGATCAGGTAATCAACGGAGTGCACCATATCTTCCACGTCGACAATCAACACCGGCGTACCGTTCTCAAGAATAGCCACTGAGCTGATATCCTGAATTTTTTTCAATCTCCGATCCAGTGGCTGGACCACCAGGTCGCGAATTTCCAGAAACCGGTCAACGATCAGTCCATATCGGTTGTAGCGGTCACTGACAATCACGATGGGCAGTTCATCACGTTCATTTTCCTGAGTCTCTGCCAACCCTTTTCCCAGGACCTGCCGCGCCGATATCAGCCCGACCCGTTCCCGGCCGAAGGTCACATACTGCCGTCCCTCGACTTCCTTGATCTCACCCTGAATCTTGATGACGTGATCTATGGCCGCCAGCGGAAAGGCATAGACCTCGCCGCAGATTTCGACCAGCAGGGAGCGCATGACGGAAAGGGTCAGGGGCAGCTGCATTTCAAAGGTGGTGCCGGCGCCGGGCCTGGTGCTGATCCGGACCAGGCCCCGGACCTCGTGGACCGCGCTGTGCACCACGTCGAGGCCGACGCCCCGCCCGGACACCTTGCTCACGGTGTCCCGGGTGCTGAAGTTCGGCAGGAAGAGAAAATCAAGTAACTCCGTCTCTCTCAGGTCCCGGGCCATCTCTTCGGTAACCATCTTTTTATCGATGACCTTGCGGCGCAACTTTTCAAGATCAATGCCGTAACCGTCGTCACTGACCACGATGTTGAGCACGCCCGCACTGTGCCGGGCTTCGAGGCGGATGCGCGCTCTTTCCGGCTTGCCTGCCTGGAGTCGCTCCTGCGGCGGTTCAATGCCGTGGTCAATGGCGTTTCTGAGCAGATGGTTCAGGGGGGCCTCGATTTTGTCAAGGATATCCCGGTCGATCAGGGTATCGCTGCCGATGATTTCAAACTCCACCTCTTTGCCCAGTTCCCGGGCAAGATCCCGAACCATGCGGGGAAAACCATGGATTCCGTCGGCAAAGGGCCGCATCCGGTTGGCGATGACCTCATGGTAGAGATGGTGTGAAATTTCCGTGGACCGCCGGGCATGCTCCTCGATCTCGGCCTGGTACTCATTC
>JAADIK010000166.1:3382-17973 GCA_013151365.1 Deltaproteobacteria bacterium
GCGGCAGATATCCATCCGGGTAATCAGCTGCTGAAAGCCGTTCTTGTTTAACTCCTCCGCCGCCGCCGGGCCGGATGCCCGAACCGTATCCATATAGCTGTGCAGCAGGCGGTAGACATCGTCCTGCCGGCGTTTGAGTTGCAGTACTTTATGGGCAAAGGCCGGCAGCCAGCGGGATTCCACCTGGACTTCTCCGGCGAATCCCATAAGACGGTTCATGCCCTCGGCCGATACGCGCAAGGACCGGTCGACCGCTTTATCCGCTTCTTTCGGCGGCATTTCCGGCTTTGTCTTTACCTGTTCCGGGGGTTGCGGCGGCGGCCGGGACGCGGCCGCAACCTTTTGCCCCGCCGATATGGTCCTGCAGGCCGTTACCAGGGAATCGATTATCTCTTGCCGGTCCTTGAGCCAGGCGGCCGCCGCACTTTCATCCTGCCGGGCCAAGTCCGCCAGCAGGTCCACGCCCTTGAGCAAGGTGTCGATATGGTTCCGGTCCAGCTGGATGTTGTCTTTCTGGGCCGCGACAAAGACGTCCTCCATGGCATGGGCCAGTTCCACCACGACCGGCAGGTCGACAATCCGCGCCGCGCCCTTGATGGAATGGGAGCGAGGCCAGGGCGTCCGGATCGGCCGGCTTGCGCTCCAGGGCGAGCAGTTTGTCCGAGAGGGCGGCGCAGTGGCTTTCCGCCTCCTGCCGGAAAAGGTCCATCATGGACATGGAACTCAGGTCAGCCGGACCTTGCCGGTCGGCTTTATTTTCAGGCGCGGGGGAGGGCGGCGGCCCGGTCTGGAGATCAGGGGTCCTTTCCTTGCCGGCGGCGGATTTCTTGCCCCCGCCGGCGGCCAGGTTTTTTAAATCGGCGACCAGGGTATTGATGGCCGTACTCCGGCCGGCAAGCCAGGCCGTTATTTCTTCCTCGGCCACGCTGCCGATGCCGTCAAGCATGTCCATGCCTTGCAGCAGGAGGTCAATATCCTCATGCGCCAGGACCAGTTTCCCGTCCTGGGCCGCGACAAAGACGTCCTCCATGGCATGGGCCAGTTCCACCACGACCGGCAGGTCGACAATCCGCGCCGCGCCCTTGATGGAATGGCCGCATGAGCGAGGCCAGGGCGTCCGGGTCGGCCGGCTTGCGCTCCAGGGCGAGCAGGTTGTCCGAGAGGGCGGCGCAGTGGCTTTCCGCCTCCTGCCGGAAAAGATCCATCATGGACATGGAACTCAGGTCTTTACCCTGATCGGTCATGAGAGATTCCTCATCAAGGTCTTGAAAAGGGCCTGGTCGTCAAGCAGGCCGACATCATCAATATTCGGCAGGGAGAGAATTCCCTTGGTAAAAGCAGCCCTTGAGCCGGAGACGGTAACCGGCAGCTTTTGCAGCGTCCCTTCGGCATAGCGGAAGGTCCCCCGCACCTCGGTCACCGGGAAGACGATCCGTTCACCTTCCCGGCCCGCCACGACCAGCCGTTCAGGGGAGGTATAATTTTTTTTCTCCCGGTCTTTTTTAAAGCGCTCAATGTTCAGCAGCGCTCCTATTGAAAAACAGAGCTCCAGTTTGCCGCGAATATTGACAACTCCTCTCAGGATAGCGTTGCTGCGGTGAGGAAGGCTGTGGATGATATTCATGTCAACGATTTCCTGGATGAGTTTGGCCGGCAGGGCCAGCCACTCGCCGCCGGTCCGGAAAACGAAAGCGGAGTGAATGTTCGCCTCTTTCTCCGCCGTCGCCCTGGCCAGGACCGAGGTCCATTCCTGCCGGTAATCGTCCGGCACCGGCCGGTCCAGCAGGCGCCGGCCGGTCAGGGAATAGGTCGGGCAGTTGCGGCAATGGATTACCTCGGCCAGCTTGGGACAGCGGTCGGTCATTTTGCCCCAGACGCCGATCCTGTTCCAGCAGTCATCGATGACTACGGGCTTTTCGGTCTTCTTGTCTTCCAGCACCTGGGCTATCCTCCTTCCTGAAGTCTTTTGGCCCGCCGCTTGTAATTCGCCGCCCCGGCACGGTCTCCGGCCCGTTCAGCCAACAGCGCCAGCTGCTGCAAACTCTCTATATGTCCGGGGTCAAGATAAACCGCTTTGCGAAAAAGTTTCAGGGCCTCCGCCGACTGTCCCTCGCTGTCGCGGATAACGCCGAGGAGATAATACCACTTGGCCGATGGGTCGTGTTCCAGCAGATATTTTTCACTGCGCCGGGCCGCCTCCTCCAGCTTGCCCTCGTCGGCCAGTTGCCGGACCAGGCTGAATTCTTCATCTTTGCCGGCCGGCTTGGCCGCGGGCCGGCGGAAGACGGGCGTCGGTTTTCCGCCGGCCGGCAGCGATGGCTCCGGGAGACTATCTTCACCGGTGTCGTCCGGGACCTCCTCCTGCCGGGCGGCCGCGGCTGCAGCAGATTCTTTTTTATAAAAGGCGAAGGCCTTGGGGCGGGCGGCGGCAACGAACCTGTCCCCGAAAAAGAGGCCGGATTCCGCATGGCCCGTGAGGAGAAGACCGCCGGGCATGAGTATGTGGTACAGAGTTGATATCGCCTGCTGTTGGGCCTCTTTGCTGAAATAGATCAGGACATTACGGCAGAAAACGACATCATAACGGCCCAGGCCTTCCATAAAGGCCGGGTGCAGGATATTGCCCTTCAGAAAGTGGACTTTCTCGCGAACCGTTTTGTCAAGCTCAAAACCTTTGTCCGTCTTATGGAAAAACCGCTGCCGGAAGTCGAGGTCCCCTGAGCGGAAGGAATTCTCTCGATACACCGCCCGCCGGGCCAGGGCCAGCACCCGTTCGCTGACGTCAACTGCGTCGATGTAAAAACGTGATGGCGGCAGCCCGGCCTGCAACAGGGTCATGGCGATGGAATAGGGCTCCTCGCCGGTTGCACACGGCAGGCTCAGGATGCGGAAGACATACCGCTGCCGAAATTTATCCGCCTTCATGACATGTTCGCCGAGGAGGGTGAAGGGGATCTGGTCCCGGAAAAACCAGGTCTCCGGAATAACGACCTCCTCGACCAGCCTCCGCAATTCCGCGGTCGAGGCCGAGAATTTTTCGGCATAGGCGTCAACCTCGGCGATCCCCAAAGCCTTCATGCGGCTGTTGACTGCCCTTTCAAAGGTTGAGTCGCCAATGGTCGAGATCTCCAAACCGATCGACCGCTCAAGGGAATCGGCTATTTTCTTTTTAGCTGATTTCATGTGAACACGGTTGATACAATCTTGCCGGACCGCCGGTGTCCGGGGTGAAAAAAAACAGGTATCTTCATACCCCGGGGTAAATTTGTCCATCATGGGATTGAGTTGAAAATGAGCACGGCCCTTACCTGGTCACTCCTTGAAAAGTTCGCGGACAATATCTTCCGGAATGATGCCCTGCAGGTCGAATTTTTGTATTATTTCGTCGTTGCCGGCTCCGGCGGCCGACGAATTCAAGGCCTCGTCAATCAGGATTCCCGACGACCCGAGATCCGTATGGCCGCTCTTGATGACATCGGTAACCCGTTCGGCTATTAGGCCGACCAGTTTCTTCCGGCCGGCGGCCAGGGGATAGCGCACCAGGATAATACGGGTGCTGTATAAATGTTTGCAGGGTGTGCCGTCGGCAAGAGCGCAGAGGTCAAAGACCGGCACCGGCTCGCCGCGGTAGTTGATAATCCCGGCCACGTAGGCCGGGGCCGCCGTGATTTTTTTCGGGATGACGAGAGGAATGATCTCGACCACGTCCCGCGAATCCAGGGCATAGCGACCATCGCTGGTCTCGAAAAGCAGAAGCAGCATCTCGTCTCCGGCCGGTTATGCCACCTTGAAGCGGGAAATAGCCTTTTGCAGACTCTGGGCGGCCTGCTGCAGTCGTTCAATGGTCAGGTTCATCTGGCCGATAGATTCCGCCGACTGCTGGGCCGCGCTGTTCAGCTGGTTGGTGGCGTCGCTGATTTGTCTCGCCCCCAGTGACTGGGCCTCAATGCCTTCGCTGATCACTTTCACCTGAGGTCTGAGTACCTGGACCTGCTCGATAACTCCTTGCAGCCGTTCGCCGCCGTCACGGATGTCCGTGACGCTGACGCGTACATCTTTCGCGAATTTGTCAATGCCCATCACTGCCGAGGAAACGGCGGACTGCACCCCCTGGACCATCTGTTCAATATCATAGGTGGCGACGGCGGTCTGATCCGCCAGCCGGCGGATCTCCATGGCCACTACGGAAAACCCGCTGCCGTACTCGCCGGCCTTTTCCGCTTCGATCGCGGCATTCAGGGAGAGCAGGTTGGTCTGATCGGCCAACTTGTTAATGGTTTTTACCACCCCGGCGATATCGCCGGCCTTCTCGCTCAGAACCGACAACTTATCGACAATCGCGCCGGTCGCCTCCTCCATCCGCACCATGGTCCGGTCAATGTGCTCCAGACCGGCATGGCCATCTTCAGCGGCAAAGGCGGCATTTCTGGTCAGGCTGTTTACCCGCTTCATGGTGGTCATTAAATTCGCCGAAGTGGCGGCAATCTGGTTGGTTGAGGCCGCAATTTCGCTGGCGGTGGCCGCATGTTCATTGGCGGTCGCTTCCTGTTGCCTGCTGCTGGCCGCGATCTCGGTTATGGAACTGGTGACCTGGATTCCGGCCCGTTGAATCTGGGCGATCAACTCTTCAAGATAACCTGCCATCCGGTTGAAGCCGTCAATCAGGATGCCGAACTCATTTTGGGCGTCATAGTCAAGTTTTTGCGTCAGGTCGCCCTGCATCATGATATCCAGGGCCTTCCGCATCCGGACCAGGGGCTCGTCTATGCTGCGCATCAGAAAGAAACCGGCAACGAGGGAGATAATGACGCCGATCAGAATGGTGGCGGCAAAGGCCGCCTGTGAAAGAACGAATCGTCTTTCAGCCCGGTTGTATTCGTTTCTGATCCCCGTGATTCTCCCCGCGATCAACGAGTTGATTTCTTTTTCAAAATTTTTCTGGAATGGTTCCAGGCGATTGGCGAATAAGTCATCCAGCTTGTTTGTATCATTTTGTTGCAGGACCGTAAGCAGTGTGCCGGTCAGGGCCTTGGCCTTGATCATCAGGGGCCGGGCGCTTAGGAGCCACTTGTTGTTCCCCTGCCGGTTGTTTTCACTGCCGGCCAGCAGCTCGTCAATATTTTTGTCCAGGAGTGTCTTGGTCATCGCAACCTTGGCGGCCGCCTGTTTCGTGGTTATCTGCTCGTACAGCACTCTTTCCGCGGTGCCGGCCACTGAGAATTTGAACAGTTCATTGATCTTCCGCAGTTCCTCCATGGGCTTGACATGGTTTTCATAGACCGTGGACAACGATTGCTTCGTATCCCGCATGCCGAGGAGACCGCCGGTTCCCGACACGACAATAAACAACAGCAGGCAAAAGACAAAACCGAGCAGGCGCCATCGAACACTTAAATTTCTGATAAAATGAGTCGCCATTGTTTCCCCTTTTCAATAAAGTTAAATGGATGCGGCGGAATCGGCAAAAAAACCGTTTCTGGACGGACACTACCAAGCGGGGGAAGTAAGGTCACGTCTTCCCGGCCGGTATGTTGTCATCCTGTCCGGAGCCTTTGCGGACAATGTGTTGACCGATAGTATGAGGGTGGGTTGCAGTTTTAAGGTTTGCCGGGGAGCGACAGTCAAAGTCGACGGCAACCTTCCCCATATTTCCCTATCATACCAATTATCTCTATCGCAAACAAATTTTTAAAGCACGGATAACATATTTTTAACCCGAGCCCGTTCTCGGGCGCCCCGCATGGCTGCACGGTAATGAACTTGCCGCCGCCCCGGGATAGAGTTATCCTGTCAAGGGAGGCAGGGACTTGGGCTCCGCCCCTGGGCGAATCATCAGGGGCAAAATCTATTGCGGTCAAAAAGAAAAGCATGATAGAAAAAGAGGAACTATTCAATAGTGTCAGCCACCTCGTTGGCGCGGCGGCGGCGCTTGCCGGGCTGGTGGTCCTGGTGGTCCTGGCGTCGCTGCGGCGCGACCCGTGGGAGATTGTCAGTTTCAGCATCTACGGGACCTCCCTCGTCCTGCTGTTTACCTTTTCAACTCTGTATCACGGCTTGCGCGGCCGGGCCAAAAAAATTTTTCGCCAGCTTGACCATCTCTCGATTTACCTCCTGATTGCCGGAACCTATACCCCTTTCACCCTGGTTACTCTTCGGGGGGACTGGGGGTGGTCGATATTCGGCGTCATCTGGGGCCTGGCGGTCCTGGGAATGATTGTGGATTCGTTGCCGCAAAAGGGCCGGCGTCTCCTGCCCATTGTGATTTATCTCCTGATGGGCTGGCTCGTCTTGATTGCCATCCGCCCCCTGTTGCGGGCCTTGCCGCCGGCCGGTTTTGCCGGCCTCCTGCTGGGCGGAGTTCTGTATACGGTCGGCGTGATTTTTTACGTCCTGGATAAACGGGTGCGCTGTTTCCACGGCATCTGGCATCTGTTCGTCCTGGGGGGAGCGGTCAGCCACTATTTTACCGTGCTCTTTTATGTGAAGTGAGCCGGAACCGGCCGGGACGGACACACAAAAAACCCGCTGTCTCCTTCGAGACAGCGGGTTTTTTTTACATCTGAACCCGTGAACGTTCGCGAACGGTGCTGATGCCGGCCGTCACGGATTCAGATTACAGATTTTCCGGCAGAGGGTCGGCCGGAGTTAGTAGTTGTTGAAATAGTTTTCGATTTCCCAGTCAGTAACGGCGATGCGGTATGCATCCCATTCTTTTTCCTTGCCCTCGATATACTTGTTAAAGATATGCTCGCCCAGGGTGTCCTTGGCCAGGGGGTTTACCTTGAGCGCCTCGATGGCCTCCTGCAGGCTGGCCGGCATGCTTTCGATCCCGGCGGCATCTTTTTCCGCCTGGGTCATGGAGAAGATATTCTGATTTACGGCGGCCGGAGCTTCCAGCTTGTTCTTGATACCGTCAAGACCGGAGTTCAGCATCATGGCCAGAGCCAGGTAGGGGTTGCAGCTGGTATCGGGGCAGCGCACTTCGGTCCTTGTTCCCAGGCCTCTGGAAGCCGGAATCCGGACCAGGGCGGAACGGTTGATAGCGGACCAGGCCACGTAGACCGGTGCCTCATAGCCGGGAACCAGCCGTTTGTAGGAGTTGACCAGGGGGTTGGTAACCGCGGCGAAGCCCGGGGCGTTTTTCATAATCCCGGCGATGTAATGATAGGCCGTTTCGCTGAGCTGCAACGGGCCGTTTTCGTCAAAGAAGGCATTGGTGCCGTCCAGGTTGAAAAGTGATTGATTGGTGTGCATGCCGGAGCCGTTGACGCCGAAAATCGGTTTGGGCATGAAGGTGGCATGCAGGCCGTGCTTGGCCGCGATGGAACGGACAACCCATTTGAAGGTCACGGTGTTGTCGGCGGCGGTCAGAGCATCGGCATATTTGAAGTTGATCTCATGCTGTCCCCCGGCAACCTCGTGATGGGACGCCTCGATCTCGAAACCCATGGCCTCGAGGATCTCGATGATCTCGCGGCGGCAGTCAATCCCGGCATCATCGGGATCGACACTGAAATAGCCGGCCTCATCGTTTGCCTGCGTGATGGCTTCGCCGTATTCATCTTTCTCGAACAGAAAGAACTCGCATTCCGTGCCCACGTTCATGGTGTAGCCCATCTCTTTGGCTTCGGCCAGGACCCGCTTCAGGTTGTTACGGGGACAGCCCCAGAACGGCGTGTCGTCAGATTTGTACACATCACAGATGATCCGGGCTGCGGCAACGCCGTCTTTGATCCGCCAGGGCAGAACAACAAAGGTGTCATAGTCCGGTTTCAGATACATGTCCGACGCGTCGATGCGGACAAAGCCGTCGATGGACGAGCCGTCGAACATGATCTGACCGTCAAGGGCCTTGCCGATCTGGCTGCGCGGAATGGCGACATTCTTCGTAAAACCGAAGATGTCGACAAACTGCAGCCGGAAAAAGTTGACGTTCTGTGCTTCAATAATTTTCATTATCTCATCGCGTGTCATGTTGGGTCTCCTTTTGTGCAACGATTGAGAAGGGAATTGATCCGGTCAGGACCGGACAACTCGGTTATCGGTTATTTATTTTTTATTGTTTACTCTTTCTTGTCCGTATCCGCAGCAAAATCCTGCGCTAAAAATATCAGCCTGCGGGAACGGCCTCTTGTTCGATAAAGTGCAGCAGGGTCTCCCGTACTTTGTCTATCCGGACGGGGTCGACAATTTTGCCGCCGTTGCCGCAGGTCACGTAAAAAATATCAATCAGCTGTTCGACCTCCGTGGCGATTCTGGCCTGGTGAATATCGAGCCCGAAATCAGAGAGCGTCTGGGTCAGGTGGTAGAGGGTACCCGGCCGGTCACCGCAGTACCCCTCCCCGACGGTAAACCGTTCCGATGTCTTGTTGTCAATAATCACCTCCTTCTGCAGTTGCTGCACCTGCCGCCTGGGACGCAGCCCGGTTGTATGCATTTTACGGTGCAGGCGGGAACCCACATCGAGACGGTAGTTCAGCGCCAAGTTGATATCCTGTTCCAGTTCCTGCCAGTTCTGCTCCTCAAAACCGGCATCGGCGACCGGCGCCACGTCAAGGACGTCGACCACCGTGCCGTCGGGCCATGTGAATATATGGGCCGCCAGCACCCTGAGATTATGGAGGGCCAGCACTCCGCACAGCTTGGCCAGCAAACCGGGCCGGTCCCTGCTCATAACGAGAAGCGACCAGTAACCCTGCCGGGCCTCCTCGGGAAAAAGCAGAACCTGCTGCTGCAGGCGGGACGCCTTTTCATCGTGTATCTGCAGATGGTGCGCGACCCTCTCGGGGTTAAAGCTCATCAGGTAGTCGGCCGGCAGGTCGTGAACACTGATTTTGGTTTTCCGGTCCGCAGTCAGCCGGGCTACCTGGGTCTTCAGCCATGAAACCCCCTGTTCCTCGCCATGGCCGGTTGCGGCCCGGTTATCCGTTCTGACGCAGCTCGCCTCCAGGCAGGATTTTACCCGGAGATAGAGTTCGGAGAGCAGGGCCGCTTTCCACTCGCTCCAGGCCGAAGGCCCGGTGGACTTCGAGTCGGCAATGGTCAGGAGATAGAGCATGGTCAAGCGATTCGGATTGCCGATCAGGTCGGCGGCGGCGCGAATAAATTCCTGGTCTTCCAGGTCCCGGCGCATGGCGTTTTCCGGTAGGTACAGATGGTAGCGTACCAGGAAATCCAGGTCTTGCCGTTCCTCCTTTTTCAAGCCGAGCCGGACGGCTATGCCGTCAATCATTTTCGCCCCGAGAATCGAGTGGTCCGTATGGTGCCCCTTGCCGATATCGTGCAGCAGGGCCGCAAGATACACCAGGTGCGGGGACGCCAGCCCCTGGAACAGCTCCGGTTGCAGCTTGTACAGGCGCCTCATCTCCGACACCGTTTGCAACTGGTGCCGGTCAACCGTGTAAATATGATACAGGTCGTGCTGGGCCAGTGACTCCACCCCGCTGAATTCGGGAATATAGGAGGTCAGCAGTCCTGTTTCCAGCATGACTTCCAGCACCGGCATGGGGTCCTTGCTGCGCATCAGGACCGCAAAGAAAATCCTTGAAATCCGCCGCGACGAGCGGAAAGCGTCGTTTACAAGTCCGAGGTTCCGGGTGACGGCCTGCCGGGTGCGGTGATGCAGGGACATGCCGGTTCGGCCGGCCTGTAAAAAGAGCCGCATGAGCAGATAGGGCCGGGCGGAGACTTCTCCGGGCTGGGCCAGGCGGATACTGCCGTTTCTGCCGATAATACCCTTTTCCAGTTGCCGTTCGGCCCGGCCGCCTTCGGTGAGGCCGAGCACCTCCTGGACCTGTTCGAAGAAAAGATCCGTGATCACGGCAATAGTCTGCAGGTGTCCATACACCCGGCGCATGAAATGCTCCACCGCCAGCAGACCGTCCCGGTCTTTACAGCCAAAGGAGGCGGCCATTTCTTCCTGGTACTCGAAAAACATCTGGTCGTTTTTCCGCTGGCTGATGTAATGCAGCCGGTTACGGATGCGGGTCAGCATATCCCATGATTCTTCAAAGGCCCGGCAATCATGGGACTCAAGCATGCCGGACTCTTCCATGGCGGCTATGCCGTCCAGTCCGAACACGGCCTTGCCCGTCCAGAGCATGCCCTGGATATCACGCATGCCGCCCTTGCCTTCCTTGATATGAGGCTCCAGCAGGTAGCTGTGGCTGCCATATTTTTTGCGTCTCTCGCTGCGGAATTCCTCCATGATCCGGACAAAATCACGGCGGCGGCCGTCCAGAATCTTTTTTCTGTAGCGTTTACGCAAATTGTCAAAGAGCGATTGCGAGCCGGCCAGCAGGCGGGCATCCAGCAGGGCCACCTGAAAGACAAAATCACTGCGGGCAAAGCTGATCGCCCCGCCAGGAGTGCGGACGGAATGGCCGACCTCGAAACCGCCGTCCCAGAGGGGATACAGGACCGCCTCGGCGACATCCCGCATGGACTTGGACGCCCGGCGGTCATGGAGCAGGAGCAGGTCGATATCCGAGAAGGGATAGAGTTCCCTGCGGCCGTAGCCGCCAAGCGCCACCAGGGCGATCTTGCCGCGGGCCGACCGGACTGCCGGCGCCTTGTTAAAATGATCGATTATAAAGTCATCGGTCAGGCCGGTCTGGCGCTGGAGCAGTTCGTGGCCGGAAAGCCCGCGCTGCCACAACTTCTCCAGGGCCTCTCGCTGCAGCCGCAGCTCGGAGGTCATATTAGATTGCCTCTTGGCCGGTCTCCCCTGTCCGTACGCGGATAGCATGCTCTACCGGCAGGACAAAGATCTTGCCGTCACCGATTTTGCCGGTCCTGGACGTCTTGATGATGGTGTCTATCACCGTGTCGACCTGGTCGGCCGCCACAATGATCTCTATTTTGATTTTTGGCAGGAAGTCAACAAGATACTCGGCTCCCCGGTAGATCTCGGTATGGCCTTTCTGGCGGCCGTATCCCTTGACCTCCGAAACTGTCATGCCCTTGATGCCAATGCCGTTCAGGGCTTCCTTGACATCGTCAAGCTTGAATGGCTTGATAATGGCCTCGATTTTTTTCATTGTGTCTCCTTGTTTGTTATCAATTTTCAGCTGACCCGCTTGACTACTCGGCTTACCCGCCGCCCGGCCCTGAAAAAAATTTAGCTGTATGCTGTTTCCGAATGCTCGGAATAATCGAGCCCAAGCACCTCATTCTCCTTGCTGATTCTTAGCCCCACGGTACCGTGAATGATTTTGAGCAAGACCCAGCTGATAATAAAGGCGTATCCCCCGACAACCACCACCCCGATTCCCTGGCTGAGGAGCAGAGAAGCATTGCCGGCCAGCAGGCCGTCCACCCCTCCGGGATTGACGGCCCTGGAGGCGAAAACACCCAGTAGCAGGGTTCCGGCCGCCCCGCCGACACCATGGATACCGATGACATCCAGGCTGTCATCAAATCCAAATCGTGACTTGGCATTTACTGCACCAAAACAGATACACCCGGCCAGCAGGCCGATAGCGATGGCTGCGTTGGGGCCGACAAAACCGGCTGCCGGAGTAATTGTCGCCAAGCCGGCAATAGCTCCGGAGGCGGCGCCAAGTGTGGTTGGTTTGCCCAGTTTCAGCCATTCCATAAGGGTCCACATGGCCATGCCGGCCATACCGGCAAGGTGAGTGGCAACAAAGGCCGTGGCCGCCACATCGTTAGCCGCCAGGGCGCTGCCGCTGTTAAAGCCGAACCAGCCGAACCAGAGCAGACCCGCCCCCAGCATGGTCATGGGCAGGTTATGGGGCACAAAATTGTCCCGGCCATAGCCCTGCCGGGGACCGATAACCAGGACCGCGGCCAGCGCGGCGGCCCCGCAGGTAACATGAACCACCAGGCCACCGGCAAAGTCATGTACCCCCATTTTACCCAGCCAGCCGCCGCTGCCCCATACCCAGTGGCAGACCGGGTTGTAGACCAAAATCGCCCAGAGCAGACTGAAGAGCACAAAAGGCCCGAAACGGACCCGTTCGGCAAAGGCGCCGGTAATCAACGCCGGCGTGATAATGGCGAACATGCACTGGTAGATCATGAACACGGTTTGCGGAATGGTGGTTGCGTAAACGGAACTGGGAGCACTGGTTACCCCATTCAGGGCAAACCAGGACAAGTTGCCGACAAAACCACCGATATCCGGGCCAAAAGACATGGAATAGCCGATATAAACCCACTCAATCGAAATGATTGAGATCATGATCAGGCTCTGCATGATGGTACCGAGCACATTTTTTTTGCGCACCATACCGCCATAAAAGAGTGCCAGGCCCGGGGTCATCAGCAGGACTAAACCTGCGGCCGCCAAGACAAAGGCGGTATCAGCAGCTGAAATCATTTTGTTCCTCTTCAGTTATTAATCTTGACAAATTTGTAGAAAAGATGACAAAATTATAATGAAAAGAAACAATAATTTCAAGAAGCCGATCTTAAGCTTGATCTTTTCCGCCCGGAGCGGCCGATAGAGCAAGCCGTTGACGGCGGCTATCCCGACCGTCCCGCACTGCTTGCGCTAAAAACTGTAACCAACCTCCTGGTGCTCAATCACGTCCAGCCCCTGTACCTCTTCTTCGGTATCCACCCGCAGGCCGACAAGTGCATCAATTACTTTCAAAATGATAAAGGTCAACACTATCGAGTAGGCGATAACACTTACGGCGGCAATAGCCTGGATGGCGAGTTGTTGGGGATGGCCGTAAAACAGGCCATTGGCGCCGCCGGGATTCAGGGCCGTGGAGGCAAACAGACCGGTGGCGAGAGCCCCCCATAAGCCGCCCACCCCATGCACGCCGACGACATCAAGGGCGTCGTCGTATCCTATTTTGGCTTTGCAGAGTACGGCACCATAACAGATGGCCCCGGCGGCAAGTCCTATCAGGACGGCCGGCAACGGGCCGACAAAACCGCAGGCCGGCGTAATGGCAACCAGGCCGGCAATCGCCCCGGAAGCGGCCCCCAGGGTGGTCGGCTTACCCTGGATTTTCCACTCGGCCAGGACCCAGGAAATAGCCCCGGCTCCGGTGGCGACCTGGGTGGTGATGAGTGCCAGGACCGCGACCGGCCCGGCGGACAGGGCGCTCCCGGCGTTAAAGCCGAACCAGCCGAACCAGAGAATACCTGCTCCCAGGATAGTCATGGGCAGGTTATTCGGATGCATGGATTCTTTTTGCCAGCCTTTGCGTTTGCCTAGAACTAAAGCCGCCACCAGGGCCGCCGCGCCGGAGTTGATATGGATGACCGTACCGCCGGCAAAATCGAGAGCACCCATCTTGCCGATCCAGCCGCCGCCCCAGACCCAGTGGCAGACCGGCAGATAGACTAGGGTGGTCCAGATGATTGTAAAAAGAACAAAGGCCGAAAATTTCATCCGCTCCGCATAGGCACCGGTAATCAGGGCCGGCGTAATGACGGCGAACATCAACTGAAAGGCGCAGAACAGGAGATGAGGAATAGTCTTGGAATAGGGGCCGATGCCGGTGGTTACATTGTTCAGCCCCAGGTACTGCAGTCCGCCGATAAAACCGCCGATATCCGGGCCGAAGGCCAGGGAATAACCGTAGAGGACCCAGATTATAGAAACAATGCCCAGGCAGAAAAAGCTCTGCATCATGACAGACAGGACGTTTTTCGACCTGACCATGCCGCCGTAAAAAAGTGCCAGGCCCGGCGTCATGAACATGACCATGGCCGTTGCCACCAGCATAAACGCGGTATCTCCGGAATTCACCCTCTGTGCTCCTTTTTTTACAATGCCTTGAGTTTAATAATTTTGACAACCTGTCTGGTGTTCAAATATGTTCGATGGCGTCATCACCAGCAATCAAACTTTATGCCAATTTCGGTAAAGGATGATTAACTCATCATTATATAACTAATAATAACAATAATTCAAGCTGAAACTATGACGGGATAAAATTTTCATTTTTGTAAAAAATGATACCAAATATAACAATTTTGTAAGGATGGTCGGCCGAGGGTCTGCTTGAAAAAGAGATACGCTTCCGCATCCCGATACCCTGGTCAATGGTCTAGTATGTCATGCAGGATTTTGCTGAGGTCGGCGATTTCGAATGGTTTGGCGGCAACGCCGCTGAAACCGTATTTCCGGTATTCGGCCATAATCGGATCATTGGAATAACCGCTTGAGACAATGGCCTTTACCTGCGGGTCGTATTGCCGTAATTTTTCAATGGCTTCCTTGCCGCCCATGCCCCCGGGGATGGTTAAGTCGATGATGACCGCATCGTACGGTTTGCCGGCTTCCTTGGCTTTGATATAGAGCGCGACCGCCTCGGCTCCGTCGGCGGCAAGATCGGCTTTGTAACCGAGATATTTCAGCATTTCCGCGACAATCTCTCTCAGCTGATCCTCGTCATCCATGACCAGGATCCGGCCGGTACCGAGGATTTCAGTCGGCCTGTCCGCAGCGCTTTCATGCGGGCTTTCTTCTTTTCGGGCAGGGATATAGATGGTAAATGTCGTACCGACTCCTAACTCTGATTCGACCACCAGGCGACCATTATGCTTGCTGATAATAGAGTGACAGATTGTCAACCCCAGGCCGTTGCCGTCCTCTTTGGTGGTAAAGT
>JAADIK010000139.1:0-9128 GCA_013151365.1 Deltaproteobacteria bacterium
GTCATTATTCCTGCCTACAATCATGAGCGTTTTGTCGGGGCGGCGGTCGAAAGCGTGCTGGGGCAGAGCTATGACCGGCTGAAGCTCATTGTCATAGACGACGGTTCGACGGACCGCACGGGCGAGGTGGTGCAGGGCTACGACGACCCCCGGCTGACCTATGTGTATCAGGAAAATCAGGACGCCTACAATGCCCTGAATCGCGGCCTGGAGATGGCGGACGGGGATTTCATCGCCATTTTGAATTCGGATGATGTCTACTTCCCGGAGCGTCTCGAAAAACTCGTCGGCGTCCAGCAGGAGACCGGGGCTCAATGCCTGTTTACCGACGTCGTGCCCATTGACGATGCGGGCGGGGAGTTGCTGGACCCGGACTTTGGCTGGAACCGGTGGCACCGCCGGAACCGTGCTTTTTACCTGGCCGCCGGCGACCTCTACACGGCCTTTCTAAAGGGCAATTTCATGGTCACCACCTCCAATCTTTTCCTGACCGGGGAGGCGGCCCGCAAGGTCGGTAAGTTTTGTCCTCTTCGCTATCTGCATGATTATGATTATATTTTCCGAGTCATGCTGGCCTGTCCGGGCAAGGTCCGGTATCTCCATGAAGAGCAGCTCCTCTATTACCGGATCCATGGCGGCAATACGTTGAGCGAGGCCGCCATCCTGGGCCGGGAACAGGACCGCCTGGTGATCGGCAAGTATTTGCTGGCCGCCCTGCCTGAAGACCTGCGGCCCCTGGTGTCGGCCGGCAGTGACCGGCTGGTCGAACTTGAGCGGGAACTGACCGAGGTCCGGGCGACCCTCGGTCCGGCACCGGCCGAACCGGGAATCCGCCGGCAGGTCCGCGGGCTGCTTCGTTCCCTGGGCCGGAAGTTGTCGGCCCGGCCATGTCGATCTTCATCCCGACAACCTGGAGAACTGCGTGACAAGAACAAGTAGCGGCCCGATGGGCCCGGGCCCGGCAATTCCGCGGCCGGCACTCACTACGGATTATTCAACTACGCTCCTCCCCGTGTTTTCGCGCCTGGGGGCGGTTGCCGCCTGAGGGGGCTGCCGGAATTTTATGCCGTGGCACACCTGTTACAGTCTGGCTGCTCTTCTGCGGAGCGCGCGCGAGCTGAGCGCCTCCTGTGATACCGTCACCTTTGATATCTTCGATACCCTGCTCATCCGCCGGATTCATGATCCCGACCTGGTGAAGCCGGCCGTGGCGCGTTTTATTGCCGCCCGGGCCCGGAACCTGGGGCTGCGCTGGACCTGGCCGCGGGTGCAGACGCTACGGGACCGGTTCGAGAAAGAACAGCGCCGGCAGACCGCCACCCGTTTCGACGACCATGAGGCCTGCTATCCCGACTACATGGCGCGGGTCTTGCGGGAGATCTTTGCCGACGGTGCCGACGAGCGCCTGCTGGCCGAAGTCACGGATTATGAGCTGGCCGTGGAAAACACCATGCTGGTGGCCCGGGACGAACTGGTGCAATGGCTGCGGGAGTTGCATGCCGGGGGCAAGCGGATTTTTCTGCTGTCCGATATTTACCTGCCCGCGTCTCATCTTGCCCGGCTCGTGGAACACGCCGGTTTCCTGGACTGTATCGAGGGGATTGTCTCTTCCGCCGACAGCTTCCTGGCCAAGGCCTCCGGCAAGGCCTTTCCGCTGCTCAAGGAAAAGTACGGCCTGAGCTATGACAGTTGGCTTCATGTCGGCGATAATCCGGTTTCGGACGGGTTGCGGCCGGCCGGGCACGGCATCCAAGCCCTGGTGATCCGTGACGGCCTGGAAAAGTATCGCAAGGCCATTGTCAAGCGCTATGTGAACTATTCCGCCGGCCGGCCTTTCTGGAAGGGCCGGGCGGTCCAGCAGCTCATGCTGCCCCTGGAAGGGGAAAACCGGGACAGGTCGTTTCGTTACGGCTATGGCTATACCGTGCTTGCTCCCCTGATCTGCGCCTTTGTCCATGATGTCGCCAAACGCTGCCTGGAGAACGACATCCCCCGGATTTTCTTTTTTTCCCGGGAAGGCTGGCTCTTCCAGAGGGTCTGGGAAAAGATCACCCCGCACCTGTATCCGGCCGGGCGGCTGCCGGCAACCGGCTATCTGTATGTGAGCCGCATGGCGCTGGCCGGGGCCTCCTGCGCCTACCAGGGTCTGACCCGGACCAGTGTCGATATCGTCTTCCTGCCCGCCGGCAACCGGGACTTCCGGGATGTCTGCCGTATTTTCAACCTGCAGGTTGAACCGCTGGTTCCCCACCTGGCCCGGTTCGGTCTCCGGGCCGACACCATCCTGAATCCGCGTTTTCCGGGTTTTGCCCCCGGTCATACCATGCGCTTGTACGATCTCCTCGATGATGAATCCTTTCAGGACGAGGTCCGGCGCCAGACCCGGCCCGCCAACGATGCCCTGCAGCGCTACCTTGAAGACAGCGGTTTTTTTGAACAGGAGCAGGTCGCCCTGGTTGATATCGGCTGGCTGGGAACGATTCAGCGGTTTTTATACGATGCCGTCAAGCATCGCGGAGATGCGCCGCGTTTTGTCGGTCTTCTTCTCGGCGCCAGTCGCGGCATTCCCTATCCCACGACCCTGAACAACCGGCTGGAAGGGGTGATCTACGACCGGGACCGTTTCGACCTGGCCGCCAGTACGATCATGTATGCCCGTGATCTTTTTGAAGAGGCCTGCCGGGCTCCGCATCCCACCCTGAACGGCTACCGGCTGACCGCCGGCGGGGGATACGAGCTGGTGTTCAGGACGGCCGATGACGCCATGGCCCGGCAGGAGCAGGAACAGAACAGCTATTTTGCGCCGCTGCAGAACGGCATCGTTGACGCTGCGGACCGTTATGGCGCGGCCATGGCCCTGCTCGGCTATTCGCCGGAGGAGATCAAACCCTGGCTGCGTTACCTGTTGGCCAGCCGGCTGGCCTTCCCCCGGGCGGCGGAGGTGGGAGAAATCCGCCAGCGTCATCACCTGGATGATTTTCATGGCACTCATGTCTCCACGGCCCGGAAAAAGAGAGGGGAAAAGGGGCTCTGGGACATGCCGCCTTGGGTCCTGCGCTACCGGCCCCTGATCCGCCTGAAATATTTCTTATTCCATATCAAACAGTGTCTCCGGGGGGCCTGAGAGATGAGGAAGAGACCGATTACCAGCAAACAGTTTGACCTGCCCGGCCGGGAAATCGGCCGGGTTGTCAGGATGTCGATTCTGAACCGGGTGATTCCCCTGGGCGACCTGCAGGGCGGGCCGGGGTGGCACTGTCTGCTGGTCCTCGGCGTTCTGCATGGCGTCGGCCGGCCGTTTTTCCGCCTCCTGGTCCGGTACGAAAACCAACTGACCTCCATCTACCGGCGATTACGGCGGCGCGGCACGACGGACCTGTGAGCGGGACAGCGGCAGAGGGACCCGGAGTTCTGGACGACGGCCGGTATCGGTGTTATAGTAACTCGCGGTTGGCAATCGACTAAAATAACAGGGAATATGGCGAAGGGAAAAGAAAATCTGCATATCGGCAACCGCTGGCCGCTGTCCGGCTTTACCGGCAGGCAGCATATCGCTATCCTCATCCTGGGTATCATCCTGTCGTTATGCTACCATCACCTGGTCGTCAAAAGGGCGGTCGTTGATCTCCGTCTCGACACCGATACCCGTACCGTCTTCAAGGTGTACTGGGCCGCGGCCGGTCAGCTGTACAGCGAGAAGCGGATGACCAGGGTCGTCATCTCCCCCGGTCGCTCCGACTATTCCTTCCGTATCTGCAACCTGGCGGCAATAAAAAAGATCCGTATCGACGTTGCCGAAAAACCGGCCAGGGTCGGCCTGCATGAAATACGCATTTCCCAGGAAGGACTGCCGGAGTTGCATTTCGCTTCGCCGGCCGCTTTTAAAAAATTGATTCCACTTACCGGAATTGCCAGTATTACCTTTGACCGGTCCGGAACAATGCAGGTGGTTGCCGACAACGGCGACCCGCAGATGGAGTTTCTCCTGCCGCCCATGGTGTATCGTCCCGATTACCTGGCCGAGGGGATGCGGGTGCTCTGTATCTTTGGACTGCTTTATCTGCTGGCCATGGCGAGCCGGCCGCTCTGGGACGATTATAACTACCTGTCGTTTCTGGTGATTTTCGTCCTGGCCCTGGTTGTCGTGATGGCCTCTGTTTCAAAATACAACAAGCATCCGGATGAGTTTGTTCATGTTTATGCCGCCGAGTATTACCAGAATCACCTGCTGCCGCCGGAGATCGGTTCTCCGGAAATACGGCACACCTACAGTCCCTACGGGGTTTCGCGGTTGTTCTCGGGTGAGATTGTCTATCTGCTGGCCGGCAAATTCATGGAGTTGTTCGCCCCGTTCCACCTGCCGTCGTACCTGATTCTCAGGTTCTTCAATGTTACTCTTTTCGCCGTCTTGTGTTTTCTGGCTATCGGCAGCAGCCCTTTCCGGATAGCCATGCTGCCCGTCTTGATCTCGCCGCAGATATGGTATGTGTTCAGTTATTTCAATTCCGATGCCTTTGCGCTGTTTGTCTGCATGATCGTTGTTTATGTCCTGGTCAGGGAAAAATCTTTTTTCTGGCAGGCGATGGCCGAGGTCCCGTTGAGGAAAATTTGGTTCAAGCTGCTCCTCTCCGGCCTGCTCTTTTCGCTTCTTTTATTCTCCAAGTTGAACTTCTACTTTTTCATCATTTTTCTCTTTCTTTATCTGGCCTGGTTATTCTGGCGCCGGGAATTGCGGCTCAATAAAAAAACACTCTGCCGCCTGGGCATGATCGGGGCGATCGCCCTGGTTGCCTTTTCCCTGGTCAGGGGGACGGACTACGCGGTTAACGGTCTGGACCGGTCGGCCAAATTACTGGCCTGTCGCGAACGACTGGCCGAGAAACCCTACAAGCCGGGCACGCCTCTGGACCAGAAAAACGTTTTTCTGCAGATGAAGGACCGGGGCGTCACCCTGAAGGCGTTGTTGCAGCTCGATCGCTGGGGTGAAAAGTCGTTTCGAACCTCGTTCGGCGTGTACGGTTATACCTCGGTGTCGGCCTCTTTCGCCTTTTACAACCAGGTTCGTTATGTCGGCCTGGCCCTGCTTGGCGTATTCCTGTTGTCCATTGCCCTGCGGGGAGGGTGGTCCGGCAATGTCCTGCTGTCGGCCACCATGTTGAGCGCCGTGGCCCTTATTGTTGTTGCCTGTTATCATTCCTGGACCGTGGATTTTCAGGCCCAGGGCC
Organism: Deltaproteobacteria bacterium; assembly: GCA_013151365.1. GTDB lineage: Bacteria > Desulfobacterota > Desulfobulbia > Desulfobulbales > Desulfobulbaceae > BMS3Abin13. The sequence goes on from JAADIK010000139.1 coordinate 5,226, forward strand.
GGTATTTTCTGCCGATCATCCCCATGCTGGCCCTGCTGATCCACCATGAGGAACGTCATCTGTTCCGGCCCCTGTTTCAGTGGCTTGTTCTGGCCATGTATTTTTTAGGGACCTATAGTTTTATATTTGTTGGTTTGCACGATATTGCCAAATATGGTAGTTGATATCTGCTTAACAGTGCCGAACTCCTACAGTGTGGTGAAGTAACCGGGTTTAATTGCCCCCGTTGAACTATTACGACTTCTTCAGTCCTGTTTTTTGAGGAGAAATGATGATCAGACAAGTTACCGGGATGGTGGCGTCCCTGTGGATGCTCATGTGTTGTTTCGTGCCGACGGCCGGTGCAGGAGGGACAACGGCCCGGGCCGTGACTCCCTCTTTTGTTGAAGCCGTCTGGTCACAGACGGATGCCTTGGGTCATGCGGCGATTTATTATGCCGGCCGCAAACAGGATGCCCCCTGGAGTGAGCCGGTCAAGATAACGAATGATCAGTTCGACAACCTGCACCCGGTGCTTGCCGACGGCCCGGACGGACGTAAATGGGTCGTCTGGTCGGCGGTCAACCAGCCTGATTTCTTTATTCATTACTCGATACTGGCCGACGGAGTGTGGTCCGCTCCCCGCGCCATCCCCTCCGATCTGTCAAGTAATACCGCCCCCTTTGTCGCCGTGGATGGCTCAAATGTGATCTGGGTCGTCTGGTCGGGGAACGACGGGGTAAGTAATGATGAAATCTATTTCAGCCGCTGCCGGGCCGGCAAATGGGATGGTCCTGTCCGCCTCAACCCCAAAAACGAGGTGCCGGATATTTTGCCGCAGATCACCATTGCCTATGGAAAACCGCCGGTCGTTACCTGGCTGGGATTCAGGAACGGCGACTATCACCGGTTGCAGAGCAGCTACCGGGGCGGGGCATGGAGCAAGCCGGTCGAGATCTCCGATGCCGCGGAGGCGACAATCGAGCAGGCGGCCCGGGAGATTGTCTTGCCGGCAGTTGTCAAACATCCGGAAAGGGCCTTTATCCACGTTATATATTAATACCTGGTAACGATTCCGGTCACAGCTGTCAGCTTTGATTTTCTACCGAACAGCTACAATCCCTGACCATGCTGCCGGGTGCCTCCTCAATGGGAACGACAATCATGAATGAATTCAGGAAAAGTAAAGCGGTCTATATCCTTGTACTGGTCATGCTTGCCGGTCCGGTTTCTGCGGCCTATGGCGATAACGTGGTCGCCTTCGGCGATTCGATAACCGTCGGCTACGGGTCGGTTCCCTATTCCCTGCATCTGCAGGAACTTATTAACGGCAGCGGCGGCGGCGCCACTGTCGTAAATGAAGGCCGCGACGGTGAGAGAACGATCTCCGGCGTCGGCAGGATCGACGGGGTCCTTACTGCCGATCACCCGGCCTATATCCTGATAATGGAAGGGGCGAACGATGTGATTGCGGGCATTTCTCCGGCAACGACCAAGTTCAACCTGGGGGTCATGATCGATAAGAGCGTGGCCCATAAAACAGTTCCCATCATTTCGACCATCACTCCCGATACGCGGCCGGGTGCCCAGTCGCGGCCCGAGGACTATAATCCGGGCATCGCCGCCCTGGCCGGGGAGAAAAGCGTAACCCTGGTCGATTCATATGCCAGTGTGATCTCAAACTGGTCGGCCCTGACCGTTGACGGTCTGCATCCCAATGAAGCGGGCGCCCGTATCCTGGCCCAGGGCTTTTACGCCGCTCTTCCCTATCAGGGCGGTGGCAGTGGCGGCGGTGGCGGCGGCGGTTGTTTTATCGCCACCGCCGCCTTCGGTTCCCCGCTGGCGGCGCATGTCCGGCTCCTGAAGCAGTTCCGGGATCAGGTCCTGTTGCGGTGCGCGCCGGGCAAGCTCTTTGTCAAGCTGTATTATCGTTATTCCCCGCCAATCGCCTATTATATCGCCCGGCATGAAGTGGTGAAAACCGCGGTCCGATGGAGTCTGTATCCCCTGGTTGGTTTCTCCTACCTGGCGACCCGGCCGGCCGGAATCCCGGTTTTCGTCCTCCTGTTCATGCTCGGCGGTCTCCTGTTCGTCATGTTGCCCGGCGAGCAGCCGGCAAGCGGGAATAGGTGTAACTCGCTGTTTTCTGGTGGGTCATGCCGGGTGGCCTGACCTGGGAAAATCTTGCGCCGGAGCTCCGCCGGAGGCATAACGCAAACATTTTGTTTGCGCCACCAGCAGGACCAGGGACGACCACTGAAACTCTAACTGGATACCTACATTCATGAAAACTACCCGGCCCTCTACTTCCTTTTTTATTATTGCCGGTTGTCTGCTGGCCGTAAAACTGTGGCTGGTTAGTGCGCAATACCTGCAGGCAACCTATACTCCTCAGGATGATCTGCTGTTTATCCGGGAGGCCAACAGTATTCTCAGCGGCCATTGGCTTGGTCCTTACAACCAGATGACCCTGATCAAGGGGCCGTTCTATCCGCTGTTCATTGCCTTGGCTTACTGGCTGGCGATTCCGTTGATGACGGCCCAGCAGCTTCTCTGGTGCGGCGCCTCCCTCGTCTTTGTCCTGGCGATATATCCGGCGATCAGGAATCAGAAACTGGCGTTCCTGCTGTTTCTTTTTTTGCTGATGAATCCGTTTACCTATTATTATGACGCAACTGGCCGGGTTTTCAGGCTGGGGATCTATTCGAGCCTCGGGTTCCTGAGCCTGTCGTGTCTATGCGGCCTGGTTATCCGGGACCGGCAATCCTGGAAACGAAAGCTTTGCTGGGCGGCGGCCGCCGGCCTTTTTTTTGCAGCCTTCTGGCATACCCGGGAAGAATCCATCTGGCTCGTGCCGTCATTGCTGCTGGTCTTCCTGTTTCACCTGCTCCGGACATACCGGGGGGCGGGGGGAAAGGCGGTTGGTTCTCTGCTGGCAATTTACCTGGTACCACTGCTCATCTTTGCCTCCGTGACCCTGGCTTTTCAGCTGCAGAATTACAGACATTACGGTCTGTTCATGACCATTGAGGTTGAATCTGCCCCTTTTAAATCGGCCTATGGCGGCCTGTTGCGCATCAAATCGGACAAGTGGCGCCGGTTTTTCCCGGTAGTGGAGGATGCCCGGCGCAAGGCCTACGCGGTCAGTCCGTCTTTCGCGGAGCTCAAACCCTATCTCGAGGGTAACCTGGCCCGGGGATGGGAGAGGATGTCCGGCACCAAGGACCTGCCGGCGGCCTTTTTTATCTGGGCCTTCAGGGATGCGGTGGCGGCCGCCGGGCATTACCGTAACAGTGCCGACGCCATGGCCTACTACGAGAGTATCGGCCGGCAGATCGACGCCGCCTGTGAGGATGGCCGCCTTGACTGCCGGCCCAGGTATACCGATCTGATCCCCCCCTGGCACCGGGAGTTCAACAAGCTGTTGCTGCCGACCTGGTGGAGTGTCTTCAAGCGTATTGTCAGTTTCGATGAATGTTCTGCCGACACGGCAGGCAGGTTCAGCTGGGGACCCGGCAAGATCATGATGATGTATGAAACCGTTACCCGGGAAAAGCTGCGGACGAGCAAGCCGAGCGTGTGGCGGAGCAGCCCCGGGTATAATCGCCATCTGAACAAGGAAAAGATACGCATCCTGGATGATATCGGTAAATTTTACAGCCGTATCGTGCCGCCTTTGTTTATCGCCGCCTTTATCTCCCTGCTCTGTTCGCTCGGGACCTCAATGTACAAACGGTTTCTGCCGTCCTGGGCCTGTATCTTCAGTCTCAGTGCCCTGGGCGGGATTACTGCCCTCTCGGTGATCCTGACCCTGGTGGCCATCACCTCCTACTCCGAGATTACCCGGGCCATGCAGGCGGCCTATCCCATGGTCATGTTCTTTATTATTGCCTCCCTCTATGATGCCTGGCGTCTCTGGCGCCG
>JAADIK010000139.1:9241-22417 GCA_013151365.1 Deltaproteobacteria bacterium
GGAGCGGGTGCCGGCCAATACGGAAGCCTATCTCGCTTTTTTTGCCGGGTTGCAGGTGACGGCGACTTTTTTTGTGGTGGGGACGGTCGCCCGGCGCTATCCCCGGCTGATCCGGACCATTGTCGAGGCGGGGCATGAATTGGCCTGTCACAGTGATGTCCACCTGCAACTGGACAAGCAGACCGAGGCGGAATTCAGGGCGGATGTGACCAGGAACAGAAAGACCCTGGAAGATATCGGCGGCAGCCGGGTCGTCGGCTACCGGGCCCCCACCTTTTCGTTGACGGAGAGGACCTCCTGGGCTCACCGGATCCTGGCGGCGGAGGGGTTTGAGTATTCAAGTTCCGTCCTGCCCGCCGCCAACCCGTTGTACGGCTGGCCGGAATTCGGCCGCCGGTGCCGCCGGACTGCCGCCGGTATCTGGGAACTGCCGATGACTCTCCATGAGTTTCCTCTGCCGCGCACCCCGATTGCCGGCGGGGTCTATTTCCGGGTACTGCCGTTTTGGCTGACCAGGGCCGGTATCCGGCGACAGTTAAAAAAGGATTGTCCGGTATTGACCTACTTCCATCCCTATGACATCGACCAGGTGCAGGAACATTTTATGCATCCGGATCTCAACGACAATGCCTGGCTTAATTCCCTGATGTATATCGGCCGCTCAAAGCTGTTGTCACGGCTGGAGAAAATTCACGATATCTGTGAATTCTATAAGTATGGTCAGTATGTTGATAGCATTTCGCGGCCTTAACCGCGCCGCCCGGCGGGGCGCCTGATAACGGCGCATCTGCTGCGTTGACAAATCGTTGATATTACACTAGGATAATCAACATCGTTGCCGCCTTGTATCTGCACAGTTTTCGAACGCTTGCGGATTCAGCGAATGGATTCTCCATGAGACGAAATTATTTGTTCAGTGTCCCGGGGGAACCTGCTCCGGAACCGGTAATGCCATGAATGACCTGACGATTGTTATCCCGGCCTATAATGAGGAAGCGGCGCTGGCTTCTTTCTTGCCGGAATTGCTTGCCTTTTGCCGGGAGCACCGGTGTCGGCTGATTATTGTGAACGACGGTTCCCGGGATAATACCAAGGCCATCCTGGAACGATACGCCGACGAAGCCTGCTTTACCCCCATTCACCACAAGGTGAACTGCGGCTATGGCGGGGCCGTAAAAACCGGGATCAACGCGGTTCGGACCAAATACCTGATAACCATTGATGCCGACGGTCAGCATCGCCTGGCGGATGTGGTAAATCTGTATCATGCCATTATCGAGCAGGATGCCGACCTGGTTATCGGCCGGCGGGCCGGGGACCGGGAGAGCCTGTACCGCAAGGTCGGCAAGCTGATTATCCATGGCATCGCCCGTCTGCTCATGCAGGTCACGGTGGTAGATCTCAATTCGGGAATTAAGATCTACCGGACCGATCTGGCCCAGAAATATATCGCCTTGTGCCCGGACAACATGCCGTTCAGCGATATTATTACCCTGGTTTTTATCAATCAGAGGCACCTGGTCTCGGAATATCCGGTTACGGTTCTGCCCCGGACCACCGGCAAGTCCACCATCAGCACCAAAACCGCCTTTGATACGGTCATGGAGATCCTGCATATCATGACGTTTTTCAACCCGATGCGTATCTTCCTGCCGATTGCGTTGCTTTTCCTGCTCTTTAGCGCCATCTGGGGGCTGCCCATTATCCTGCGCGGGGAGGGGGTATCTGTCGGCACTCTTTTTCTGTTTGTTACCGGGCTGCTGTTTTTTTCCCTGGGGCTTATCGCCGAACAACTGGTCCTGATCCGGAAAAGTGTCAGCATTGTTGACCGGCGGCCAGACCGGAATCCGTAGCATCCCTATTCTTATGCCGGAGGACGCTGGTATCCTGGCTACAAGGATTTTTTCCGGTTTGGTACAAGTAGTATATTGGTGCCGATCACCATTTGACGATAAAGGCGATGAAAAAGACACATGATGCCGTGAGCGGCAGCGGTTCCCCCTTGAAAAAATATCAGGATGTCATTGTCGGCCGGCCGTCGCCGGCCGCTCTGCTCTATTTTGAATGGTGTGCCTGGCTGGCGCCGGTGCCTGGCGCCCTGGGCATGGTCCTGCGTAAAGTATTCTGGCCCCGGCTTTTCGGCTCCTGTGGGCGGGGAGTGACCTTCGGCGCCAATATCGTCGTGCGTCATCCGTCCCGGATTCATCTGGGCGACCGCATCGTCATCAGTGAACAATGTATTCTTGACGGGCGCAGCAGCGTGAAAGAGAGGACAATAGAGCTGGATGACGACGTGATTCTCTCGACCAATGTCATGCTGTCCTGCAAAGAGGGCACTATCAGGATCGGCAGGCGGACGGGCGTCAATGCCCAGACCATTATTCAATCGACCAATAACTGTCCGGTCGTTATCGGTGACGACTGTGTCATCGGCCAGCGCTGTTTTATAATCGGCGGCGGCAGCTATCATACGGAGCGGCTCGATGTTCCCATCCGGGAGCAGGGTATCAAGCCGGACTCCGGGGTGGTGCTGGCAGACGATGTCTGGCTCGGCGGCAACGTTACGGTCCTCGGCGGCGTCGCCATGGGGCAGGGCAGTGTTGCCGGGGCCGGGGCCGTGGTGACCCGGTCGGTTCCGCCGTCTGCCGTGTGCATGGGGGTGCCGGCCCGGGTTGTCAAGAAGAGAAGTGACAACGGATGAAGCGAAAAAGGCTGTTTTTGGTCGGGGGCAAGCTGTTGATAAGCGGCGCCCTGATTGCCGTCCTTTACCGGAAGACGCCGCTTGGGGTCATCGGCGGGGTGCTGGCCGGTATCGACCTGCGTTTTATGCCGATCATTGCCGGGCTGCTTTTCGTCAATACCCTGCTCAGCGCCTTGAAGTGGCGGCTCCTGCTGCTTTGCGATGCCGTCGATATTCCCCTGCGGACCCTGACCGTGACCTACCTGATCGGCAGTTTTTATAATCTTTTTCTGCCCTCGAACATCGGCGGCGATTCCTACCGGATCTATGATGTCGCCAGAAAAAGCAGGGAGGCGGTCCGTTCGGCGGCCTCCGTCTTTGCCGACCGTTTTTCCGGTTTCCTGGCCCTGGTGATCCTCAGCCTGCTGTCATCGCTCGTGGTTGCCAGGCGGATGCATGAGCCGCTTTTTTTCCTGGGGCCGCTCCTTATTCTTATTATCCTGGTGGTTTTCCTTGCCGCCATGTATAAGCAGACGCCGGTCAGGAAAATACTCGCCCTTACCCGTTTGAATCGTTTCGAGATTATTACCCGGTTGATGGAAAAGTTTTTTCTGTCCCTTGACCGCTACGGCAAAAATCGCCGGCTGCTGGTCCGGATCATGGTGATTTCTTTTACCTTCCAGCTGTCAGTCATCTGTATCGTCTACTGCCTGGCCCTGTCTCTGCATGCTTCGGCATCTTTTATCTACTTCAGCGCCTTTGTGCCCTTGATCACCCTGATGGAGGCCCTGCCGCTTTCAATCTACGGTATCGGCATCCGGGACATGGGCTATGTCTTCTTTTTCGGCTGGGCCGGACTGTCGGATGTCCAGACCCGCTCCCTGGCCCTGTCGTTCCTGGCCGTGACCGTTTCTTATTCCCTGCTCGGCGGTCTGGCTTATCTCTGGAGGCTGTTCATGCCGTCGCCGGGCGGCAAGGAGTCGTCGTAACCGTTACCGTCAATGGAGCACTGATTTCTTTGCCATGAATCGTCGCCTGGTCTTTCATCTGCTGCTGTCCGCCGGCATTTCGTTTCTGCTGCTCGGCGTCCTCCTGCGGGGGCTGACCGGGGCGGCGGCGCCTTCTGTTCTGCCGCGGCTGCTGGCCGCCCTGGCGGCGGTCGCCGGGGGCTATATTTTCGCCTATGCCGGCTGCGGTTTCCTCCAGGGGCTGTTGCGGGCGATACGGTACCGGGTGATCCTCAAGGCGTCCGAAGATCATGTCCCGGGTCTCTACCATATGTCCCTGGTCGCCCTGAGCCGGAACATGTTTGTCGATATGCTGCCGGCCCGCTTGGGAGAGCTCAGTTATGTGGCTATGCTGAACCGCGGCTACCGGGTCAGCGCCGAGGCCTGTCTCTCGTCGCTGGCCGTTAGTTTTGTTTTCGACCTGGTGGCGCTGAGTTTGCTGCTCCTGGGCCTGATCGGCTACCAGGCGCTCCACGGTGATCTGAAACCCTGGCTGCTGGGATCGTTTCTCCTGGTTACCCTGGTCGGCGCCATCCTGCTCGCTTTCCTGTTTCCCGTATTGGGCGGATTGCGTCTGTGGCTGCAGCGGTTGGCCGAGGGCAAAGGTAAAATCATCAACTCGGTCGCCAATTTGGCCGGAAAAACAGCGGAAAGCCTGGAGAAAACCAGAAAAGGAGGTATATTCGGCAGGGTGTTGATCCTTTCCCTTGCTATCCGGATTGTCAAGTATCTGGGCCTGTATGTCCTCTTTCTCGGTGTCGTTTTACCCTCGTTCCCGGGCATTGATACCCGGTTGGCCCCGGTCCTGGCCGCCTTGATCGGCGGCGAGGCCGCCGCCAGCCTGCCGCTCCCGACTTTTATGAGTTTCGGCGCCTATGAAACGGGCGGCACGCTCGCCCTCATGTTCCTGGGGGCGGCGCGGGCGGTTTCGGCCCTGGTCATGCTTGCTCTGCACATCTGGAGCCAGGTCATTGATTATACTATGGGGATCGCCGCCCTGGTTCTGTTTGTTTTTTCCGTGGGGAAGTTGAATCTTGTCGCCGGCCGGGCCGTTCGCAACCGCGGTTGGCGGAAAATCTCCCTGGCCCTGCTGTTGCTTGCCGCCGGACTTTTTGTCTTCGGCCTGCAGGTGCGGGGGATAAAAAAGATGGGGGCCCTGCGGCCACCGTCTCCGGGAGTGCCGGTGGCAACCGGCCGGCCGGCGGACCAACGGCTTGCCGGCCTGCATGGCTTTATCGTCTGGAGCTCCAACCGGTTCGGCAACCATGACATTGTCATGCTCTCGTTACCGGAGCAGAAGTTAAGCCGGTTGACAACTGACCCGCATACGGAATACTTTCCGCGGATCTCGCCTGACGGTAAACAGATAGTTTTCTGCCGTTCCCGGGAACCCTGGGTTTCCCAGCGCAACTATTTCGCCTGGGATGTCTATCTCCTTAACCTGGAAAACGGCAGGGAACGTCTGGTCGCCAAAAACGGGAATGTCCCGACCTGGTCCGCCGACGGCAAAAAGATTTATTTTCAACGAAATGCCAACCAGTTTGTTGAATATAATCTTGCCAGCCGAAAAGAGACTGTGTTATTTGAATCGGGAAAGAATCTGCCCTGGAAGTCATCGGTTGTTCTGGAGACCCCGGTCTGGAGTGCGGCCCGGCAGTCTCTGGCCGTTACCCTGCGCGGCGCAATGCGGGGAACGGTGGTGGTTGACCGGCACAAAAAAATAGAGCGGGTGGATGACGGCTGCGAACTGAACTGGGCGCCGGATTCGTCCTATCTCTACTATGTCGGTCATGGCGGCAAGGAGCAGAACGCCTTTTATAAGGTTGACCCGGTCACCCTTAAACGGTCCCTGTGGTTTGATTCGCCCACTAAATACAGCCATGAATATTTTCCCAAGGTCGCCAATAACGGCCGTTACCTGGTTTACGGCGCGAGTACCGGCGGCCATGAACATGATGTCGCGGATTATGAAATTTTTCTCTGGAAGATCGGTAGCCCGCCGGGCGAGGCCGTCCGCATCTCCTTTTATACCGGCAATGACTGCTGGCCGGATATTTACCTGTACTGAAATGTTGTTGAACCCTGGAGCCGTCCTGTGAAATTATCGGTTGTTATCCCCATTTATAACGAAGAAGAAAATATCAAGGCCCTCTATGACGAGCTGAAAGGGGTGCTGGACTCCCTTGGTTACGACTATGAGATTATTTTTATCGATGACGGTTCCAGTGACGGTAGCCTGGCCGTGCTGGAGACGATCCAACGGCAGGACCAGCGGCTGGTCGTGGTCAGCTTCCGCCGCAACTTCGGTCAGACCGCCGCCATGTCAGCCGGTTTTGATTACGCCACCGGGGATGTGATCGTCACCATGGACGGCGACATGCAGAATGATCCCCACGATATTCCCCGCTTCCTGGAAAAAATGGCAGAGGGCTATGACCTGGTCAGCGGCTGGCGCCATGACCGGCAGGACCCCTTTATCAGCCGCCGGCTGCCGTCCATCCTGGCCAATAAGATTATTTCCCTGGTGACGGGCGTGCATCTGCATGATTACGGCTGCACCCTGAAGACATTCAGAAAGGAAATCACCCAGGGAATCCGGCTTTACGGGGAAATGCACCGGTTTATCCCCGCCATCGCCAGTGGCATGGGGGGCAGGATCGCCGAGGTCAAGGTGAACCACCGGCCCCGGCGTTTCGGTAAGTCGAAATACGGCATCTCCCGGACGATCCGGGTTATTCTTGATCTGTTGACCGTCAAGTTCCTCCTGAGCTACGCGACCCGGCCCATCCAGGTCTTCGGTCTGCTCGGCATCATCAGCGGCGGGATCGGTTTCTGCCTCGCCTTGGTGCTTACCATCGAACGGCAGTTTTTCGGGATGCCGCTGGCCAACCGTCCCCTGTTGCTGCTGGCCGTTCTGCTTATTTTCATGGGCATGCAGTTCATCTCCCTGGGGCTGCTCGGCGAGCTGCAGGCCAGGACTTACCATGAGTCACAGAACAAACCCATTTATACGGTCCGCAAGGTCCTGGGCCGTAGCCGGATCGACGACGGCGCCCGGTAAAAAAACGGTATGGGCACCTGTGAGCAGGATATCAATATCGTTATTCCGAACTACAACGGCAAGGATTTTCTCCGGACCTGCCTGGCGTCGATCCAGGGACAAACCTGTTCGTCATATCAGGTCACGGTTGTCGACAACGGTTCGGCCGACGGCTCGGTCGAGTTTGTCCGCGACCGCTATCCGGCAGTACGGCTCATCGTCCTGCCGGCAAACAAAGGATTCAGCGCCGCCGTCAATGCCGGCATTGAAAGCTCTGCGCATCCCTTTGTTTTTCTGCTCAACAACGATACGGAGCTGGCCGCCGATTGTCTGGAGCAATTGCTGCGGGCCGCCGCGGACCGGCCTGAATTCGATTTTTTCGCCCCCAAGATGCTGAGTTATCATGAGCGCGATGTCCTTGACGGCGCCGGTGACGGTTTCCTGCGGGGCGGCGCCGGCTACCGGCTCGGCACCATGGAAAAGGACGGCGAGGCGTACAACCGGCCCGGTCCGGTTTTCGGGGCCTGCGCCGGCGCCGCCCTCTACCGGCGTTCCCTGTTTGACCGGCTGGGGTCCTTTGACGAGGATTTTTTCGCCTACCTGGAGGATGTCGACCTGAACCTGCGGGCGAACCGGGCGGGACTCCGCTGTTTTTACGTGCCCGGTTCCGTTGTCTACCACATCGGCAGCGCCACAACCGGTTCAAGGTTCAACGCGTTGACCATCCGCCTGTCCACGAGAAATTCGTTCTATGTCCTGCTCAAGAACTATTCCCTGCCCCTGTTTCTCCGTTTTTTCCCGGTCATCTGCGTCTACCAGTTTTTCTGGTTTCTCTTCGTGGTTAAAAAACGGCAGCTCCGGCCGTACCTGGCGGGCCTGTTGCAGGCCGCGGGCTCGCTGCCGCGGATGCGGAAGAAATACCGGGTCCTGCGGCGAAACGACCGGCTGACCACCAGCGAGCTGGCCGGCTGTCTCGGCGCCGCGGAACGGCAGGTGATCGAGTCCATCATGCGCAGAAGGCGGGAGCAGGGCCGGGGAAACATGCTGCTTCTTACCTATCGTTTTCTTTTTTTATAACAACGGTTGAGGGATATGAGCCGGATTGCCGTGATCATCGTCACCCATAACTCAGAGGCGGTCATCAATCGCTGTGTGGCGGCCCTGGAGAAGCAGGCCGGTCCTCCGGTCGACGTCATCCTGGTCGATTCCGGTTCGCGGGACCAGGGCTATCTCCGCGTCTTCGGCGACCGGCCCCGGTTTGAGGTCCTGGCGGCCGGAGACATCGGTTTTTCCCGGGCCAATAATCTTGGCTACCGGCACCTGGCTGCGGATGTTGAATATGTCGTCTTTCTCAATCCGGACGTTTTTGTGGAACCCGACACCTTGCTGCAGGCCGTCCGGGACATGGACCGGGACCCGCTGGCAGCCTGTCTGACCGGTCGGCTGCTCGGCTTTGCCAACGGCAACGGCTGTCCCACCGGCCGCCTTGATTCCACCGGGATATTTCGAAAATGGTACGGCCGCTGGTATGACCGGGGGCAGGGCGAAGAGGACCGGGGCCAGTACGGGGACCGCGAATATGTCCCCGCCGCCTGCGGGGCGTTCATGTTTTGCCGGAAAGCGGCCCTGGACCAGGCCGGGCCGGCTGCGGGCCAGGTCTTTGACGCTGATTTTTTCCTGTACAAGGAAGATATCGAACTGAGCCTGCGTCTGAGAAAAAAGGGCTGGCGCATTGTCTATCATCCCGGGGTGAGGGCCTTTCATTGCCGCGGCTGGCTGGCCGGCCGCCGGCGGGTCCCTTATAAAATGCGGCGCATGTCCGCCCGCAATGAAGTTGTGCTTTATCGCAAACATCCATCTATTTACATGGGCTGGGCGTTGTTTAAGCACGGCCTGGTCACCCTGTTTCGGATCTGAGATGACGGATTGGAAAAAACAAGACCAGGACGCCGGAACCCCGCTGGTTTCCGTTATCATCCCGACCTGTAACGGGGCCGGCCGGCTCGAGCAGGTGCTCTCCGGCCTTGAGCGGCAATCCCGGCCGCCGGATGAAATCCTGCTCGTTGATTCATCCCCCGGCGCCGGAACCCCGATCAGGCGGCCCGGCGTCAGGACGATCAGGATCGCCCCGGCAAAATTCGATCATGGCGGCACCAGGACTATGGCCGCCCGGCAGGCCCGGGGCGAGATCCTGGTCTTTATGACCCAGGATGCCGTTCCGGCCGACCGGCAGGCATTGGCGCGTCTGCTGCAACCCTTTGCGGACCGGCGCATCGCCGCCGCCTACGGGCGCCAGTTGCCCGAGGCCGATGCGACCGTCTTCGCGGAGCATCTCCGGCTTTTTAATTACCCTGCCCGGTCCGCGGTGCGCTGCTGGCGGGATCGGCGGACATTGGGCATAAAGACGGTGTTTATCTCCAATTCCTTTGCCGCCTACCGGAAACAGATCCTCGCCGAGCATGGATTTTTTCCGGCCAGGCTGCTTTTCGGCGAGGATTCCTGTACCCTGGCCCGGCTCCTGGAGCATGGATATTGCGTGGCCTACGTCGGTGATGCCTGCGTCTATCATTCCCACAACTACTCGGTGGCCGAGGATTTCAGGCGCTATTTTGATATCGGCGTCTTTCATGCCGTCCAGAGCGGGATGCTGGCCAAGTTCGGCACTCCGACCGGGGCGGGAAAACGGTATGTGAGGTCGGAAATCTCTTTGCTTATCCGGAGAAAGAAATATACTCTCCTGCCTGAAAGCATGTTACGTAACCTGGCCAAGTTTACGGCCTACAATCTAGGGAAACGATATACCCTCCTGCCGCGCCGCCTTTCAATGAGGTTGAGTATGAATCGCAGGTGGTGGATGAATTCCGGGAGATAACTCGATGTCCCCTGTCCTTTCATGGAACTTGCGCGAGCGTAGTTCCCTGATTTATAGAATCCTGCATATCCTCGACTGTTCCCTGGTCTGCGGTTTTCTCTGGGTCCTGGTCACCTGGTACCGGGTCCCCTGGAGTCACTATTACACCCGGCTTGAACTGATTGTCTTTGTCGCCTCCTTTCTGAGTTTTCAGTCCTTCCAGCTCTACCGGTCCTGGCGGAGCTGGAATTTCTACCGGGAATTTTTTGTTATTGTCAAGGCCTGGGGGACCGTGATCGGGATCCTGCTCTGTTACTTTTTTCTCTTTAAAATATCCGAAGCCTATTCCCGGGTTGTTTTTATCGCCTGGTCCATGACCACGCCCTTCCTGATTTTCGTCTCCCACCTGGTGGTGCGGAAGCTGCTCCGCTACTATCGGTCCCAGGGCCGGAATATCCGGCATGCGGTGATTGTCGGCGCCGGGGAACTGGGGCAGAGAATGATGCAGCAGGTTGAGGAGATCCCGTGGGCCGGGATCGAGGTCGTCGGTTTTTTTGACGACAAGATTTCAACGCAGGAGAAGCTGGACCAGCTCAATAAGCCGCTTCTCGGTGAAATCAGCCGGATTGAGGACTACCTGCGAACGCATGATATCGATTATGTCTACATCGCGCTGCCCATGCGGGCCGAGAAAAAGATTTTCAAGATTCTGCGGAAATGCCGGGACCTCGGGGCCCAGATCTTCCTGGTTCCGGATCTCTATATCTTCGGCCTGCATCATGCGGAAATTCAATCCCTGGGCGAGATGCTCATCCTCAGCTTCAATCCCGACTCCACCTGGAAGCGGGGCTTTGATGTCATTTTTTCCAGCCTGGTCCTGCTGGCAACGGCCCCGCTGCTGTTGGTTATCGCCCTGCTGATCAAGCTTGACAGCCGGGGGCCGGTTTTCTACCGTCACAAGAGAATTACCACCACCGGCCGCGAGTTTGACTGCCTGAAGTTCAGGAGCATGGTGGTTGACGCGGAGAGCCGGCTGGCGGACATTCTGGCCTCTGACCCGGAACTGCGCCGGGAATGGGAGCGGTCCTACAAGCTGAAAAACGATCCCCGGGTGACCCGGTTCGGCCGTTTCCTGCGCCGCACCAGCCTCGATGAACTGCCGCAATTTTTCAATGTGCTGAAGGGCGAGATGAGCGTGGTCGGAGCCCGGCCCATTGTCGGCCGGGAACTCGACGCCTACTACAAGGACGATGACGAGGAGAGCGCCGGCCGCTACTGCTCAATGAAGCCGGGAATTACCGGCCCGTGGCAGGTCATGATGCGCACCGACATGGATAATTATCACGAGCGGGTCGAGCTCGACGACTGGTACGTGCTCAACTATTCGCTGTGGAACGACCTCAAGATCATCGCCAGGACCGTGCAATGTATTTTCACCGGCAAGGGGGCGTATTAATCCAAGGCGGGCGATGCCCACAACCCAAATCAACTTCCAGCGTATCTGTTTCCAGGCTGTTGCTGTTAGGCTGTAGGCTGTTTAGGCTGAAGGCTATTAGCCCTACCCTAACAGCCTACAGCCTAAACAACCTACTGGTTTACATAAATAAAATGTGACCAATTTTCTTGTTTTTTATGACAGGAATTCAGGAGTAAGGCACTAATCGTCCCCGGCCGCGGTGAGAGCCTGCAGCAGCCGTTCGGGGGCATGATCCAGCAGGTCGCTGATGTCGATGACGGCCTCTTCGTCCCGTTCGGCCTTGCGGATGGCCGCGGAGTCGGGGAAAAAGGCCACCGGTTCCGCACCCAGGCCCCGGGTCAGGAACGTTTTGTCGTTTTCATCCTGGACCAGGTTGCCCACGAACGATATCCGGGGGATTCCCACGTCCTCGGCCAGTTTCTTGATTTTCAGGGCCGTTCTGATGCCCGACCTGGACGGGATAACGACGATCAACAGGTGGTCGGCGCCCGCCACGGTCCCCCGGCCCAGGTGTTCAATGCCGGCCTCCATATCGAGCAGGACCACTTCATTGGCGGTCAGCAGCATCTTTTTCAGCATCTTCCGCAGGACATGGCTTTCCGGACAGGCACAGCCGCCGCCGGCCACCTGGATGGCGCCCAGGACCATGAGTTTGAAACCGTCCCGCTCGATCATGAAATCGTGGAGCAGGTCATTGACATCCGGGTTGAGGTTGTAGAACGGCGATCCTGCCGTCTTGCCGGCCCGTTCGGCCAGCAGCCTGGTCATCTCGGCAATGGGCGTGACCTGGTCCGCATCCCGGATCCCCAGGGTTTCGGCCATGTGCGGGCTGGGGTCGGCATCGATAATCAGCACCTCTTTGCCCGATGTCCTGAGTTCGCGGGCCAGCAGGGCCATGATCGTCGTCTTGCCCACCCCGCCCTTGCC
Organism: Deltaproteobacteria bacterium; assembly: GCA_013151365.1. GTDB lineage: Bacteria > Desulfobacterota > Desulfobulbia > Desulfobulbales > Desulfobulbaceae > BMS3Abin13. The sequence continues at coordinate 21,224 of JAADIK010000139.1, forward strand.
GCTGATTGCTATTTTCACGTTTTCCGCTCCTGAAATGGTTGCCATCCTTCGCGAAGTGATTAAAATAAAATATCGATGAATTCTATTCTATCTGTGGATCGTTCAACAGCAAAGGCAAAGGAGATTTGACAATATGAATACGCAGTACGGTACCAGCTCAGTGACCGTCGCGCAAGCGCGGCAGGAGGCGTCCACGATTTTTCTGGCCAAGGTCTTTAACTGGATGGCCATCGGCCTGGGTTTGACCGGTGTAGTCGCTTATTTTACCGCCCAGTCCGGTCTGGCCATGTCCATTGTCCGCGGGCCCATTTTCTTCATCCTGGTCCTGGCGGAACTGGGGATGGTTTTTTATCTCTCGGCCAGGATCGACAAGTTGCAGCCGGGCACGGCCACCGGGCTCTTTGTCGGCTATTCGGTGCTCAACGGCCTGACCCTGTCCACGATTTTTCTGGCCTACACCAAGGCCTCCATCGGCGGGACCTTTCTTATTACCGCCGGTATGTTCGGGGCCATGTCCGTATACGGTCTGGTCACCAAGCGGGATCTCTCGGGGATGGGTTCATTCATGTTCATGGGCCTGATCGGGATCATCCTGGCCTCGGTCGTCAACTTTTTCATGAAAAGCTCCGGCCTGTCCTGGGCCATTTCGGCTATCGGCGTCGTGGTCTTTGTCGGCCTGACCGCCTGGGACGTACAGAGGCTCAAAGATATAGGCGAGAAGGGGATCATGACCCAGGGCGATTCCGCCATCCGCAAGGGTTCGATCATCGGCGCCCTGTCTCTCTATCTTGACTTTATCAACCTATTCCTGATGATGCTTCGGTTTGTCGGCGGCAGCCGCGACTGATCAATAATCTGAATCCGTTCTCGAACGCTCACGGATTCAACAGATAAAAAAAAGGGGCCGTTTCTACGGTCCCTTTTTTTACGTCTGGCCGCCGCGTTTCCCGGTCTTCGGTTATTGATATTTTACCTGGAGATCGTAGAGGTGGTCAAGATATTTTTCTTTGTAAATCAGTTGGTTCGATGATTTTATTTCCTGGATCAGCCGCGGAATAATAGGGCGGATGTCGATGCCGTATTTGTTCAGCTCCTTGCTGTTTGCCCGGTCGATAATAAGGATCGCATAGTAGTCGACCAGGAGCCGTGAACTGGAATCCCGCCTGAACAGGTATGACCTGCCGCCCATGGTGT
>JAADIK010000194.1:0-1583 GCA_013151365.1 Deltaproteobacteria bacterium
ACGGCATCGACCTGGGGCTCTTCAACGGCGCGGTCAGCGAACGCCGCCCTCCCCGGCCGCCGTATAGAATCCTGAGCGTGGCCCGGCTGACGGCCAAAAAGGGCATCCCGACCATCTTGAAGGCCCTGGCCATTCTCCGGGACCGGGGGATCGATTTCGAATACACCCTGATCGGCGACGGCGATGATCGAGAGACGATTTTTCGCCTCATGGCGGACCTGGGACTGCTCGACCGCTGCCGCTGGCCCGGCACCATGGCCCATGACCGGGTTATCGGCGAATTTGCCCGCGCCGATCTCTTTGTTCTCGGCTGCGAAGTCGCGCCGGACGGGGACCGGGACGGCATTCCCAATGTCCTGGTCGAGAGCCTGGCCATGGGGTTGCCGGCCGCAGCCACCAGGATTTCGGCCCTGCCTGAAATCGTCCGCGAGGGGGACACCGGCCTGCTCGTGCCGCCGGGCGATCCCCCGGCCCTGGCAACAGCCATGCTCCGCCTGCTCTCGGACGAGGCCCTGCGCGACCGGGTCATCGGCCGGGGCCGCCGGCTGGTCCATGCCGATTTTGATAACCGGCAACTGATCAAGCAGCTGGCCGCTATCTCCTGCCGGAACATCCCGGCCCTGAACTGCGTATAAGGCCATGCACATCGGTTTTTACGCCCCATTCAAGCCCCTGGCCCATCCCAGTCCGTCCGGCGACCTGATTATCGCCACCGGCCTGCACGATTATCTACAGGCCCGGGGACATCGGCTGAGCGTCCTCAGCACCCTGCGCTGCCGCTGGATCTACTGGAAGCCGTGGCGCCTGGCGCAGGCCTTTTCAGAACGGCTCCGTCTCGGGCGCCGACTGAGCCGCCGGCCCGTTGACCTGTGGCTCACCTATCACTGTTACTACAAGGCCCCGGACCTGATCGGCCCCGCGGTCACGGCCAAGCTGGACATCCCCTACCTCATCTTTCAGGGAAGTTACGCCACCAAGGTCCGGCGGAAATGGCTCACCCGGCCCGGCTTTGAGCTGAACAGAAAAGCCCTGCTGGCCGCGGACATGGTCCTGACAAACCGCCGTGATGATCATGTCAACCTGCAGCGGCTGCTGCCTGAAAAACGGCTCGGTTACATCAGGCCCGGAATCCATCCGGCTCAGTTCGCAAGGGATGAAGAGGCCCGCCGGGAGATGCGGACCGCCTGGCAGGCCGATGGCCGCCCGGTTATCCTCTCCGCGGCCATGTTCCGGCCCGATGTCAAGACCGAGGGTCTTGTTTGGGTGATCGAGAGCTGCGCCAGGCTCCGGGACCGGGGCCATGATTTCCTCCTGGTCATTGCCGGGGAAGGCCGGGAGAAAAAACGCCTCACAGACCTGGCCGGCAGCCGGTTGGGAAAAAACGTGCTCCTGGTCGGTCAAATCCCGCGCCGGCAAATGGCCCGCTTCTACAGCGGCGGCGATCTCTTTGTCTTCCCCGGAATCAATGAATCGCTGGGCATGGTCTTTCTGGAGGCGCAATCCTGTCAGTTGCCGGTGGTGGCCTTCGCTAACGGCGGGATTCCCGAAGTCGTCATGAACGGGGAGACCGGTTTCCTCACGCC
>JAADIK010000194.1:1608-3766 GCA_013151365.1 Deltaproteobacteria bacterium
TGGCCGGGAAAGAGACACGCCGACGGATGGGCCGCCGGGCGGCCGGCTACATCCGCGAGCAACACGACCTTGAACGGAACTATCGGCAACTGGAAGAAATCCTGGACCGGGTTGTTGCCGGCCATGGCCAAAGGTGAACCTGATATGACCAAGACCCGTGCAACCCGCTTCGGCCTCATCCGCCATGCCCAGACCCGGTGGAATAAAGAGAAGAGAATCCAGGGGGGGCTGGACAGCCCGCTTTCCACCGCCGGCCGCCGGATGGCCGAGAGCTGGGGCCGCGAGCTGCATGACCTTGCCTGGCGGCGGATTGTCTGCAGTGACCTGGGCCGCGCCCGGGAAACAACGAAGCTGCTCAACCAGACGCTCAAACTGCCCGTTCACCCGGACAAACGGCTCCGGGAGCAGGACTGGGGCAAGTGGAACGGCATGACGCTGGCCGAGCTGAAGACAGGTCAGGCGGAAATGCTGCGGCAACAGGAGGATGCGGGCTGGCTCTTCCGGCCGCCGGGCGGCGAATCCCGGCAGCAGGTGCTCGAACGGAGCCTTGCGGCCCTGCACGAGGCCCACCTGGCCTGGCCCGGTGAGACCATCCTGGTTGTCTGTCACGAGGGCGTGATCAAATGCCTGCTCTATCACTTGGCGGGACGAAGGTTTTTGCCCCATGAGCTGCGGCTGCTCAAGGGCTATCGCCTCCATCTGCTTGAACAGCTGGGCCGGACGCTGTACCTTGAAGAGCTGAACAGCCGCTCTCTCCGTCGGTGACGATTCTTTTAAAATCGCTTGCCGGCCCCTGCTCTCCGGCCTCAAACTGGTGAGGGTCGGACGTTGCCGTGTTGAGCGTTTTTTGCGTATTGCAAGGAAACCCATGAACATCATCATCTACTGTCAGCACGTACTCGGCATCGGCCACCTGTTCAGGACCCTGGCCATCGCCGAAGCCTTGGCCGGGCACCAGGTGACCCTGGTCCTCGGCGGCCCTCCGGTTGAGGTTGCCGTCCCTGATCACGTTCGCGTGGTCCGGCTGCCGGGCTTGATGATGGATGCGGAATTTTCGCGGCTGTTACCGGTTGAGCCGGGACGAGCGGTTGAGGAAATCAAAAAAGAGCGGCAAATTTTGCTGGCGGAGCTGGTCCGGAATATCCGGCCGGAGCTGCTGCTCATTGAGCTGTATCCCTTTGGCCGGGGCGGATTTCATTTTGAACTGGGACCCTTGCTGCACGCGGTCCGGGACGGCCGGCTGCCGTCCTGCCGGGTCATCTGCAGCCTGCGGGATATCCTGGTGGAAAAAAAGAATCAACAGAAATACGAACAAAGGGTGCTCGACCGGCTCAATCCTTTTTTCGACGCCGTGCTGGTACATGGCGACCCGGAGGTCATCAAGCTTGACGCCACCTTTTCCCGGCTGCGGGAGATCACGGTCCCGGTGGTCTATACCGGCTATATCTGCCAAAAACCGCAGCCGGGCGACAGGCAGGCCATCAGGGCCCGGCTGCGACTCGGCCCTGCAGACCGACTGATCATTGTCAGCGCCGGCAGCGGCAGTGTCGGCCACCGGCTGCTGGAATCGGCGCTCCGGGCCCACGCCCTCATGCACGACCAAACCCGGAAGATGCAGGTCTTCACCGGCCCCTATCTCGATGACCACCTCTTTGCCGCCCTGCCCCGGCTGGCCGCGCCGGGCGCCACGGTCGAGCGCTTCACCGATAACTTTCCGGCCTGGCTGGCGGCCGCCGACCTCTCCGTCTCCATGGGCGGCTACAACACCTCCATGAACGTCGTTGCCGCCGGGACTCCGGCCCTGGTGCTGCCGTTCGGCCAGAACCGGGAACAGCGGATGAGGGCCGAACGCCTGGCCGGTCTGGCCGACCTGTCGGTGTTGGACGAGAGCGACCTGGAGCCGGCAATGCTGGCCGGGAAAATCGCCGGGATGATCGGCAGGCGGGAGCGGCGCCCGGCTATTCGCCTGGAGGGGGCCAGGCAGACCGCTGACTGGCTCTCGCAAGGCACGGGCGCAGGGAGATGAAGATGACAACGACGATTTCCAGCCTCTGGTCCGGCGATCTCCCGGCAGGACTTAGGAGGCAGCTGCATGATCTGCTGAGCACCGCTATTGACAGGAGCCGGCCGACGCAGGTTTTTTTCCGGGCCGATGACA
>JAADIK010000155.1 GCA_013151365.1 Deltaproteobacteria bacterium
GCGGGCAAATTCGCCGATAACCCGGTCATGGGCCATGGTGCCGGGCCAGCGGCAGCGGTCGAGCAGTCCCAGGTCCGCCATGAGTCGAAAAATCGTCTCCCGGTCATCGCCGTCGCCGATCAGAGTGTATTCGAAATCGATTCCCCGGTCCCGGAGAATGGCCAGGGCCTTCAAGACGGTCGGGATGCCCTTTTTGGCCGTCAGCCGGGCTACGCTCAGGATTCGATACGGCGGCCGGGGAGGGCGGCGTTCGCTGACCGCGCCGTTGAAGAGCCCCAGGTCGATACCGTGATAGACGCAGTGGATGGGCGTCGTACTGTCCGGGGCCAGGCGGCGCAGGAACTGTTTATTGTATTCGGTGCAGGTGACTACCAGGGAGGCCAGGTTGATTTTCTCCCGCAACTGGCCCGGGTCGGAGGTGTAAATATCCTTGGCGTGGGCCGTAAAACTGAAGTCCAAGCCGCTGAGCAGCCCGGCAAACATGGCCACCGAGGTCGGTGAATGGGCGAAATGGGCGTGCAGGTGCACGACCTCGGGAGAGCGGCGCAGGTAGCGATTGACCAGGTAGGCGGCCTGCAGCAGGTGCTTGATCGTGCCCAGGTTCCGGGTCCGTTCAAAACGGACTGCCGCCTTACGCAGGGCGGCAAGAAAACGGCGGGGCTCGCGCACTGCCAGCAAGGCGGCCGGCGGCAGGAGCCGGGGAAAATCAAGAAACAGTTCGGTGGGCAGGTAATCGACCCTGGCCCTGATCCGTCTGACGCTGTCGTGACAAAAGGGCTCGCGCGGATGGCGCATGGAAAAGATGCGGATGTTCAATCCCATCTGCTCGAACAGCAGGATTTCATTGGAGATAAATGATTCCGAAATGCGGGGATACCCCTTGAGGATCATCCCCAGTACCGGCCCGCTCATGTCCGGGACCCTTTGAAATGACGAAGACGGTTTTTGATAAAGTCGATACCGTCCAGCGGAAAACGGGAGATGGCTTGCCGGTAAGGCTGCAGGTCGTCGAGCATGGCAAAGAGCTGGTGATGCAGGCGCTCCGGGTTCAGCGCCGACCAGGGAATAAACTCGATCAGCCGCTGTTTTTTCAAGGCCTCGGCCCGCAGGAGTTGCTCCAGGCGCGGTGTTTCCCGCGGGATGATGAGCGCCGGTGTTCTCTGGCTCAGGATTTCGCAGACCGTGTTATAGCCGCCCATGGTGATCACCAGGTCGGCGGCGCCAAACATCTCCTCCATGCGCGGGTAGAACGGCAGAACCGTGATCCGGTAGGGCCGGGCGCGCTTCTGAAGAAGTCCGCGCTGCTCCCTGGGCATGAAGGGACCGGTGATCAGGATGCTTTTGATGCCCGGGACCGGCCGGGATTCGTGCATGGCAAGATAGGTGTCCATCATCTTGAAACCGTCGCCGCCGCCGCCGGCGGTCAGGACGACCATGCGGTCCCGGTCCCGGCCGGCGAACTTCCGTTTTACGATTGATCGTGGCCGACGCGACCGGGCGCGGGAGATAGCCGGTAAAGAACATCTTGTCCCGGACGGCGGCCGGGATATCATACTCAACGGCCGTGTCGTAGATCTCCCGCCGGCCGTAAACCCAGATCTCCGTGTACAGTTCTTCCAGATAATGATAGACGTTGCGGCGTTGCCAGTCCCGGCGCACGGTGGCGCGGTCATCCATGATATCGCGCAGGCCGAGGATTGTCCGGGTCTGCGGGCGATGCCGCCGGAACCACTGCAGGACGGGCAGGACTTCCCGCTTCAGGCCCAGCGGCTCCTTGTCCACGATAAACAGGTCGGGCCGGAATGTTTCGGCCGTGGCGGAGATGATCGCCTTGCGGATGGTCACGGCATGTTCCGGATCAATCCTGATGGCTAGGGACCGGTATTCATCGTTGGTCTTCTTGATCATGCCGGGGATGCGGACAAAATCGACATTTTCCGGGAAGCGGAAGCGGCCGGCAACGGGCGAGCCGGTCAGGATCAGGATATTGGTTGAGGCCGAGCGCAGATACCCGGCAATGGCCAGGGTGCGCCGGATGTGTCCCAGACCGTAGGTGTCGTGGGAGTACATCAGAATATTGTATAGTTTGTGCTCGCCCATGTGTCTTTGAGGTATTCCCGCAGGGAAAAGGATTTGCGGTCGATCAGCTGCCGGATCTCGTCCGGAGTCAGGTCGCGGCGCTCGCCTATCTTCCGGGCCGGTACGCCCGCCCAGATTTCATACGGCCCCGGATTTCGCGTAAGCACCGCGCCCGCGCCGATGACCGCCCCGTCTGGAATCTCCGTTACCTGGTACAGGACGAGGACATTTTCATGGATCCAGACATCCCGGCCGATATACTTATCCTGCCAGAGCACCCCGACCTGCTCCTGCAGGGCGAGCAGGGGCTCCAGGCCGTCATGGATGTGGTCATGGGTGTAGATGCGGCTCCGGGCGCCGATCATACACCAGGGGCCGAGGTGAATGCTGCCGGTGCAGTCGAGAAGGGAAAACGGGCTGATCCGGAGATTGGTCCCGGTACCCGCATGAGTAAAGGCCTCGGGCGGGATATAGAGCCGGCCATGGTGGATATTGCCGTGCGGCCGGCGCACCACTTTTTTCAGCACTGCCCGCAGTTCATCGCCGGTTTGTGTCGCCGCTTCAAATTCCATGAATTATTTCCGCTTTTTTATTGGAAATACAACATATAGCATTTTGTTGAACGGAGTTAAACCTGAATCCGTGACGGTTTGAGGTGGTACTCCTTACAATATGTGGAATTTATTGCATTATTGTCGAATAAACACATTTTCCGGTCTTCACCGCGCCGCCCTGCGGGGCGCAATAAAAAAAACCCCTGCCGGCTGCCCGGCAGGGGTCAACATCATGCTCTTTCTCGAAAGAGATTAGAACTTCATGGTCAGGTGATGGCTGACCAGGTAAACGTCCTGAGTGTCGAAGTCGGGATTGCCGAGCTTGGCGAAATCGCCAACGGCCCAGTAACCGAAGTGCACTTCGTAGGTCAGGTTCTTATACAGTTTATAGGCGGCGCCCAGGTCGAATTCCCAGCCATAGGCATCGTCAACTCCAGCCGGTGCGTCATCGGCCCAGCCGGCGCCGATACCGCCATGGAGAGTCAACTTGTCCGTGGTCTTGTAGTCGGCCAGGGCGACAAAGGCGTTAACGCCGGCCTGGCGGACAGCCGTGCCTACCAGGCAGGGACCGCGGTCACCGTTGAGAATGTCGGTGGCGGAACCGGTCAGGATATAGAGCGGCTGAAAGTCGGCGCCCGTACCGTTGACGACGTCATAGGCATGGTCCGTGTTGTCCTGAGGATTGCCGTCACCGTCGATGTGGGCATAACCCAGGGTGGTGCTCAACTCGCCGTAGTTCCCGGCCAGGGCGGCAAAGTAGGCCCAGGCACTGATATCCTCATCGGGCTTGGTGGTGTCGGTGAATTCCTTGTGTCCCCACTTGTAATCGAATTCCCCGACCAGGGTCAGGTTGTCAGTGAGGCCCTGCTGCAGGAAACCCATGGTATGATAAGTCGTAATCTTCTGGAAGTCTTTGCCGTCCGGCTGTTTGTACAGCGTGTCTACAGGGTCCTTGTCCAGCGTCATGCCGGCGCCCAGCCAGGCATTGGTCCGGTTCTTGGTATAGCCGGCCGAGACTTCGTAGTAGTCGCTGTCGTTGTCGTCAAGGTTGCTTTGGTAGCCGTCATTCTCCAGCTGTTTTTCCAGGAAGGCGTAGCCGTGCCAGTGCTCGGGCAGGTTGGGACGAAACATGATCCGGTCGGCAGCGGTGCCGGAGTTGACGAAGTCACTTCCCCAGGAACCGGCCGGCCGCCGGCCGATTTCCCAGCGGCCGATGGGTGAATCGTACAGCATCCAGAGTTTCCTGACCTTCATGTTGCCGCCATCCGCCGTCTGCAGGTCCGCCTGGTGGCCCCAGACCGTGTTGCTGTCGATGAGACGGATGTCGCTCTTGATCTGAATCTTGTCGTTGATGATCAGGTTCGGCTTGATGCGGAATTCATGCTCATACCAGTCATCATTGCCTGGAGTACCGGTCTTGCCCGTAATGGCCCGGTACGTGGCATCGTTCCAGGGAATAACCCCGCCGTCACCGGCAGCGCCGTTACCCTGATTGAGATAGTAACCGTCAACCTGGTAACTACCTTTGATTTTCAGCTCCAGTGCGGAGGCGGAAGCGGCGACGCCGACTACCATGCCCAGAGCCACAGCTGTTGCAAGAATCTTCTTCATCTCTTTTCTCCTTTCCTTCTTGTGCCGAGGACGACACCATGCCGTCCCTTTCTTCATCTTCTTCAACCTGTGCAATGTACAAAAAACTTTACCATGTAATTTTTTATACCACCTTTAAGAGGCCTGTCAAGAAAATATGCATTTTTTTTTACCGCTATTTTTCTTTTTTTCAAGAGGTTAACATGTTGAATTCACATTGTAAAAATATTTACAAAGGGCGGGAAAGGAATTTCCCGGGGCGAAAGGGCTGATCCTGAAAAAACAATTCAGAGTAATGCCTTGTTATTATAGCATTTGTTTAGGGAAAGTGCGCTTGATCACTTTGTTGGCAATTGTCCCCCTGTAAATGGGAGAACCGTAGTTTTTTTTGAAAAGACTCGCTTTTTACGGTAGATGAGAGTTGACTTTGCAAAACGGCCGACATGCCATTGAATGGAATTAGCGAAGAAATTTAAAGAAAGTGACTGATCAAGATTATCCGCAGCGCCGCCGGTTGTTTCTGGTTGTTTCGGTGGGCGTTTTCATGTCCACCATGGACAGCTCCATGGTCAACGTGGCCCTGCCGACTCTGATGGAAGACTTTCAGAGTTCCCTGGCCCTGACCGAAGGGGTTGTCCTGGTCTATCTCTTGACGATTACGATCCTGCTGCTGCTCTGGGGCCGTCTGTCCGATCGCCGGGGGCGTGGCCGCGTGTACTCCTGGGGCATGCTCATTTTTACCGGCGGCTCCCTGTCCTGCGGCCTGGCGCCGGAAATTTATTCCCTTATTTTGTTCAGGTTTATCCAGGCCCTGGGCGCATCAATGATGATGGCCACCGGGCCGGCCCTGATTAAATCGATTTTTCCGGCCGATCGCCTTGGCCGCGGCCTGGGCTTGATCGGGGTTGCGACTTCGCTGGGCCTGATGGCCGGCCCGCCCATAAGCGGCCTGCTCATTCGCTGGGTGAACTGGCGGGCCATTTTCTGGGTTACGGTACCCATCGGCCTTTTGTTTTTTTTCTTGGGCCGGGGGCCGCTTACCGGTTCGTCCCGGCCTCCGGCAACCGTCCGGAGATCTGAGTCCCCGCGGCGTCATGGTTTTGACTGGCGCGGCGCCATGTTATGGGCCGCGGCCGTCACCCTGACCGTCCTGGTCGCCACCAATGTGAGCGCGCCTGGCGCCGGAAGGGAGTTGGCGTGGTCAGCGGTTCTGGGTGCCGGCCTGGTCCTGATTTCCCTGGTCTGGTTTGTCTTTCTGTGGCACGAAAAACGATGTTCGGCCCCGCTCCTGCCCCTGCCGCTTTTCAGACAGCGCTTTTTTTCCATGGCCCTGATCAGCGCCATGCTCTCGTTTGTCGTCCTGTTTTTCGTGTTGATCCTGACCCCTTTTTACCTGGACCGGATTCTCGGTCTGCCCTCGGATCAAATCGGCTATGTCATGATGGCCGTGCCGCTGTGCGTGTTTATCGTCTCCCCCGTTGCCGGCAGGATGCATGATGGCATGGGCGCCAGGATTGTGGCAACGGGCGGTCTTTTGTGCTGCCTGATCAGCATGGTGCTGTTGACCGGAATAACTGCGGAAACCTCGCCTCTTGCGGTTGCCGCCCGTCTGGCCCTGCTGGGCTTTGGGGAGGCCATGTTTCTATCGCCGAACAGCGCCGCCGCCCTGGCCGGAGTGCCTGACGACCAGGTCGGCGTCACCGCCAGCCTGCTGGCCACGGCCCGCAACCTGGGCATGCTTCTCGGTACCGCCCTGGCCGGCCTCATTTTCGCCCTGTACTTTTCCCAGGCGACCGGCGGCCTCGATATGAAGGATTTTACCCCGGCGTCAACGGCCGCCTTCATGTTCGCCCTGCATCGATCGTTTCAGTACGGGGCGTTGTTCGCCCTGGCCGGGCTGTTGGCTTCATGGCTGCGACCGGGACCGGAGGATACGTGAATAAATAACTTCTTGGAATTCGCTGGGTTAATCCTGTTTTTCGGCGGTCGGCAACGGGAAGACGATCTTGGCCTCGGTCCCGCCCTGTTCACTTTTGCCAAGCTTCAGGGTGCCGTCATGGTCCTGGACGATACGGTGGGCCATGGCGAGCCCCAGACCGCCGCCAAAGGTCTTGGTTAAAAAGAGGGGGTCTGTCGAGGGGTTCAGGCCGCCGCCGGTGTCATGGATGGAAATGGAGACCTTGGTGTCGTCGGACTCCGCCGTAATGGTCAAGGTGCCGCCGTCCGGCATGGCCTCGACGGCGTTGCGGATCAGATACACAAACATCTGGCGGATCTGGCGCTGGTCAATTTCCAGCATCGGCCCGGGCTCCGGCAGAACAAGATGGTCTTCGATATGCTGTTTTTTCATGTCGCTGTAAAAGAGCAGCAATGATTTGCGGATCAGCGGATAGAGAGGGGCCAGCTCCCGGGCCGGGGTCTCCTGCTCGACAACACTGAAAAGATCCTCCAGGGTCGTCTCGATTTTGGCTACTTCCGTGGTCATGGCGTTGAGAAACGTGAGCCACTCCGGATTATCGGTCTTGCGGGCGAGCAACCGGGCCGTGCCGCCGATGGTCGTAATCGGATTGCGGATCTTGTGCACCAGCTGGGCTGCCATGTGGCCCAGGGTGGCGTAACGCTCCGCTTCCACCAGCAGGTCTTTGCTTTGCTCCAACTCGTGGGCCATGGCTTCCAGTTCCTTGATCTTGCTCTCCATGTTCATGTAAAGATGGCAGTGCTCGATGGCCAGACTGGCCTGGCTGGCAAAACTTTCCAGGGCCTGGATCAGGTCCTCGGTGATGGGCTGGCGGGTCACAAAATGATCGGCAATAAGAACGCCCAGCGATTTGCCCGGCGAGTAGAGCGGGACGACGACAAAGGTGTCCTCCTGCAGCAGCGAGATCAGGTCCGACGGCACCGGATATTCGCAGCGGCCGTTGACGACATTCATGGACTGCCGGCTCCGGGCGGCGCGGATCAGGAGATGCTCGCTGTCGCCGGCATCCACCTTGAGAGAGCGGATAATGGCATTGACCTCGGAATCGCCCGCCATGCAGCTGTTCTTGATGTTGGCGATGATGTCGCAGAAATGCAGGTCCTTTTCCCGCATTTCCTGCCAGATGTGCCCGGCCTCTTCGCGGCATCCCGGACCGATTGCCAGCCGGCCTTCCAGGGTCCGGCCCGCGTCGTCGAACAGGAGCAGGAAGGCCCGGTTGAACCGCAGTCCCTCTTTCGCCGTGATGCCGACCAGGATCGCCTGCAGGATCTCGTCAAGCTCCACCATGCTCAGGTAGGCGGAATTCATCTTCAGGGATAAATCGTGCAGCAGCTGGATGCGGAATTTGGCCTGTTCGATCTGACGCTGATAGCGGCGGTTGTTGATGGTCAGACGTCTTTTTTCAAGGACTTTGCGCACCGTTTCATAAAACTCGGTGAACTGGACCGGCTTGGTCAGGTAATCATCCGCTCCCAGGCGCATACAGTCCAGGGCCGTATGCAGGTCGGCCGAGGCGGTGAGCATGATGACCGAGGTGTCCGGGTAATCGCGGACGATTTCGGGGAGCAGCGCCATCCCGTCACCGTCGGGCAGGGCGATATCGAGAACCGTAAGGGCGATATTGTTTTCCCGCATGGCCAGACGGAGTCCGGCGGCGGAGCCGGCAGTAAGTGTCGGCAGGTCATGGTCCTCGAGAAATTCCTTCAGCAGCAGAACGATGTCCGGATAATCGTCTACCAGAAGAATGCTTTCCCGGCCTTCAAGGAGTTGGCTGGTAGGCACTGAGGATAAATGAGGCATATCAATACCCCGGTTGACTTGTTTCCTGAATCCGTGACGGCTTGAGGTGATGCCCCATGCAGTATGCGGAATTTATTGCATTATTGCCCAAAAAACGTATTCCCTGGTCTTCACCACGCCGCCCTGCGGGGCGTCCGAGAACGGCGCATCTGCTGTGTTGACAACTCGTTGATATCACACAGGATAATCAACCTCGTCGCCGCCTTGCATCTGCACCGTTCTCGAACGCTCACGGATCCAGGTTGTTTATAATAAACTCATGAAAATTTGAACTATTACCTGGGAAGCAAAGATGTGTCAAGAAGATGGATGCATTCTCGGATTGCCTGCCCGGCGGGGCCGTGTTATTGATGGAATATTTTTCAGGGATTCGGGACAATGATTGACAAGGGGACACGAGAGAAATGGCGGTCGGGTCGATAAAAAAAATTTTTGGACCCGATGGCGTCCTGGCCGGCCATCTGGGCGGCTATGAACCCCGGCCCGGCCAGCAACAAATGGCCACGGCCGTGGCGGCGGCCCTGGTAGGTCCGGAGGAGACCAGCTTTACCGAACCGGACCAGGCCGCCTGCCTGGTGGTCGAGGCGGAAACCGGCCTGGGCAAGACCCTGGCCTATCTCGTCCCGGCGGTCCTGAGCGGCCGTAAAGTTGTGGTCTCCACCAATACCCGCAATCTGCAGGACCAGATCCTGCAGCATGAAATACCCTTTATCCGGAAATATATCGCGCCGCAGCTGCGGGCGCTCTGTGTCAAGGGGCGGCAGAATTATCTCTGCCTCTACCGCTGGCATCAGTACCGGGCCGGGCAGCCTCCCCTTGTCGCCGACCAGGCCGTGGGCCGGATAGACGGCTGGCTGAAAAAAACAACCTTTGCCGACCGCGCCGAACTGACATGGCTGCACGGCGCGTCGCCGCTGTGGCGGAAAATCTGCTGTCTTCCTCATTTCTGCCTGGGCGGCGACTGTCCTGACGGCGCGGCCTGTTTTCTCAACCGCCTGCGCCGCGAGGCGGCCGCCAGCCGCCTGCTGGTAGTCAACCATCACCTGCTTTTCTCCGACCTCGCCGTCCGCCGCAGCGGCCATGGCGAGGTGCTGCCCCGCTACGAAGCGGTTATTTTCGACGAAGCCCATCATATCGAAAACGTGGCCACCACCTTTTTCGGTTTTTCATTCAGCCGCTACCAGGTGCTTGACCTGGCCGCCGATGTGGAGCGCAGTGCCCGGTCGGGGCTGACAGGGGAAAAACAGCAAGAGGTGCAGGGGGCGGCCGGCTCGCTGCTCGGCCTGCTGGAACAGTTTTTCTCCTGCTTCCCCGCCGAGCTCGGCCGTTTTCCCCTGGCCGGCCTGCCGGACACCCTGCCGGATTTCGAGCGCCGGCGCGACACGCTGCTCGAGGCTTTTCCTCGCCTGGCCGGGTCAATGGACGGCCTGGACAACCGGGAAGAGCCCTGGGGCCAGTACATCCTGCGCTGTGAAGAGTTGGCCGCCCGCCTGGACACCATCACTGCCGAGACCTTTACGGACATCCCGGCCGAGGACGTTCGTTTTATCCACTGGTATGAACGCCGGGAAAAGAACCTGGTGCTTTCGGCCACGCCCATTGATGTGGCCGATGACCTGCAGGAAACACTCTTTGCCTCGATGGCCGCCGTTATCCTGACCTCGGCCACCCTTTCCGCGGCCGGCGATTTTACCTATTTCCGCCGACGCCTGGGCCTGCCGGAAGAAACGTCGACCCTGGCTTTTCCGTCGCCCTTTGATTATGCCAACCGCACCCTGCTCCATGTGCCGGATAAGATGTTCCCGGAGCCGGCAGCACCGGGCTACGGCGCGGCCCTGCACAAGCGGATAGAGGAGCTGATCCGGCTGGCCGGCGGCCGGGCCCTGGTGCTGTTCACCTCTATCCAGGCCATGGAGAACGCCTGCCGGGCCCTGGAGGAGCGCCTGAAATTTCCCCTGCTGCTCCAGGGAACCGGGCCCCGCCATGAACTGTTGTCCCGTTTTGCCGGGGAGAAAGAGTCGGTACTCTTTGCCGTGTCCAGCTTCTGGGAGGGGGTCGATATCCCCGGCGAATCGCTGAGCCTGGTGATCATAGATAAATTACCGTTTGAAGTCCCGAGCGACCCTGTTATTATGGCACGGATCAACCGCATCCGCGCGGCCGGGGGAAATCCGTTTTTTGACTTTCAGGTGCCCCGCGCCGTGCTCGGGCTGCGTCAGGGTGCCGGGCGGCTCATGCGTCGTACCAGTGACCGCGGGGTAATCGCGGTGCTCGATGTCCGGCTCTTCACCAAGGGCTACGGCCGCCGATTTCTAAAAAGCCTGCCGCCGAGTCCTGTCTGCCGGGACCTGGACCGGGTCAAAACTTTTTTTGCCGAGGAACATGACCATAATCAAACCGGCTGATCCGTCAGCACTCCGCACCTTTGCCCGCCGGCAGGCGGCAGTCATTGAAACCGCCATGCGCCGGGACCTGGCCGGGGCGCTGACCGATAACGACCCGTTGCTGGCCGAGGTCTTGAATTACGCCCTTTTCGGCGGCGGCAAACGTATCCGGCCCCTGTTGGCTGTTCTCTCTTCCCGGGTTTGCGGCGCGACCGGGGAGGAGATCTACCGGCTTGCCGCCGCCTTTGAGTATCTGCATGTGGCGACCCTGGTGCACGATGATGTGATCGACCATGCCCGGGACCGGCGCGGCCGCGAATCCGTGGCGCGGAAGTACGGCATGGCCGCCGCCATTCTCGCCGGCGACTGGCTGCATGCCCGTTCCATGCACCTGATCGGCCGCTTCGCCGGCTCCCGGGGCCTGGACGTATTCTGCAGCTCCACGACCGGCATGGTGGACGGCGAGTTTCTGCAGCTTCGCCATGTGGCGGACGCCGGGATGACGGAAGAGCAATATTTTGCCGTCATCCATCGCAAAACCGCCCTGCTTATCGCCGCCACCTGTGAGATCGGGGCGCTCCATGCCGGTGCCGGTCCGGAGCAGCAGGCGGCGCTGGCGACCTACGGCCGAAAACTGGGGGCGGCCTTCCAGGTGATCGACGACCTGCTCGATTATCTCGGCGACGCCTCCACGACCGGCAAAAAGACCGGCAATGATTTTATCGAGGGCAAGGTTACCCTGCCCCTGATCCATACCCTGGCCGCCGCTGAACCGGCGGCGAAAAAACGGTTGCACGAGCTTCTCCGGGGAGATCGTGCCGCTCCCGGTGCCTTGGCAGTGGTCCACCGTATGATCGAAGACTGCCACGGCTTCGAGTCCGCCCGGCAGACCGCGGAAAGACTCGTTGCCGAGGCGATTGACGCGCTCGGGTTGTTTGCTGAAACCGCGGCGCCGGAGAGCCTTTCCATGCTCGGCGGCCTGGCGCTCTACGTCCTGGCCCGGGACCGCTGATGTCCGGCCGAAGCCTTGAGCCGCCCGTCAGGTTACAGGCCCTCAGTCAATCAGCTCGAGAACGGCCTTAACGAGGTTGTCCGCCCCTTCGCCGATCTGATCGACCCGGGAATTAAGCATGTAGCACGGGGTGGTCACGATTTTATTTTGCCGGTCCACGGCAATTTCGCCATGCAAGGTCGGGGTATGGCGGGCGCCCATCCGGGCCAGGTTCTCCGCCGTTTTCCGGTCCTGGCCGATGGTAACCTCTATCGACCCGAGGACCCGGGCGATAATAACCGGGGCAATGCACAGGGCGCCGATGGGCTTGCCGCGTTCATGCATCTCCCGGATGACCCGGGCCACCTCCTCGTTTACCGAACAGTCGGGCCCGTCAAAGGCATAGCTGCACAGGTTTTTTGCCGCGCCCAGGCCGCCGGGCAGAATAAGGGCGTCGATCCGGGCGGGATCACATAACTTGAGGGCCTTGATGTTGCCCCGGGCGATCCGGGCCGATTCAATCAGGACGTTGCGCTGTTCGTCCATCTCTTTGCCGGTGATATGATTGAGAACGTGATGCTGGGGCACATCCGGGGCAAAGCACTGAAAATCCGCCCCGTTTTTGTGAATGGCCCAGAGCGTCAAGGTTGCCTCGTGGATTTCCGAGCCGTCCTGGTTGCCGCATCCTGACAGAATAACACCTATTTTTTTTGTTTCCATGAGCTCCCCCCCTCCCGGTTGCACCGGGTCGAAGTAAATGAACAAATAAAAAACTAAAAGTGGCTCTTAACAAAATTTACCAAGACGGGCGATGCCCACAACCCGAATCAACTTCCAGCGTATCTGTTTCCAGGCTGTTAGGCTGTAGGCTGTTAGAGTCGGGCTAATAGCCTACAGCCTAAACAACCTGCTGGTTTATATAAATAAAACATGATCAATTTTCTTATTTTTTCTCCGGCCTTGGCCTTTTATCGCCGGCCGGGGGGCTGGTCAAAAGATCAGGGTGAAAATTTCCGGAAGATGGCGGTACTGCTGCGCGTAATCAAGGCCGTAACCGACCAGGAATCCCTGTTCGAGAACAAAACCCGTGTAATCGATTCCGACCTCTGTTTCCCGTCGCTCCCGCTTGTCGATCAGGGCGCAGACCCGGACGGAAGCGGCCTGTTTACTGGCAAAGTTATCGGCCAGCCAGGCCAGGGTTCGGCCGCTGTCGACAATATCTTCAACCAGCAGGATGTCCTTGCCGGCCACGTCGATCTCCACGTCCTTGACCAGGCGGATCGTCCCGGACGAGGAGGCGCTGTCTCCATAGCTGGCGACCTTGATGAAATCTATCTCATGGGCCGTGGTTACCGCGCGGACCAGGTCGGCCAGAAAGATAAATGCGCCGTTCAGGACGCCGATCATCACCAGGTTTTTGCCGCTATAATCAGCAGTGATCCGTTGGCCCAGTTCTATGACTCTGCTTTGAATACGTTCCCTGCTGAGGACCAGTTTCCGGGTTGCCATGGACGCTTCCTGCTTCTGTTGTTTGGTGATTGCTTTTGCTCAAGACCCGACTTTGACAAAATAACGTTTTCGGGGTGGATAATCAAGTCGCCGGCGGCGCTGGCGCTTTAAAATAACGCCGCTGCCCGGCCGACGAGATGTGCCGTCACCTCAGTGCCCTTTTCAAAGCGGCGACTGGATGCCGGCAGCAGCAATATTCCGTTCATGGCTTCCGTGGCCGCAGCCGGCCTGGCCCGCAGCCGGTCTTTTTCCAGGGACAGAACGGCCCCTTTCAGGTTCAGGCGACCGCGTTTTTTTATCTGCACGGTCTCGGTCAGGCGCGCCTTGAGCGGCCGGGGATAGACCCGGTGCCGGCCCTGCATCTTCCGCAGTGCCGGGGCAACCAGTTCGTGAAAGAGGAGACGGACCGCCGGCGGCGGTCCGGGCAGGGCAAACAGGGGAATATTGCCAAGCAAGGCGAAAAGCGTTGCCCGGCCGGGGCGGACCTGCAACGCGCGATAGATGATAATGCCGCCCAGCCGCTCAACGACCTGCTCCATCAGGTCATATCTGCCCGGTCCCATGCCGCCGGTGGTCAGGATGAGCCGCGGTCGAGCGGCCAGGCCGGCGGTCAGAGCCCCGGCGATATCGTCCACCTGGTCGCGCACCGTGCCTTGATTGAACGACTCGGCCCCGCATTCGGCCAGCAGGCCGCCAAGCAGGAGGCTGTTCCCGGAGATTTTCTGTCCCCGGCGCGCCCGCGTTCCCGGCACCACCAGTTCGCTGCCCGTGCATAACACGGTCACCCGGGGCTGCCGGAATACCGGCAGGTCTGTATAATTATTTTCGCCCAGGGAAAGAAGATGATCGGGCCGGATCGACCGGCCTTGCGGGACAAGCACCCTGCCGGCCGCCAGGGTACTGCCGCGTTTTCTGATAAAGCGGCAGGGTTCGCCGAACGCCGTTGCCGGTATTGCAATCCGCCCCCGCTCTTCTTCCCGGCAGGCTTCGCAGGGAATGACGCGTTTCGTGCCGGCGGGCAGCATGGCCCCGGTCATGATCCTGACGGCCTCGCCCCGGCGCACGGTAAGCCGGTCAAGATCGCCGGCCGCCACCTCTCCGGCCAGGCGTAATGAGACCAGGTCGTTCCGGCCAAGGACACTCGCCGGTACCGCGGCCACGGCGTAACCGTCCCTGGTCGACTGGTCAAAGGCCGGTTTGGGTACGGTGCTTTTCAGGGAAACGGCGGAGATCCGGCCAAGGGCTCGGGGCAGGGGAGTGTTTTCCGGGGCAAGGAGGGTGATTCGATCAAGAATGGCATGCTGCGCATCCCGTAGCGACAGTTCAGGGGTCATTGGGATGCGCAGCATGCCGGGGGTGCGCTCAGACGGTCAGGTCGTCGCGAATCCGTTTGCGGGGACCGCCATGGCCGGCGGTCGACCAGTCCCGGATCGGCGCGGCGGCCGTTAGTTCCTGCCGGCGGTCAAGGCGGCCCATGCGATCATAAATCATCTGCCAGACGCAGTCCACGGACGGATTGATTTCGCAATGGCCGTCGACCGAGCCGCCGCAGGGACCGTTCATCAGGCTTTTCGCGCAACGGGCAACCGGACAGAGGCCGCCGGTCAAGTGCAGGACGCAGTTGCCGCAGCCCGCGCACTGTTCGCTCCAGACGCCCTGTTCGGCGGAACCCCCGAAAAAGGTGGTGTTCAGCGCCGGATAGACATTGTCCGTGGGCCGGAGATTGGCAATAAAGTTGACGCCGACACCGCAGGCCGTTGACAGGATGGCATCGTACTGGCCCTGCCACTCGTCGATGGCGTCAATGTATTCCTTGTCGCACTGACGGACCAGCGAGCCCTCAATGACCTCGGCCCGGCAGCCGTTTTTCTTCAGGCCCAGACGGACCAGGGAGGCGAGAATCTCCGCTTCCCGCTCACCGCCGGCCGAACAGACGGTAACGCATCCCCGGCAGGCCAGGACGAGAATTTTTTTACAGTCCTTGACCATTTCAAGGATTTCTGCCAAAGGTTTTCGTTCAGCGACAATCATGTCGAACTCCTGTCGAGTTTCAAGTAGCGGCCCCGTGCGCAGCCGACCCTGTCAATAAATAATTCTGAATCCGTGAGCGTTCGGGAACGGTGCAGATAAGCCGTCACGGATCCAGGAGGATCAGAAGGGGCTGGGCCCCATCTCCTGAATTCGTTGATTCATTTCCCGGGCCGCGTCGATGAATTCCGGATGCAGGCCGCGCGGCAAATGATACATCCGGATCCGGTCCGGCTCCACGTCCATCTCGCCCAGGGCCTGCCTGACCGCTTCGACCCGTTTGGCCGCCCGTTGGCTGCCCTGCAGGTTATGGCAGGAATCGGTCGGGCAGCCGACGACATAGACGCCGTCCGCTCCGTCTTCAAACGCTTTCAGCAGCGTTATCTCCTCAAGCTTGCCGGTGCAGTTCACCCGGGAAAGCCGGACATTTTCCGGAAAGCCCAGTTCCTGCAGTTCCCGGCCCTCGCCGACGCAACTTTGCTGGGACGTGTAATGGCAACTGAACAACCTGATATCGGGAGTAAAACTCATCCGCATCTCCACTGATTTATGGCATACCGCAGGCAGCGAGCAAACGCTCGTCCTCGGATTCCTTCAGAACAATGGCCTGGGCGGGACACTCTGCCACGCAGATGCCGCAGGCCCGGCATGTTTCGACCTCGATAACGGCAACGCCGTCACCATCGATTTTCGGGATACTCCAGGGGCAGACCCGAACACAGGTCAGGCAGGAAACGCAGAGGTCGCGTTGTACCTCGGCCGCCTTGCCTTTGGCAACCAGCTGTTCGCGGGTCACATAACCCTTTTTGAGCGCCAGCTTGGCAACGGCCCCGATAATATCGGCAAAACCGACTTCCTGCGGACAGACCGGCACGCAACTCCGGCAACCGGAGCAGTACCAGAGCAGGTCCGATGACAGCAGGCGTTCCGACAGGCCCATGCGGATCATGTGGATGATCTTGCGGGGATCAAACTCGGGAATGGCCTGGCTCACCGGACAGATTCCGGAACAGGCACCGCAGGAAAAACAACTGTTTAAGTGCTCACCCCCCGGCTCGGCCATGACTTCGGCGCTGAACGCGGGATTTGTTACCATTTTTTTTGCCATACAATCACCAATCTGCAGAACGCTTTGTTTTCTCTATATTCGGTTTCACCTTTGCCCGCCGACAGGCGGCTGCAAAATAGACATTCTACCGTATGTTAAATTGTATGTCAATATGCCGCGGCCAAGCTGTTTCGGAACCGCGCCGCCATGTCTTTTCCCTGAGTCGTTACGGCTTTTGCAATGGCTGGCAGACCGGGCAAAAATAAGTCGCCCGGCCGCCGAGTACCGTTTTTTTCAGCTCTTGCCCGCACTGTCGGCACCCGGCACCGGCCCGGCCGTACACCTGGAACTGCAACTGAAAATATCCCGGTTCTCCGTCGGCGTCGAGAAAGTCGGAGATGGTTGAGCCGCCCGCCTCGATGGCCCGGGCGAGGACCGCCCGGCACGAGGCGACAACGTTTTGCCACGCGTCTTTTTTTATCATGTGAACAGGTGTCTGCGGATGGATTCCGGCGGCAAAGAGGATTTCGTTGGCATAGATGTTGCCGATCCCCGCTACCATCCGTGAATCCATAAGAAAATTTTTTATAGCCTGTTTTTTTCCTTGAGCCCTGCGCCACATCTCGCCGGCATTCAACTCCTCGCTGAAGGGCTCCGGGCCGAGCCGGGCTGAAAATTCGTTCTCCAGGGCTGCCGCCTGCCACGGCGGCCAGACATAGACGGCGCCGAACCGGCGGGCGTCGTTAAAGCGCAGCTCCAGGTTGTTGTCCAGCAGCAGGCAAAGGTGATCGTGCCGGGCTCGGGAGTCGGCTGCCGGAAAAAGGCCGAGGTGGCCGCTCATGCCGAGATGAACGAGGAGGACGCTCTTGTTGGTCATTCTGATCAACAGGTATTTCGCCCGCCGGTCGATGGCGGCCACCCGGCCGCCCCGGATGTAGAGATCGAGAAATTTCCGCGGCATGGGGGCGCGGAGCCGCCTGTTGCTCCAGCGGACGCCCTGGACGGTGCGGCCGACAAGGTGCGGCTGCAGTCCCCGGCGCGTAACTTCGACTTCCGGCAGTTCAGGCATGATGCTCTTTGCCGGGGTAAAAGGCCAGCACGAAACGATCCAGTTTGGCCGCGGTAATCCTGGCCGGCTGCGCTCCGCCGCCCGGATAATTCAAGTGGAGTGAAAAAAAATGATTCCGGTGCAGGCTGTGCAGGGAAAGGCCGTGGAAAACGGCCGGTTGATCGTGCAGCAACGCCTTCTTGAGGGCCTCCTTGGCGGACCAGAGCAGGGTAAGACGTTCCGTTTCTCCCAGTCCCTGCGCACAGCGCCGCAGGCAGTCAAGCTCATCGGCTGCCGCGAAACGGGATTGCACCTGGATGATTTTTTTGCTGATCTTCTGAATATCGATGCCGCACCGTTGCGTCCGGGCGGCCATGGCGACGGCATAGCCTCTGCTGTGAGATATGGAGATGCCCGGCCCGGGCCCGTGACCGCCATGGTGGATCAGTTCCGGCCGCCCGGTCTTGGCCGGCAGAATCGAGACGGCCGCAAACTCTTCGGCTTCCGGGGCGTTTACCCTGCCGTGCAGGCTGAGTGTCGCGTATTTGCAGGCCAACCTGCCGCCCAGCCACTCGCCTTGTCGCTTGGTATAGGTATAGGTGGCGAAAAGCGCTTTCTCCCGCTCGGAGAGCAGGCCAAGCAGTATTTGCCGTTCCTCCTCGTTTTTCAGCTTTTCCGCCAGCGCGGCCAGGTCGATCAGGGCCAGGCAGAACGGCGAAGGGTCGTCGTGCCGGCAATAGCGGACAGGCAGGCCGGGGAGCAACGTATCGGCCCTGGTGAAAAATGATGACAGGGAAAACGGCCGGCTGTCGGCGGCCAGACATTGTCTTGTCATATCCGGCCGGTGAAGTATAATGAAAAAAATAAAGTCAACTGAACCTCTCTTAGCCCTCTATCCTATCGTAAGCAAATGATCAATATCAGTGATATTACCTCATTCGACGTTATCGTTGCTCTGATTTTTATTGTTTTTATCATTCGCGGGGCCTGGATCGGTTTTATGCGCCAGCTTGCCGCCTTCCTGGCCCTGGTCGGCAGTTACTGGCTGGCCGGCCGGTACAGCGATTATCTGATGCCCTATGTCGGGAGGTTTATTGAAAATCCCAAGGTCGTTTTTTTTATAAGTTTTGCCGTCCTTTTTATCGTCGGCGCCTTTCTCCTGATCCTGACCGGCAAAGCTTTGCAGCTGGTTATGGATATTTCCCTGCTGGGCTGGTTTGACCGCCTCCTCGGTCTCGGGCTTGGCGCGTTCAAGGCCTTTTTCGTGGCGGCCATTCTCCACATGGCCCTGAGCGCCGGCCTGTCGTCATCCAATAACCTGGTGCGCAACTCGCTGAGTTCCAAGTTCCTGGCCCGGGGCGCGGAAATTGTCCAGGAGGTCATTCGTAATCCTGAACTGCGCCGGCTTTTTATTCCCCGGGAACCGGCGATCAAACCGGACAAAAAGGCTTCCACTCCGGGGCCGGTCCGGGAAAAGAAACAGGTTTGAGTTCAGCCGCTCTTTCCCGGTTTGCCAGCCCGGGAGCCTTTGGTTCCGCCGTAATAGAGACGGGCCAGTTTTTCCGGGTTGACGCGGGCCAGGTAACCGGCAAGCATGACCTGGTTCAACAGGGTTGTCCTTGTTATGCCCAGGCGCTGCCAGCGCCGGGCCGAGGTCGTGACCGCGGCCGGGGCCACCCTGATCCTGCCGAGACGCCGCAGGCGGCGAATAAGATCAAGATCTTCAAGGATTGTCCGGTTGGCGAAACCTCCCGCCTGGTGGAATGTTTTCCTGCGGACAAAGATCGCCTGGTCACCATACACCATCTGCAGCAGTCTCGAGCGCAGGCCGACACCCCATTCAACGAGCCGCAGCCCTGCTCCCGGTCCATTGATTTTCAGCCGGAACGCTCCGGCCGCCGTTTGCGGCCGCCCAAGAATGGCGTGGACATGAACGGCAAAGTCCTCGGGCAAGCGGGTGTCGCAGTGCAGAAACAACAGGGTATCCCGGGAGGCGGCCCGGGCGCCTTGGTTTTGCTGCGGCCCCCTGCCCGGCCGGGAGGAGACCGCCAGGACCCCCGGCCGCCGGGCCAGATCCAGAGTGCGGTCCGTGCTGCCGCCGTCGGCGACAATAATCTCCGGCCGTGGCCGCGGCCCGGCCAACAGGTCGGCGAGCAGCGGCGCC
>JAADIK010000016.1 GCA_013151365.1 Deltaproteobacteria bacterium
CTTTAAACAGAACGAAAATGTCGGCCGCTGGATCGATACCATGGTCCGGGTCGAAGGGCCGGTCGTGGAGGCGATGACGGCCACCTTTTTATCCGACTGGACGATAGAGAGCAATGCCAGCGTCCACGACCTGATCGACCTGGCCGATATCCACCCGGTGGAAAAAATCGGCGAGGCGCCGGTGCAACTTGTCCCGTCAGGGCCCGGTTTTGCCGAAGAGGCCATTCACAACCTGCTTCTTACCACCATCTATGCCGCGCGCCAGGAACTGATCCTGACCACCCCCTACTTTGTTCCCGACAACGCCATCCTGGCCGCCTTGAAATCGGCCGCCGACCGTGGTGTCGAGGTCACCATTATCGTCCCGGAAAAAAACGATTCCAAACTCGTTCACTATGCCAGCAATGCCCTGTATGAGCGGCTGGCCATGGCCGGCGTGCGGATCATGCTCTTTACCGAAGGACTGCTCCACGCCAAAACCATCACGGTGGACAACGACTTCAGCCTGATCGGTTCCGTCAATCTCGATATGCGCAGCTTCTGGCTCAACTTCGAGTTGACCCTCTTTGTCTACAACAAGGAATTCACCGCCGAACTCAGGAAAATTCAGCAGGAATACCTGAAGGGAACCTATCAACTGGACACGGAACGGCTAAAACAGCGCAGTTTTTTTGACCGTTTCAAGGAGAACAGCGCGCTGGTGGTCGGCCCCCTGCTCTAACCTCTAAGAGTCCACCCGCACCCCATCTTCGCACGATCAGGGCTCACGGCATAGAGGGACTATAGCTGCTCACCCTGATTGCACGAATATGGCGCACGGGTGAACTCTTAGAGAATAGTCAAATAACCGGGTTTAGTTAACCATGGTGAATTGAATCAATCCGCACCGTTGAATCAACACGCACCCCATATTCGCACGATCAGGGCTCCCTGCATAGAGGGACTATGGCTACTCGCCCTGCTTGCACGAATATGGGGCACGGGTGAACTCTTACCTTGCATTAGTTATCGGGCGAACCGCCGGGCGGCGCGGTGAACTATTATTACTGTTTTACTCCGTCACGGGAGGGAACCACGGATGAACACGACCCCCGGCAAATGAAAATTCTCCTGCTCAGCGATATCCACGGCAACGCTCCGGCCCTCGAAGCCGTGGCGGCGCAAACCGCCGGCACGGCCTTTGACCTGATCTGCAACTGCGGCGACTCCACGGTGTACGCCCCGTTTCCCAACGAGACTCTTGGCTGGCTGTGCCGTCATCATGCGCTTTCCATTCTGGGCAACACCGATATCAAGGTGCTGAAGCTGCTGGCGGGAAAAACCTTTAAAAAACCACGCCTGGAGGAAAAACGGATCATGTACACCTGGACGGCGGACCACCTGACGCCCGGCAACAAAAAATTCCTCCGGCAACTTAAAAAAACCATGAAACTTGAGGTGGCCGGTCACCGCCTCGGCCTGTTCCACGGCAGCCCGGCCCACCATAACGAATTTCTCTTTCAGGAAACGCCGGCGGCCCGCTTTCGCGAACTGGCAGCAGAGAGTGACTGCGATATCGTCATCTCCGGCCATTCCCACTCGCCGTACCACAAAAAAATCGACCACGTTCACTTCATCAATCCCGGCTCGGTCGGCCGGATGTTCGACGGATGTCCCGATGGCTCATACGCCGTCCTGGAGCTGACCGCGGCCGGGATAAAAGTCGAACATTTTCGCTGTCCCTATGATATCGAGATGGTCATATCGGCCTTAAAGAAAAATCACCTGCCCCCCATCTACGAAAAGATGTACCGGATGGGCAGGAAGCTGAACTAAAGAAATTAATTGGTAGAATCGGCGCCGCGCCGGCCGGCGGGGCAAAGACCGAAAAATGCTTTTATGTGACAATAATGCAATAAATTCACGATTGCATAAAATATCACCTCAAGCCGTCACGGATACGGGGGGGATAGTTACCGGCAATCGCCTCCTTGCGATAAACTCGTAAATATTATATAGTTGGCGTTTCTTATTTTTTCGAAATCTTGATGCGTTGAGCCTACGTGGTAAAAATATTTGCGGCCATCCGGAAACGAATTTCCCTGGTCCGAACCTGTCGAACCCGGGAAATGCTTTTTACCTTGTATCCGTTACCTGCTGGACTGCGGGGTGGCGCGGCAAAAACCGGAGAATGCGCCTATTCGACAATAATGTATGAAAACTTACACGTAATACCACCTCAAGCCGTCACGGATTCAGGTTCATATTATATCCATCATGGAGATTGACATGGCAGCGAAAGCCAAGCAGAAAAAAGATATAAAACATAACGAAGAGCAGGAGACAACGCCCCCTCCGGTGCGGATGTCTACCGTCATCAAGGAGGCACTGGATCGAATCTATCAAAATATCGATACCCTAGGGGCATCTTCGGAACACTGGAAAAAAATCCGTAAGGTCCTGAGTGACGAAGACAAGGATAAAATCCTCGAAACCGCCTTCGAACACTACTACAATGCCGAGGAGATGAAACCCTTTCAGGCTGAACTCATCAAGCTGCAGCGTCACCTGGAACGAACCGGCAAAAAAGTAATCATTCTCTTTGACGGCCGGGATGCCTCGGGCAAGGGCGGCACCATCCGCCGGATAACACGATATATGAATGAAAAGCATTACCGGGTCGTGGCCATGGGCAAGCCCAGCGAGACCCAGCGCACCGAATTGCACATGAAACGCTATATCGAGCAGTTTCCCAGGTCCGGCGAAATCGTCCTCTTTGACCGTTCCTGGTACAACCGCGCCCTGGTTGAGCCGGTCATGGGCTTCTGCACCCAGGAGCAATACAAACGTTTCATGAAAAAAGTGGCCAGTTACGAACGCAACTTTATCGATGATAAAAAAACCTTCCTGCTGAAGCTCTATTTTTCGGTTTCCAAGGAGGAGCAGGCCAAACGTTTTGAACGGCGGAAAAATGATCCGTTGCGGCAATGGAAACTAAGCGAGGTCGACCTGCAGGCCCAGGAATTATGGGATGATTTTACAAAAATGAAATACCGGCTGCTGAAAAAGACGCATACCAAGGACTCCAAATGGTTCATCGTCAGATCCGACGACAAGCACCAGGCCCGGTTGCAGACCATGAAGTTGATCCTCAGCGCCATCAAGTACATCGGTCGCCGCCGGACCCTTGACTTCACACCGGATCCAAAAATCATTATTCCCGGCAACAAGGAGCTGGAAATCATGAATAAAGAACGTAAGACATACGGAAAATTCCTCTCCTGATCGGATTTTCCCCGGCGGTTCACAATACCGAGAAATTCGAAAAATACCGATATACCTGCGCCTCCCGAACCGGGGACGTAATCCGGGGACATGACTATTTTCCGAGTCCCTTAAAAACCAACCATGGGGACGAGAGACATGACGGACAAGAAAAAAAATAAAAAATCCCTGGCCAAGTTCAGGCTTCTTGAAGGAACCGCCTATAAGTTCAAAGACAAGGAAAAGGGGAGCAACCGGGTTCCCATCTGGATCAAACAGTCACAGCTTGAATACGAGATCGAGCTGAAAACGCTGCAGATCGAACTTATGAAACTGCAGAAACACATGAAGGCCACGGGCATGCGGATCCTGCTCATCTTCGAGGGCCGGGACGCCGCCGGCAAGGGGGGGACCATTCAGCGGATCACCACCTTTCTTAATCCCCGGGGCGCCAGGGTCACGGCCCTGAGCAAGCCCAGCGACACCGAGACCAGCCAATGGTATTTTCAGCGCTACGTCCCCCACCTGCCGGCGGCCGGCGAACTGGTCCTCTTCGACCGCTCCTGGTATAACCGGGCCATGGTCGAGCCGGTCATGGGCTACTGCACCGATGAGCAGCACAAACGTTTTCTCAAGGACGTGCCGCTCTTTGAAGAACTCCTGGTCAAGGACGGCATAAAACTGTTCAAATTCTACTTTTCGGTTTCCAAGGATGTGCAGGCCCACCGTTTCGAGGCCCGCAAAACCGATCCGCTCAAGCAGTTCAAACTGTCGCCCGTGGACAACCTGGCCCAAAAATACTGGGACCAGTACAGTGTCAAAAAATTCCAGATGCTCAACGAGTCCAACCGCACCATCGCCCCCTGGACCATTATTCGCTCGGACAACAAACGAAAGGCGCGGCTCAACTGCATGAAGTACCTGCTGAGCAATGTCGATTATGACAACAAGCTGCCGGCGGAACAGTTGTGCACCGATCCCGAAATAGTCGTCTCCGGGATCGACGAAATCAGGAACATGGAGAAGAATCTTCTGCATCCCGAAAAACTGCGCGGCTGAAGACGGATGAATCCGAGCCGCCTCACCATTAACCCGTACCCGACGACATGATATGAACAACATGATCACCGCCGTTGTCCTGGCCGCCGGCAAGGGCACCCGCATGAAATCCTCCCGGGCCAAGGTGCTGCACGAGGTCTTCTTTAAACCCATGCTCCACCATGTGCTCGATGCAGTGGCCGAAAGCTCTATCGAGGCAACGGCAGTTGTTGTCGGCCACCAGTCCGGGGCGGTGACAGCGTCTCTGCGGGCTTACCCGGTCACCACCGTGCGCCAGGAAGAACAGCTCGGCACCGGCCATGCCGTGCTCTGCGCGGAACAGGCCTGCGCCGGAGCCGGGACCATCATGATTCTCTGCGGGGACACGCCGCTTATCCGGCCGGAGACCCTTGATGCCATGATCAGGCAGCATCGGTCAACCGATGCCGGGGTCACGCTGATGACCACCGTCCTGACCGACCCCTCCGGCTACGGCCGGATCATCAACAGCGAACAGGGCGAGGTCCTGGCGATCGTGGAACAGAAGGACGCCTCTGCCGAACAGTTGCGACTCAAGGAGATCAATGCCGGTATCTACCTGGTCGAGCGCGCGTTTCTCTTCAGCGCTCTCAAGGAGGTGGGCACCGACAACAGCCAGGGCGAGGTCTACCTGACCGATATCGTCGCCATTGCCAACCGGCAGGGACGCAAGGTCCATAAGTATAACCACCCGGAAGCCATTGACGTGCTGGGAGTCAACTCGCGCTTTGAAATGGCGCAGGCCCATCAAGAGCTGCAACGGCGGCGCAACCGGGAGCTGATGCTTGCCGGCGTGACCATGTATGGCCCGGAAACCATCTTTGTCGCCCAGGATATCCCTGTCGGCCGGGACACCGTTATCCATCCCGGCGTGCAAATCACCGGCCGCTCGACAATCGGCAGCGGCTGTCTCCTTGAGCCCGGCGTCCTGCTGCATGACTGTCAAATCGGCGACAATGCCGTTGTCGGCGCCTATGCCGTCCTGCGGCAGCGGTGCGTCGAACCCGCCGGGCACGTTGCCCCGCAGACCGGCCAAGTTCAATAGATCGTTTCCCGATCAACAAATAACCGGACCGCGTCAAACAGCCAAAATCAGAGTTGGCAAGCCACTCATATCGGATTATGATGTTTACCTGAATCCGTGCGCGGTCAACGGTGTATCACCGTCCGACCCTCAACCATATTATAAAAATGCAAATTATATTAAACGGCCAACAAAAAAACCTTGATCATAACATCACCCTGAGCGCTCTGCTCGATTCGCTGAACCTGCAGCCGGACACCGTGGTCGTCGAGATCAATGGCCGGATCATCAAGCCCGGCCAGGACCCTCTGCCGGAGCTGAAAGACGGCGACAAGGTTGAACTGATCCGTTTCGTAGGAGGCGGCTGAAATGC
Organism: Deltaproteobacteria bacterium; assembly: GCA_013151365.1. Lineage (GTDB taxonomy): Bacteria > Desulfobacterota > Desulfobulbia > Desulfobulbales > Desulfobulbaceae > BMS3Abin13. The sequence continues at coordinate 5,718 of JAADIK010000016.1, forward strand.
TGAGCATCGCCGATACATCATTCTCTTCCCGGCTCTTTGTCGGCACCGGCAAATTCGCATCGAGTTCGATCATGCGTCAGGCCGTCGAGGCCTCCGGCTCGGAGATGGTCACGGTCGCCCTGCGCCGCGTCGACCTGGAAAACCCGGCAGACGACATCATGACCGCCCTGGACCTGAACAAAATTCACTTTCTCCCCAACACTTCAGGCGCCCGGAACGCAGCCGAGGCCATCCGCCTGGCGCACCTGGCCAGGGCGGCAAGCGGCACCAGCTGGCTCAAGCTGGAGGTGACGCCGGACCCCCGCACCCTGCTGCCCGATCCGGTCGACACCCTGAAGGCCACGGAGGAGCTGGTCCGGGAGGGCTTCACGGTGCTGCCTTACATCAATGCCGACCCCATCCTGGCCCTGCGCCTGCAGGACGTGGGGGCGGCGGCGGTAATGCCGCTGGCCTCCCCCATCGGCACCAACCAGGGGATCAGGACAACCATGCAGGTGGAAATCATCATCGCCCAGGCCCGGGTACCGGTCGTGCTGGACGCCGGGATCGGCGCTCCCTCCCATGCCGCCCAGGCCATGGAAATGGGTGCCGACGCGGTGCTTGTCAACACCGCCCTGGCCGTGGCCGGCGACCCGGTCCGGATGGCCCGCGCCTTTAAGGCGGCGGTCGAAGCGGGCCGCGAGGCCTTTGAAGCCGGCCTGGGCCGGCAATCAAAAACCGCCAGCGCCTCATCGCCCCTGTCCGGCATGGTAACGGCTGACCTGAACTTCATCCAAGCCTGATGCCGCCGTCTATTCCACAATTCTCACAGCTCAGGCAGTGGCTCGCCCCGGCAACCGGAGACGATGTCCGCGCCGCCCTTACCAGGAAACGGCTCGATATCCATGACCTGGCCGCCCTGCTCTCCCCGGCCGCTGAACAGTTCCTGCCCGAGATGGCGGCGAGGTCCAGGGAGATCACCATTCAGCGTTTCGGCCGGACCACCCAGATCTATGCCCCGCTCTATCTCTCCAATTTCTGTATCAACCGCTGCGCCTACTGCGGCTTTGCCGCCGGCAACCCCATTCCCCGGCGCAAATTGACCCTGGACGAGGCCGAGGCCGAGGCCATGATCCTGTATGAACGGGGGTTCCGGCACATCCTGCTGGTCAGCGGCGAAGCGCCAAAGACCCTGGGAGTGGATTACCTGGAAGCGATCACCCTCAGGTTGCGCGACAAATTCGCGGCCCTGTCCATCGAGGTGCAACCGCTGGACGAGGACGAGTACGACCGGCTTTTCAAGGCGGGTATCACGGCAGTGGCCGTCTACCAGGAGACCTATGACCGCCGGGTGTACGACCGGGTGCATCTCGCCGGCAAAAAGTGTGACTATGACTACCGGATCGACACCCCTGACCGGGCCGGGGCCGCCGGTTACCGGGAAATCGGCATCGGCGCGCTGCTGGGACTCGCGGACTGGCGGGCCGAGGGACTGGCCTTGGGCCTGCACCTGCAGTGGCTGCGCAAGAGGTTCTGGCAGACCTCCTTTACCGTCAGCTTTCCCCGGCTGCGGCCGGCGGCCGGGGCCTTCGAGCCCCTGGTGACGGTGAGCGAAAAAAATCTGAGCCAACTGATGTTCAGCCTGCGCCTCTTTGACCCTGATGTCGGCCTGATCTTATCCACCCGGGAGGAGGCCCGTTTCCGTGACGGCATGCTGGGACTGGCGCCGACCCGCTATTCGGCCGGTTCATGCACGGCCCCAGGCGGCTACACCAGCGGCGAGCATGACGGAGAGCAGTTCAGTATCGGCGATCTCCGCACCATGAACGAGGTGTGCGCCATGGTCGCCGCCAAAGGCTTCGACCCGGTCTGCAAAGACTGGGACCGGGAATTTCAGGTATAGGGAAATACCACTAACTTAAAAGACGGAGTGAAAAATCATGGGTGATATCAAAAAAATGTATTCGACCATCCTGGGCGACAGTTTTCCCCTGGATATGACCATCTCGTTCGGCGACCAGACCCTGGTGTACCGGAAAAAAACCTGGAAGATTACCAAGGAGGACGGCACCACGGAGGAGCGGGGCCTGCGTTACGGCGAAAATCCCAACCAGGAGGCGGCCCTGTTCGAGCTGGTCAACGGCAACCTGGTCCTGGGCGACTGCGCCTTTATCAAACCGGGCAACGGCCTGGTCAGCGGCATCACGGTGGACGACATGCTGCAGGTCGGGAAGCATCCGGGCAAAATCAACCTGACCGACGTGGACAACGGCCTGAACATCCTCAAATACCTGGTGGACAAACCGGCCGCGGTAATCCTTAAGCACAACAACCCCTGCGGCGCGGCCATCGGCGATACGCTGGCCCATGCCTATGACAAGGCCAACCGGTGCGACCGTATTGCCGCCTTTGGCGGCGCGGTCATTACCAGCAAGGCCATTGACCGGGAAACGGCCGAACTCATGGCGAAAAATTATCTCGAAGTGGTCTGTGCGCCCGAATTCGACGAGGGAACCCTCGAGATCCTGGCCCAGCGGAAAAACCTGCGGGTCATCCGCATAAGCCGCATCGACCGGCTGGCCGACTTTGAAAAATATCGTTTCGTCGACTTCAAAAGCCTCATCGACGGCGGCATTATCGTGCAACAGTCGGCAATCAACACCATCCGCTCGGTCGATGATCTCAAACCGGCAACAGCCACCCACAAAGGCAAAGATTACCATTGCGAACGCCAGCCCACCCAGCGGGAGATCGACGACATGATCTTCGGCTGGGCGGTTGAACACGGCGTCACCTCCAACTCGGTCATCTACGTCAAGGACGGCTGCACCACCGGCATCGGCACCGGCGAACAGGACCGGGTCGGGGTGGCGGAAATTGCCGTGCACAAGGCCTACATCAAGTACGCCGATATTACCTGCTTTGACAGATTCGGCTGCCCCTACGCCGACCTGGCGCTGGCGGTCGAGCAGGGCAAAAGAGACCGGGCAGACAAGGAAGAGATCGATGCCAAGGTTAAAGCGGACCGGGCCGGCCTGCCCGGGTCGGTCATGATCTCCGACGCCTTCTTTCCCTTCCGCGATGCCGCGGATGTGGGGATTCACGAAGGTATTACCGCTATTCTCCAGTCCGGCGGCTCCATGCGCGATTACGAGTCCATCGAGGCCTGCAACCAGGCCGACCCGCAGGTCGCCATGATGTTCACCGGCCAGCGCTCTTTTAAACACTGAGCCCCGCCGCTTTCCAGGCAACAGGAAGGGCCTCCCGATAAAAGGGAGGCCCCTGTCCGGCCCCGGCCATAACGACGCCTCTCCCGGTAAGCCTCACAGGCACCCCGATTCCCTGCCGCGTGCCTCGAAGCCCGAATCCATTCTCGGGCGCCCCGCCCTGCCGTTACAAATCGGGCCGGAGCAACCGCTTCTTCTTTAAAGTCCCGGGTATATTTCCTTCGCTTTTTTTCATTGAACACCTCTTCACGAATTATAAAATCCCCTTTTAAAAAAGAGTCCAAAAATACCCTACCATTTCATAGTCAACAAAAACCGCAACATCATACAAAAACGTATAGCAATTTACAAAAAATTACAAAAATGCAAAATTGACAAAAACAAAATATCAAATAACCGTTAACCAAATTCAGCCAAAATCCGCGTTTCTCCCGCGTCCCCGGGGGGCCGGTCCCCGGGGACGAGAACAAGAGCAAACGTTCCGTCATCCCCGCATAGACGGGAATCCGGTTCGTTAAACCGAGTTTGCGACAGAGCCGCTAAATATTAAATAAAAACAATATATTAAAAATGGCACGGATTTTGTTTTGGATAGACGGAACAACCTGCGTTATGGCTGATTGGAACCGGTCTTGCAGTATGTTAATTTGAACCTGCCGGCATCCGGCAAAAAATAAAAAGTGGAGAAGTGAAATGAAGCGATTAAGTGTATTGTCCCTTGTGATGCTGTTGTTTATTTCAGGCATGGTCTATGCCGGAAATGAACTGCCCAATCTCCTGCCAACAACCGCGGCAGCGGCCACGCTGATGCCGGACCCCTCCGGCGCGAATACCGGCGGCGCGGCGGACGTGATCGGCGCCACCAACAATGCCCCCACACAAGCGGACATGATAACGATGGGAAAAAAGGAGCCGCTGGCCGTCAAGCTGGCGGACGTCATCGGTCATAACCGGATTGCCATCAATTTCATGTGGACCCTGCTCTGCGGCTTTCTCGTCATGTTCATGCAGGCCGGCTTCGCCCTTGCGGAAACCGGGTTTACGCGGGCCAAGAATGCCGGTCACACCATGGCCATGAACATGATGGTCTACGGCATCGGCATGCTCGGCTACTGGATCTGCGGGTTTGCCCTCCAGATGGGCGGCGTCGGCAATGTCGGCAGCCTCGGCGGCGGCACCGGATTGTTGAACAATGAATTCGTGGTCAATCTTTTCGGACATGATTTCGGCCTGTTCGGGACAAAAGGTTTTTTCCTTTCCGGCAGCACCTATGATGCGGCGATCTTCTCCCTGTTTCTCTTCCAGATGGTCTTCATGGACACCACCGCCACGATTCCGACCGGATCAATGGCGGAACGCTGGACCTTCAAATCATTTGTCTTTTACGCCTTCTTTATCGCGATGTTCGTATACCCGCTGTATGGCAACTGGATATGGGGCGGCGGCTGGCTGTCGCAGCTGGGGGCCAATTTCGGAATTGGACACGGGACTCTCGATTTTGCCGGCTCCTCGGTCGTCCATATGACCGGCGGCGTTGCGGCACTGGCAGGGGCCATTATCCTCGGGCCGCGTATCGGCAAGTTTGACAAGGACGGAAAAGTGAACGCCATACCGGGGCACCACATTCCCATGGCAATCACCGGTTGTTTCATTCTCGCCTTCGGCTGGTTCGGCTTCAATGCCGGCTCGACCCTGGCCGGCGGCGACCTGCGGATCGGCGTCATCGCCACCAACACCATGCTGGCCTCCGCATCCGGAGCGCTCTTTGCCATGTTCTACATGTGGAAATTCTACGGCAAGCCCGATGTCTCCATGGCTGCCAACGGACTGCTGGCCGGCCTGGTCGCCATCACCGCGCCCTGCGCCTACGTTAATTCGGTTTCCGCCGTCATCATCGGCGCCATTGCCGGCATTCTCCTCTGCATCAGCGTACTCTTTGTCGAACGGGTACTGAGAATTGATGACCCGGTCGGCGCGATTTCCGTCCACGGCGTCAATGGCGCCTGGGGACTTTTGTCGCTGGGCCTTTTTGCCGACGGGACCTACGGCGACGGGATCAACGGCGTCGCCGGCACCGTCAAGGGACTGTTCTATGGAAACTCCTCGCAGTTTATTGCCCAGTGCATCGGTGTCGTGACCAACGTCATCTTTGTCTTCGTGGTAATGTATGCGTTCTTCAAGCTGCTGGATAAGGTCGTTCCGCTCAGGGTCTCCGCCGAAGTGGAAATCGCAGGACTCGACCAGGCCGAAGTCGCAGTCTCCGCGTATCCGGATTTCCACCTCAACAAAACCAGTTGACAACCAGCGCCATCTATTAAAAAACAACAGCGCTCTGATGAAAACGCCCTCTCCCCTGCCGGCTTATACCGGCGGGGGCGGGGGTTTTTTATTATGCGCTCAACGGCGGCAACCGAAACGCTCGAAATCTTCGAGACAAAGCCGCGAGGCAACTTGTCAAATAACCGGCCACAGGGAGTGACACTCTGCGTTATTTATTACTTGCATCTAACCTGTAAGCCCACAGGTGCCACGGATTTACGTATCGCCGCCGTTCGCAGGTAAGCGACCGAAGGGAGACTCAGATAGTCCCTCTATGCGGGCGGGAGCGAGGACGGGAGCGACCGCGTGAAGATGGGGTGACGGTGACGGCTTACCTTGTCAAGGGTCGGGGATTGGTGTATAAGTTTGCAACTGCTCTGCGGCGGTATAACGCTGCGCTTTTCTTTTTTTGCCAAGCCTCCAACAGGTACGCTTTATGAAAAAACAGCCGACCAAGAAGACCAAGTTTATCTTTATCACCGGTGGGGTCCTTTCCTCCCTGGGCAAGGGCCTTGCCGCAGCCTCGCTCGGCGCGCTGCTTGAAAGCCGGGGAATGACGATAACCTTTCAGAAACTGGATCCGTACATCAACGTTGACCCCGGGACCATGAATCCGTTTCAGCACGGCGAAGTGTATGTGACCGATGACGGGGCCGAGACCGACCTGGATATGGGCCATTACGAGCGTTATACCAACGCGGTCATGGCGCAGAAAAACAATTACACCTCCGGCCGCATCTACTATTCCGTAATCATGAAGGAACGGCGCGGCGAATATCTCGGCGGCACGGTTCAGGTCATTCCGCATATCACCGATGAAATCAAGAGGGCCGTGTTGCAGCTCGACGGCTGTGTCGATGTCGCCATCATCGAGATCGGCGGCACCGTGGGCGATATCGAGGGGCTGCCCTTTATCGAGGCCATTCGCCAGTTGCGCGGTGACCTGGGCCGCGAGTACACCCTGTTCATCCACCTGACCCTGGTGCCCTACATCAAAACCGCCGGCGAGATGAAGACCAAGCCCACCCAGCACAGTGTCAAGGGCCTGCTGGCCAGCGGTATCCAGCCGGACATCCTGGTCTGCCGGACCGAGACGCCGCTGTCTGCGGACCTGAAGAAAAAAATCGCCCTGTTCTGCAACGTGGAGGCGGACTCGGTCATCACGGCCGTTGACGTGGAGAGTATCTACGAGGTCCCCCTGCGGCTGCACGATGAGGGACTCGATGACCGGGTCCTCGAGAAGCTGGGCATCTGGACCGGGGCGCCCTACGTCAAGCCGTGGGAAGAACTGGTGGAGAGGATCAAGCATCCCCGGCACACCGTCACCATCGGCATTACCGGCAAGTACGTGGACCTCAAGGAGTCGTACAAGAGTTTGAACGAGGCCCTGGTGCATGGCGGCATCGCGAATCACGCCAAGGTGGAGTTCCGGTACATCAACGCCGAGGACCTGGAAGAGCATGACCCGGC
>JAADIK010000001.1 GCA_013151365.1 Deltaproteobacteria bacterium
AACACTCCGTACGGAGCGGTAGATTTCAAGATGAATTCTAGCTCGATTTTGAATTGAACCGCCATATTCGTCTTGACGTTTGTTGAAGACGGGGGACAGGAATTGACTCAGCAGGTAGCCGTGGGCGGAGTGGATCTGGATACCGTCGAAACCTGCCGCCTTCGCTCTTGCGGCGGCATCGGCATAGGCTGAAATTAATTCGACAATAACACTTTTCGTTATTTCCCGCCGCGGGGTTTCGGCCAGCCCCGCGAAATTCGAGACCACCAGGGGCGGCTGCTTGATTAAATCTTCCGCGGCAAAATTTCCGGCATGGGCCAACTGCATTAAAATTTTCCCGCCGTTTTCATGGACCGCATCGACAAGCCCTTTCAGACCGGGAATTAATTCATCTTTATAAATTCCCAACTGCCATGGTGAACCTTGCCCTGCCGGTGAAATATAAGAATGACCGCTGATAATCAAACCTACGCCACCCCGGGCAAGGTCAATCATTGTTTGCACCAGCTTCGGGGTAACAGCCCCATCAACTGTCGCCATGCCCTCCCATGTCGCAGAGCGAATGAATCTATTTTTCAGATCCAGACCGTTGATCAAGCCGGCTTCAAATAATTTACTCATGATTTCACGCCTCTTCGGATACATCGTCAAGCGAAATGGCCAAGGCAGCGGCCACGCCCCTGCCATAAGCCGGATCGGCTTTCATGCAGTTGCCGATATGGCGGCGCTTGATCTCCTCGGGAGCATCGCCCATGGCCCGGGCGGTATTGGCAAAAAGCGCTTCCTGCTGCTCCGGGCTCATCAGCCGGAAAAGCAAGCCGGGCTGAGAGTAGTAATCGTCGTCGTCATCACGATAATCCCAATGATCGGCCGCCCCGTCCAATTTGAGAGGCGGTTCCGAGAACTCCGGCTGCTGTTGCCACTCACCATAGCTGTTGGGCTCGTAGCCGGGAGTACTACCATGGTTGCCGTCGACCCGCATGGCGCCATCCCGGTGGTAGCTGTGGAAGGGGCAGCGCGAGGCGTTGACCGGAATCAGGTGGTGGTTGACGCCAAGCCGGTAACGCTGGGCATCACCGTATGAGAACAGGCGGCCCTGCAACATTTTGTCAGGCGAAAAGCCGATACCGGGGACGATGTTGGCCGGGTTGAAGGCGGACTGTTCGACCTCGGCAAAATAATTTTCCGGGTTGCGGTTCAGCTCCATTATCCCGACCTCAATCAGCGGGTAGTCCTTGCGGAACCAGACCTTGGTCAGGTCGAACGGATTGTAGGGGCAAGCTGCGGCTTCTTTCTCCGACATTACCTGGATAAACAGCTTCCATTTCGGAAAGTCCTTCTTCTCGATGCTGTCATAGAGGTCGCGCTGGTGGCTTTCGCGGCACTTGCCGATAATCGCCTCGGCCTCGGCATCGGTGAGGTTCTTGATGCCCTGTTGGCAGACAAAATGGAACTTGACCCAGTGCCGTTCATTTCGGGCGTTGATGAGGCTGAAGGTATGACTGCCGAAGCCGTGCATGTGGCGATAGGAGGCGGGAATGCCGCGGTCGCTCATGGTTATTGTGACCTGGTGCAGCGCCTCCGGCAGTGATGTCCAGAAGTCCCAGTTATTGCGGGCGCTGCGCAGGTTTGTCCGGGGATCCCGCTTCACGGCGTGGTTGAGATCGGGGAATTTGAGCGGATCACGCAGGAAGAAGACGGGAGTGTTATTCCCCACCAGGTCCCAGTTGCCCTCTCCGGTGTACAATTTAACGGCGAATCCCCGGATGTCACGCTCCGCGTCTGCCGCGCCGCGCTCGCCGGCCACGGTTGAGAAACGTGTAAAAAGTTCGGTCTTCTTGCCTATCTCCGAGAAAATATCGGCCTTGGTGTAGCGGCTGATATCGTGGGTAACGGTGAAGGTTCCATACGCCCCGGAGCCCTTGGCATGCATGCGCCGCTCGGGAATGACCTCGCGGTCGAAGTGGGCGAGTTTTTCCAGGAACCAAACATCCTGCAGCAACTGCGGACCGCGAGGGCCGGCAGTCATCACATTCTGATTATCAGGTACGGGAGCGCCGGCATTGGTGGTCAACTTCTGCTTTTCGTCTTTCATAGTTTCCCCTATTAAAAATTTTAATTTTGAGCAGCCAATAGCGACGACGAGTTACCCGACCACGGCCCGGTTAGGCACAGCTGTCCATTTTTAATAATATCAACTTGCGGCTACCCACCCACCGTCAACGAATAGGGTTTGACCTGTAACAAAATCCGAAGCCTCGCTGGAAAGATATATTACCGCTCCCATTAAATCATCAGGTGTTGCAAGCCTGCCAAGTGGAATACGAGAAAGCACTTTCGCCAACATCGGACCTTGCAATGTAACCTGGCGGCTTGGCGTGTTTACCGCGGTCGGCGCCAGGGCATTGACCCTGATACCATGAGGAGCCCATTCCATAGCCAGAGCTTCCGTCAGGTGATCGATACCGGCTTTAATTCCTGCGTAGACGGAGCGCCCCGGCACTATGCTTTTACTGAAAGTGGAACCAAGATTAATGATTTTTCCATATCCATGCTCACGCATGATTGAACCGACGGCCTGGCAGCAAAAAAACAGGCCTTTAAAACCGGTGTCAACCATTGCGTCCCAATCATTTTCGGAAATATCCCACGCCGGCTTGGTAACGGCATGGCCGGCATTGTTGATCAGAATATCAACTCTGTCCGTTTTTGTTTTTATAAATGACCTTAACCCCGCAATCTCCTTGACCTGTTGCAGGTCAAGAACATACGTTTCTGCGCTGCGTCCTGTTTTTTCTACGCTTTTTTTTACTGCCAATAATTTTTCTTCACGACGGCTACAAATAATAACGTCAACCCCGGCTTCCGCCAGGCCAATCGCCATGTCCCGCCCGATTCCTTCACTTGCGCCGGTAATAACGGCAACCTTACCGGTGAGGTCAAATTTTTTATAATGATCTTGCACCGGGTTCCTCCATAAAAATAATCGGGGACATCGGTTTTGCGGCAACCAGACAACGAAATAAGCCGTGGCCTGTCCCTGTTTATGCTGTTGTTCCCCGGCATGAACTACTCAAAATTATTCGGTACCCGTACCAAGGTTCTCATGGTAAATTCGGTCCAATTCATCTTCAAAAAAGAACCGGTCCTCGCCGAAAGCCGGTTTGAGTTCGTTCAGCCACACGGCCTGGTCGTTATATTCCGCGAAAAATGGCCGGTGGACCCAGTCCGGATTGCGGGCCTGTAAAAAACGCAGCGCAATGACTTTTTCGCCGGCGACCTCGCACGGCCCCATCACCTGGATCTTGCCCGGTTTTGTCGACATGCTCGGCCCGCGGGCGGTCCGGCACAGGCCGCTCACCTGCTTGGAAGCCGACTGATAAATTTCCCAGGCCTTTACCAGGGGGACGGAGAAATAATCTTGCGCCCCGGTATTACGGGCGATGAACATATAATAAGGGACGCAACCGAGATCCACCTGTTCATTCCACAGGTCCGCCCAGATTTCAGGTTGATCGTTGACACGTCCCAAAAGCGGCGATTGCGTCCGAATTTCCGCGCCTGTTTCTCTGACCCGCTGGATGGCATCCTTGACCGCCTGCGGTTCCAATTCCCGCGGGTGATTGAAATGAGCCATGATGGCGAGATGTTTACCGGCTTCGGTTATCCTCCGGAACACCGCCAACACCTCATCCGCATCCCTGTCGGTCAAAAACTTGAAGGGCCAGTACGATAACGTCTTGGTGCCGATACGAATTCTCCGCAAGGTGGGGATGTCCGCCTGGATCAATGACTCCAGGTAATAAGAAAGCAAATTCGCCGACATGGTCAAGGGGTCGCCGCCGGTAAAAAGGACGTCGGTGACTTCCGGATGCTCCCGCAGATAGGCGATGAGAAGGTCAATCTCACTGCTGGCGAACTTGAATGTCGACATACCGCTGAACTGCGGCCAGCGGAAGCAAAATGAACAATAGGCATAACAGGTCTGTCCCTGACTGGGGAAAAACAAGACTGTCTGGTCATATTTATGCTGCATGCCGAAGAACGGCTCGTTTTGAAAGACCGGGACATTCAGGTTGAGCTGGCCCGCCGGATGGGGATTTAATTCCAGACGGATCCGGTCGGCCAGCCGCCTTATTATCGACCTGTCCGCGCCCGCCCTGATCAGGGCGGCCATCTCGTCGTAGTGATGCGGACGCAGCATGTCTCGCTGGGGAAAGGTAAGCAGAAAAACCGGATCATCCGGAACGTCGTCCCATTGGATCAGTTCGTCCGTGACAAAATTATTGACCTTGAAAGGAAGCACGCGACCAACCACTTCAATGTCGAACCGCTGTTCCTCGGAGAGGACCTCAAGTTGCGGAATTTGATCCAGGTTTCCCAGGTGATATGTTTTGCAGCGTGTAGTGTCAATAACGGATATCATGAAACAACCTCACTACTGACCCTGTTTTTCAGGTCAGAGTATAATCAAGTATAATCAGGCAACCATGTAAGCGGTGACCGGTAGCGATTTTGCGATGCGGTTTTTCGTTTCCCTCTTGCCGCGGATTATCGGCAGCGACGCAGAGGAAAAAAACTGAGGCCGAAGGCCGTTAGGGACAAATCATGCGCGCTCACAGGAGACCCCGCCCCTTTTAAATGGGGAGGGAGCGCTCTATCAACAAATCGAATAACCGCGGGATTGCCAAAAAATCAGCGAACTTATTTTTTGTGAGAACCCGGGGCTTCACTCCAAGCCATCCGGAGCCGCCTCTCAACCGAGAAGCTCAATAACTAAGCGATTTTTAAGAAGAATTGCGAGGGGATGACGACAGACCAAAGCAGCGGGGGAATACGTATCTATTCTTTATTTTTCGTCCCATCTTGGACTGCGGAATCCCTTTGCTCCCCCAAGGAGCGAACAAAAAGGCAACGCCATTCTGACAATCCAACAACTGATAATAACTGGTATCCACATAATAGCAATCAACAAATTATTCTCCGGCCCGGATAGCGGACGGCAGCCGCCAATGCCGGGCCGGAACATTTGCCTTGTAAGAACACCCGGACAACCCGCAAATCATCAAGGCAACGGCGGTGCTGTTACACAAGCCATGACGAGACAATCAGAGCCGGTGAAACCATTTTTCGATATCCTGTTTTGAAAAAATCTTGACCACCGGCCGGCCGTGCGGACAGTGAGAAAACAGCTCACTCTCTTTCATCCGGCGCAGCAGTTCGAACATCTCTGCCGGGGCAAGCCGGTTGCCCGCCTTAACCGCGGCCTTGCAGGCCATGGAGGCAAGCAGATGATCGATGCGGGGCGGCACCACGGCGGCCGGTTCATCACGGGGCGCCGAATACAGGCTTTCCAGGATTTCAACCAGCGTCTCCGCCGGGTCCAGGTGACTGACCAGGGCCGGGACCGCCTTGATCACCCTGGTGGACTCTCCGAAGTCCTCCACCGCGAAGCCAAGCAGCGCAACGTCGGCGTCATAGCGCTTCAGGGTCTCGAGCTGCCGGGGATCCAGCTCCACCGATACCGGGAACATCAGGTTCTGGCCGGGGATATCCCGGCGCAGATAATCACGCCTCAGCCGTTGGTACATAATCCGTTCATGGGCCGCATGCTGATCGATGACGATCAACCGGTCATCCTGTTCGCAGAGGAGGTAGAGCTTGAAAAACTGGCCGATGATGGTCAGGCCTGTGAAATCGACAAGACCGGCCGGCGGCTTGACGACCGAAAACGGTTCAGGATCATGACGAAAGGAGGCCGCGGGTTCGGCGCTCTGCCGGACCATGGTCTCCGCCCGCCTGACCGACTCTGCGGGCTCACTTGCCGCCGCCGGCGGCGAGGATGACGGCAAGTGACGGGGTGCCTCGGCGGTAAAAACAGGGGCCGCCGGCTGCTCCGGGGCCGCGGCCGGGATTGAAAAAATGTCGGACCGTATCTCTTCCTGGTACGCCCTGATGGCGGCGGCAACGGCTTGAACGACAAAACGGTGCACCTCCCGGGAAGAACGGAAACGGATCTCCAGCTTGGCCGGGTGGACGTTGACGTCAACCTCTGCCGGAGCCAACTGCAGAAACAAGGCGCCGGCCGGGGCCTGGCCTTTCATCAGAAAGCCCTGCAATCCCTCGACCACGCCGTGCCGAACCATCCGGTCCCGCACCGGCCGGCCGTTAACCAGGATGCGCAGCCGGTTGGTCCGGGACGAGGACGCATCCGGCTGCAGCAAATAGCCGCTCAGACGGATGCCGTTCTTTTCGTCCCCGGCCGTGAAATCAACGGGCAGCAAGGGGTCCTGACAGCGGAAGACGTCCCGTACCCGTTGTTCCACGCCGCCGCCGGCCGGCAGATCGAGAACCGGCCGGCCGTCCACCTGCAGAGAAAAGGCGGCATCCACGCTGGCCAGGGCCTGGTTGCGGATAACTTCTTCTATGTGATACAGTTCGGTCCGGGCAGACTTGAGAAATTTCTTACGGGCCGGGACATTGCCGAACAGGCTGCGGATCTCGATAATGGTCCCCCGGGCGCAGCCGTCTTCATGGACCGCGTGCAGGCGGCCATACCTGACCTCGGCCCTGGTCCCGGTCTCCCGGTCCCGGGGCCGCGACAAGATAGTCAGCCGGGCGACCGAGCCGATGCTGGGCAGGGCCTCGCCCCGGAAGCCGAGGGTGGCGATCGCCGCCAGCTGGCTCTCGTCCCGCAGCTTGCTGGTGGCATGACGCTCGATGGAAAGCAGGACGTCGTCCTCATCCATGCCCGCCCCGTTATCCATAACCCGGATCAGACGGGTGCCGCCGCCTTCAATCTGCACGGCGATGCGCGTTGCGCCGGCATCGAGGCTGTTTTCAAGGAGCTCCTTGACCACCGAGGCCGGCCGCTCAACGACCTCGCCGGCGGCAATCTGGTTGGCAATATGTTCAGAGAGAATACGTATGCGAGACACAATAGACGTTACAATAACCCTGAATTCGTGACGGCTTGAGTTAATATTCTATGCAATATATGGAATTTATTGTATTATATGCTAAACAAATGCATTTTTTGACCTTCACCGCGCCGCCCTGCGGGGCGACCGATAACGGATTCAGGTTAACTTCGATTCTACAGATAGAGGTTGATAAAATTACCTATATACTATATTGGACCATCAACCGCATCCGTAAACCTCTTCCCGGCAGGAACCGCCTGCAATCTATCCTGTGACGGCCAGAAAAAAAACGACCAGGAGGCCGACAAGACGGCCGGCCAAACGGAACGTGACCCGGAACCATACCCATATTATCATCTTTCTGATGGTCATCTGCGGACTGGTCACCCTGAGCATCGGCAGCGGGCTGGCCTGGTTTCTCTCCCTCAACCTCCCGGATATCCGTAGCGTGGACGACTACCGGCCCCTAGTGACCACTACGCTCCTGGACCGCAACGGCAGAACGATTGGTACCATCTCCCGGGAAAACCGGATTCTCCTGTCGTACCGGGAGATGCCCTCCCTGCTGCCCAAGGCCTTTGTCTCGGCCGAAGACAGCCGCTACTGGGAACACGGCGCCCTGGACGGCTGGTCCATCTTCCGGGCCTTCATCAACAATCTCCGCTCGGGACGGCGCAGCCAGGGAGGCAGCACCATAACCCAGCAGGTGACCCGCGCCCTCATGCTGTCACGGAAGAAAAGCTATCTCCGCAAGGCCAAGGAAGCCATCCTGGCCTATCGACTGGATAACATGCTGAGCAAAAAGGCCATTCTCACCATCTATCTCAACGAAATTTACCTTGGCGAGGGGGCCTACGGCGTGGAGGCGGCGGCCCGAACCTATTTCGACAAGAAGGCCCGGCAGCTGGACCTGGCGGAAATCGCCCTGCTGGCCGGACTGCCCCAGTCGCCGAGTCGCTACTCGCCCCTGAAACACTTCGCCCGGGCGCGGTCCCGGCAACGCTATGTTCTGAACCGGATGGCGGAAGACGGAATCATCACCCCGGCAATGGCCCGCCGGGCCTATCACCGACCCCTGCATTTCTATGATCACAATGCCCGGCAGGAACAAAACGGCTACTTTACCGAGTATGTCCGCCAACAGCTCGAACAGCGCTACGGCAGCAAGCGGCTCCTGCATCAAGGCCTGGTCGTGACCACGACCCTGGACAGCACCATGCAGGCCGCGGCGGTCAAGGCCGTTCTGCGTGGCACAAAAAATGTCCGGAAACAAAAACATCACAGATCCGCACCCCAGGGAGCGCTGGTTGCCCTGGACAGCCGGACCGGCGACATACTGGCCATGGTCGGCGGCACCGACTACGGTGCCAGCCCGTACAACCGGGCCGTGCAGGCAAAAAGGCAGCCCGGCTCGGTCTTCAAACCGCTGATCTACGCGACAGCCTTTGAAAAGGGGATCTCTCCGGACCTGATGATCGAAGACGCCCCCCTTGCCATCCACAATCCTGACGGGTCATTCTGGCGGCCCCACAATTACAGCCGCCGGAATTACGGCCCGACCAGCCTGCGTGACGCCCTGGTCTTTTCCCGCAACATTGTCACCATCAAGCTCCTGCAGAAAGTCGGGCTGCGGCCGGTCATCCGGCTGGCGGCGAGAGCGGGGATCCGCTCACCTCTCCAGCCCGAGCTGCCCCTGGCCCT
The DNA here is from genome assembly GCA_013151365.1 of Deltaproteobacteria bacterium. GTDB lineage: Bacteria > Desulfobacterota > Desulfobulbia > Desulfobulbales > Desulfobulbaceae > BMS3Abin13. Next base: position 8,625 of record JAADIK010000001.1, read on the forward strand.
CGGGGCCTCGCCGGTCTCGCTCCTGGAGATGACCGGGGTCTACACGGTCTTTGCGAACGACGGGCTTTATCACCCCCCGGTCTGCATCACCCGCATCCGTAACCGCAGGGGCCGTATTCAGCCCTGGCCCGGCGAGCCGGCGAAACGCGTTATCAAGCCGGAAACGGCCCGGCAGATCACCGCCATCCTCCATGAAGTGATCTCCAGGGGTACGGGGAGAAATGCCCGGGGCATCCCCGACAGCGCCGGCAAAACCGGGACTACGGATAACAACATGGACAGCTGGTTTATCGGCTACACCCCGGAGGTAACGGCCGGCGTCTGGCTGGGCTATGACCGGGGCCGGTCCCTGGGCCGGGGTGAAACCGGCGGCCGGACCGCGGCACCGGTGTGGCTTGATTTCATGCGGTCCCGGTAAAATACCGGCACCGGCCGACCGACAACAGAGAAAATAAAAAAATGCCTTTTGCCACGACCCTGGCAACGGCCATCGGGACGCTCGTTCTCGTTGCCGACGAACAGGGACTTGCAAGAATTATCCTGCCCCCCGACGCTGACCGGTTCAAGGCCGACGACAGGATGACGACCGCGGGCCACCCCATCCTGGATGCTGCGGCCGGGCAGATCACCGCCTACCTGCAGGGACGGCTGACGAACTTTGACCTGCCCCTGTCCCTGACCGGCACCCGGTTCCGGAAACAGGCCTGGGCGATCATGAGAACAATTCCCTACGGAGAAACCCGCACCTACGGAGAAATCGCCCGGGACCTGGGAAATTACGGCCTGGCACGGGCCGTTGGCGGCGCGGCCAACGCCAACCCGGTGCCGCTGGTCATCCCCTGTCACCGGGTGGTCGGCGCGAACGGCAGGCTCACCGGTTTTGCCGGCGGCCTCACAATGAAAAAATACCTGCTGGAGCTGGAAAGACGTTGAATCAAGGCCCACGGAATCCGGGGCGGGGCGCCGAGTAGGTTGTTTAGGCTGAAGGCTATTAGCCCTACCCTAACAGCCTACAGCCTAACCGCAACAGCCTCGAAACAGATCCGCTGGAAGTTGATTTGGGTTGTGGGCATAGCCCGCCTTGGAAATGAAAGACCTTGAAAAAAAGACAAAAAAAACCCCTTTGAGATTGTAAAAATCTCAAAGGGGGCAAAATGTTATATATTCAACAAATAATCGTTAGAAATTAGCCTGGATCTGCAGGTACAGACCACGCTGGTCCTTGCCGGCATCACCGGTACTACCAAGGTCTGTTGCCTTGACGATGTCACCGAGATCCGCATAGGCGGCAACAATGGACATATTCTTGTTGGGGAAGTAGGCGATGAAAATATCTGCCCAGTCATCCTCGCTCACGCCTTTGATGTTGTCCGGCTTCATCCGGTATTCCACACCCAAGACCGTTTGCTTGTTCAGAAACACGCCGAGGGAACCCTCAGCCTGAGCGGTATAGTTGTCGTCGGTCGTTGAACCGAAACCCAGGATACCGATCTGATTTGCTTTCGTGGCACGGATGGTAACGTTGAGCAGGACGTTCTTGCCGGCTACCGGAAAGACCTTGGCGGCAGCGATATAAAAATCAGTACCACTGTCATCGGCGCCGAACATGTTCAGTACGTTATCATCGAGGTCCGTTTTTTTATACAGCACGCCCAAGGCAATCGCCGGCTGAATTCCGGCAGCCATGTCGCATACCTTGAGCTTGGCGCCAAAGGCATCCACATTAACCTGACCCAGCCCCACATGACCGGTATCAAATGTCAGCCGGGCATAAGACAGCTCGACCCGATTGAAGAGCGTCCCCTGAACAGCGAGAGAGCTCAAGGTGTAATCACCGGTATCCACCCAGGTCATGGACGCCGTCGGCGTCCCACCTGAAAGCAGAGCCCATGGCACAATCCCGCCACCAGCCTGTCCTTCAAGCTGGGTCACAGCCGCCTGGCTGCCGGTCGCGACCAAACTCCCCATGGCCAGGGCCACGGTCAACATTTTTAACCACTTAAATTTCATCATCTCCTCCTTCTATAGGGTTTCACAAAGCCATCCGCTCCTTAAGGGGGCGAACGGAAGATTTTCCGGGAACCACTTTCCCGGAAAACAACATTGGGAACCGTACAATTCTTCATCAATGCCACCATGTAATACTGGTCACTACCATCTTGTAGCATATAATTTAAAAATTGCAAAATATATTCTGCATAAAAATAACGCTGGCGGCCGAGATAACAGCTCAGAACGAGAGACTAAATAAAAAACGGCGGCACCGACAACCGCCGATACCGGCCGCCAATGCCCGGACCATGGACAGTCCGACACCACCCGCACCGGGGCGGGACAGAAAGCAACAAGGGAGCCACAAGGAATAATCACATCCCTTTTCGCCCTTTACCTTCCCGTGAATCGAATCAAACATCCCTATCCGGTCTTCATCCGCCATAGGAATATCCTATGTGAAAAACCGAAAAACGGCCGACAAAGAAAACGCCCCCTCCGGCCATGGCCCAAGCCATTAAACCGTGCCGGCCGGAAAGGTTTTTAACAGACGTTATTCCACCAGGATAGTCACCGGCCCTGCGACGAGTTCACCGATACGGGCGGCCACCGGAACCCCGGCACCGCCCAGGGCGGCAATCAGGTCGCCGGCCTGGGCGGCGGGTACGGCAAGCAACAGGCCGCCCGAGGTCTGCGGATCATAGAGCAGTTCCTCCTCTGCCGCGGACAACCGCACCGCCATATGCAGCGGATGTTCGGCGACCAGGGCCCGGTTCGCCTTGTTGCTGCCGGTATTTTCGCCCTTGCCGTACATTTCCAGGGCGCCCGGATAAAAGGGCAGGTCCCGGTAACGGACAACGACTCCGCAACCGCTGCCGACCGCGACTTCCAGCAGATGACCGAGAATGCCGAAACCGGTAATATCGGTACAGGCATGGAGATCGAATTGCAGGGCCGCCGCCATGGCCGGTCCATTCAGGGCCGCCAGGGCGGGCAGCACTTCCCGTTCCAATTCCGGAAAAGGAAATTTGCCGGAGCGCACCGCGTTAAACAGGACTCCCGAGCCAAGCGGCTTGGTCAAAATCAAGACATCTCCCGGGACCGCCCCGGCATTGGTGATAATCCGGTCGGGATGCACGACCCCGTTGACGCAGAGTCCGTATTTGGGCTCCTCGTCATCCACGGTGTGGCCGCCGGCCAGGCAGGCCCCGGCCTCGACGACCTTGTCATGACCGCCGCGCAGAATCTCTTTCAGGAGGCCCATGTCAAGCTGTTTGGCCGGGAACATCACCAGGTTCAAGGCGGTGAGCGGCCGGCCGCCCATGGAATAGACGTCCGAGATGGAATTGGCCGCGGAAATCTGGCCGAACCAGTAGGGATCGTCCACCGGCGGCGTGATAAAGTCCACGGTGCTGATCATCGCCAGCTCGTCGGACAAACGATACACTGCCGCGTCGTCGGAGGTCTCGATGCCCACCAGCAGGTTGGCGTCGTCCGGAGGCGGCAGTCCCTCAAGCGCGTCCGACAGAGCCGTCGGACCGATTTTGGCAGCTCAGCCGCAGGTGCGGGCCAGGCCGGTCAGGGTCTTTTTTTTAAATGGATTCATTCGTTATATCCTTGGTCACTTTTTGCACCGTTATCGAACGCTCACGGATTCAGGCATTATAGATATAACCTATTTCAGCCCCTGTAAAATAAAAATGCATGATGAGAAAAAAAATCAAGTGAGTTAATGTCCCGGCAAGCACCAACCGACGCATCTTGCCCGTCCTTTGGCCTTCTCTCCGGCATATTCAAGGAACGACTCAGCAATGCAGAGAAAAATATTTGCCGTTGGCGATTCCCACTCGTTGCGCTGTTTTGAGAACCACCCGCATATTGCGGATTCCAAGGTCCTGTTCGGTTACAACAAACTTGACGGCCGAACCGCCTTCAACCTGCCCCGGCACGAT
>JAADIK010000107.1 GCA_013151365.1 Deltaproteobacteria bacterium
GTCCTCTGCCCGGGCGCCCATTTCTTCCCCCGCCGGTGTGGCCATGGCAATGCCGCCCGCGACAATTGACTCGATTGATTCCGAGTCGATGGTAAAGCCGGAAAACAGGCCGCCGGACATCTTGATGCCGCTGGCCAGCCAGAATTTTGTCCCCTTATGGACCAGGGCGGCGTCGGCGGCGTAAATTTTAACCCGGACCCAGACCTTTTGGGCCGTCGGCGACAGCCCGATACCGGTCACCCGGCCGACCTGCACCCGCCGGTAATAAACCGGGCTGTTCTCGCCGAGCGAGCCGGGCCGGGGCGTTTCCAGAACAATATTCAGGCCGCCGGCGGCATCCGGGTCCGGGGGCACGGATAAAATGGTAAAATCCGTGCGCAGGTTCCCGGTTCCCGGGATGACGTCAATATATGATCCGGTGACGATTGTTTCAAGGTGTTGTATGCCGGAAAGGCTGATTTTTGGCCGGACCAGCGCCAGGCGGCTGTGGTCGCGAAACAGGGTCGCGGTATTTTCCCTGACCAGACAGTCAGCTATAACCCCCCGCATGTCCGGGGAAAAACGAAGCTTTTTAACCAGACCGATCTCGAGGCCCTTGAATTTTACGGGGGTCTTGGCCCGGACGCCCGCCGCCCCGGCCAGGTGGATGGTGAGATGAATGCCGTCCCGGAGGCGGGCCGTGTCATAATCCCCGTACAACACGAATTTCCGGCCCGGCCTCACCTTGGTGCCGGGCTTGGGAGTAAAAAAAGCAATGCCGCCGGCCACCACGGATTCCAGGGAGCCCGCCCGCACGTCAACCCCCCGGAGGCCCGTATTGATGGAAAAGCCGGAAAAGTTGTAGAACCGCGTTGAAGAACGGACCAGGTCGGCATATTTCCTGAAAATCAGGATATCGAGCAGGACGCCCCGGTGATCGTGATTGAGTTCGAACCCGGTTATTTCGCCGACCGTGATGTTTTTAAAGAGGACGGGCGAACCGATTTGCAGGGAGTGCGAACTATCGGCCGCCAGCCGCAGGGCCAGGCCCCGGGGCAGCAGGCCGGGCCGGGCCTTGACCGCGGCGGCATAGCTGGCGAATAGCTTGAATTTGGCCCCGGCGGCGGCCGAAGCGGCCCGGCGGCCGGGGGCTGCGGGGTTGACCAGGGCAACGCCGCCGTCCAGGATGGACTTGACCGAGGCGATGTTGAGTTTGAAGTGCGACAGACCGGCGTCCACCGAGATACCGCTGACATCCCAGAACACGCTGTCTTTCCTGACCAGGTGTGCAAAGTCATCATACACCAGGATACCGACCCGGAGGGATTCGCCATCGGCTGCCAGGGAAAGGGTATTGATCTCGCCCACCACCATTTTTTTATACAGCACCGGGCTGCCGATCTCCAGGGAGCCGCCGTTTTTCGCAATCAGGGTGTAACGCCTGCCCGGCCGCCGGGCCGGCTCGGGCATCGGGCCGCGCTGGACGGTGAAATGGTCCCGGAAGGCCCCGTTGCCGGGTTGCAGGCTGATGTAGGGGCCGAAGAGAATGGCATCGATGTTACGGATGCCGTCAATGGAGATCCGGGGCCGGATTACCCAGAAACGGGTGCCCTCCCGCAAGATGTCCCCCACCCTCGGGTCGAGCAGGATTTCCGCGGTGACCGAATGGATCTTATCATTGTTGACGGTGATTTTCTTGACCACGCCGGCCTTGATGCCCTGGTACATGACCCTGGTCTTGCCCTCGATGATGCCGTTGCCCGAGACCAGTTTCAAGGTCATGGGCAGGCCGTATTGGGCCGCATCGAAATCCCGGTAGAGAGCGAAACTCTGGCCGTTGACCGCCTGCGGACTGGAAGCGCGCAGCGAGGCCGGGGTGCCGCAGGAAATACCGCCGTAAATAAGCGCGGCCAGGGACGCCGTCCGCAGGTTGAAGCCGGATTGCAGGTTCCCTTCAATGGAGATGCCGCTTGAATTCCAGAACCGGGTGCCGGTCCGGATCAGGCGGCTGAACTTCGGCCGGATATGGACGGCGATGACGATCGAGTTGTCCCGGGCGAGGTGGTAGTCCTGGACCTCGCCGATCTTGAGATTTTTGGAATAGACCGGCGAGCCCCGTTGCAGGGAAAAGAGGGCGTCCGACTTGAGGATGATGTTCAGGCCGGGTGTATGGGGCGACAGGGCCGGGGGACCGGACAGGCCTTGAAAATGGGTAGCCGCCACGGTCGAGGTCCCGGGCCGCATGGCGATATAACTACCGGAAAGCAGGGTGCCGAGGCCGCTCACCTTGCCGGCCGAGATCTCCGGCCGGACGATCCAGAACTTGCTGTCCGCAACCAGGCTCGACCGGGCCTTTCTCTTCATCATCACCAGGAGATTGACGCCCTGCAGGTCTTTGTCCACCGTGACGTCCTTGACCAGCCCCATTGCCACGCCCTTGTACCTGACCTCGGTCTTGTCGACCGTGATGCCCTCGGCATTGTCAAAATGGATGGTGCACTTGATGCCGGCATCGCGATAACTGGAATAGAGCAGCCAGGCGCCGATGCCCAGGGCAATCAGGGGCAGAATCCAGATCGGCGACAGGCTGCATTTTTTCAGGATGACAGTCGGTTGTTCCATGGTTATTCCTCGGCGCGGGAAGAAGTTGAGAGCGCTGCATCCCACAGCAGGCGCGGGTCGAAGCAGATGGTGGCGAACATGGTCGACAGGACGACCAAGCTGAAAAAGGTGACTCCCGCCGCCGTCTTTATCGTTGAGAAAAAGCCGAAGTCGGCCAGGGCGCAGAGCAGGGAGATGACAAAGACATCCAGCATGGACCAGCGGCCGATGAATTCGATAAAACGAAACATCACGGCCTTATGGGTAAGCCAGTTCAGCCGGCGGCAGTGGATGGACAGCAGGAGCAGGAGCAGGCCGATGATCTTGAAGAGCGGCACCAGGATCGAGGCGGTCAAGATAATCAGGCCGATGCCGAAGGAACCGGACTGAAAAAAGTAGTTGATACCGTCCATGATGGTGGAACTTTTCGGGATGCCGAGAAATTCGACTTTCATGATCGGAATCAGGTTGGCGGGCAATAAAAAAATGATCGCGCACAGGACCAGGGCCCAGGTTGTACCGAGCGACTGCGGCCGCCGCAGGTGCAGCCGGCCGCCGCACCGGGGGCAGTGCGCTTCCCGGCCGGGGGGCGGCTGCCGGAAAGGGAGTACCTTGTGACAGGTGCGGCACTGAACCAGCCCCGCCGTCATCGCGGTCTGCCGGGGGGAGACCCGGTCCGGCGGCGGGCCGGCCGATGCCGCTTGCGGGTGCCGTTCCTTGCGGGCGGCCAGCGCCTCTATCCCTTCCCAGAAGGCGTGTTCGTCAAGGACCAGGGTGGTGCCGATCATGACGGTCACCAGCCCGATAAAGCAGAAAAAACCTTTGTCGTAGATAATAAGGGTTGTGTGATGCATCTTGGCGACGGCCACCAGGATACCGATCAGGTAGACCTCGGACATGCCCCATTCCTCGAGATGATGGTACCAGCGCAGCATGAAAGGGGTCAACCGGGAAAGCCGCTGCCGGTACAGATCGAGAGAAACCATGAAGAGCAGGAGCAGCTTGAGCAGGGGAAAAATCATGCCGGTCAGCAGGACCAGGAAGGAGACAAAGAGGTAGTTCTGCCGGTAGAGGATGCGGATGCTGTCAAAGACGGAGCCTTGGTCCTGCATGCCGAACACCTTGAAGGTCAGGAGCACCAGGAAGTGGGCGGGCAGGAAGAGAATCAGGCCGGTGAGGCTCAGGGCGAGGGTGCGCCGGACCGGGTCTTTCTTGGATTCGCGGACCGTGTTTCTGCAGCGCGGGCAGATAAGCCGACTGCCCACCGGGACCTCGACGGGCCCGGTGGCGATAATCATGTCACAGGCGGGACAGACCGTCAGGGCGCCGGAGTCGAGCGGAACCGCCGGCCCGGCCGCGACCGTTTCGCTGCCGCCGGGTGGGGATCTCCAGTCCAACTGTGTAACGGCTTTATTCAGGGGCACCTGCCTCTTCCCTCTGCCTTGTATGGCCGGTCATTGCCGCCGTCCTGTTCTTGTCGACACGTGGAAACAGGGCGGACCGGCGGATTGTCCGGATCAGTGTCCGGGTTGGTGTCAGGACTCCGGAACCCCCAGTTTCTTGAGAATGAAGCCCAGCGGACAGACCTTGGAAAAACCGAACTGGAACAGGTTGAGGCCGACAAAGGCGGTAAACCAGAGCCAGTAGGAGCTGACAAAAATAGGACTCGCTTCAACGCCCAGGGCCAGGCTGAGCAAGATGAAAAAACCGGCAAAAACGTGAACCAGATCATTGACTACCATGACAGTGCTTTCTCCTTGAATCGTGTTTCAGGACACCAGGCCCCGTCGAGTCGAAAATAACGACCGGCGGCGGATAAATTTTCCTGACAACCATAATTTATATTTTATTGCCTAACCCAAACAATACAACAATAAAAACCATCAGCCGCCTCCCGCTTCCTTAACGGGCGGGACGGTCGCCCTCGACCCGGCAGAACGTAACTGGTCCCAGGGTGTGAAACTCTACGCTATATTCCTTACATCCAACCTGTAAGCCGCCACAGGCGCCACAGATTTACGTAGTCGTTTCCGTTCGCTATAGTTTTTCTATGCGGGCGGGAGCGACCGCGTGAAGATGGGGTGCCTATGACGGCTTACGGCAGAACAGGTGCCGCATGGCGGTAATCAGGTCCGTGACCCGCGTATCGGTTATCCGGTTGTAAATAAAATTGGCGTCCCGGCGAAAACCGATGACTCCCTGGTTACGCAGGACACCCAGGTGTTGCGAGACGTTGGCACTGGTCGTTTGCACCTCGTTCCGGATCTCGCCGACGGTCATCTCGCGCTCCTGCAGCAGGCAGAGGATCTGCAGCCGGATCGGATGCGACATTGATTTCAGCAGGAGCGCAAGATCCTCAACCTCTTGATGGACCATGATTCTTCCATTATTTTTTATTTTACTCTTTTCGCCCGAGGCGAAAGCGTTAGAAATTAATTAAGTTCTAACGCTTCGTTTGTCAAACATTTTTAATCCGTTGCCTGGGCGAGATCGTATCCACCGTCTTCCTATCAATGGATGCTGCCATGGTTTTCCTCGTTATTCTCTGGAAATTTTTCCGCATACCGTGTAACAATACATACTTTTATCGTCTGTGTCGCGCCGCCCTGAAGGGCGCCCGAGAACGGATTATATAATCATCCGGAGACGCACTGTTCCTGCCGCCCGGATGGCAGGACCTGATTTCACTCTGTCTATTGTTTTAAAGGAGACCTTGATGAAAGAGACTGAAGACAAAATTACCAGCCTGCTCAGCGAAGGGCGGGTTTTCGAACCGCCGACGGAAGGGAGAGACCGGGCCTGGGTCAAGAGCATGGACCAGTACCGTGAGGAATACCGGCGCTCCATGGACGATCCCGAAGGTTTCTGGGCGGAACGGGCCGAGGAGCTTATAACCTGGGACAAAAAATGGGACAAGGTTCTGGAGTGGGACTTCCGCAAGCCGGAGATCAAATGGTTCCAGGGCGGCCGCCTGAACATGTCGTACAACTGCCTCGACCGGCACCTGAAAAACGGCCGCCGCAACAAGGCCGCCCTCATCTGGCAGGGCGAGCCGGAAGAAGATGTCAAGGTCTACACCTACCAGATGCTCTATACCGAGGTCTGCCGTTTTGCCAATGTCCTGAAGAAAAAAGGGGTGAAAAAGGGTGACCGGGTCTCCGTCTACCTGCCCATGATTCCCGAACTGTCCATCGCCCTGCTGGCCATCGCCCGGATCGGCGCCGTCCATTCGGTCGTCTTCGCCGGTTTTTCCGCGGCCGCCCTGCAGAGCCGTATCCATGACTGCGCGGCCACCTTCCTGATCACCTCGGACGCCGTCCTGCGGGCCGGCAAGACCATTCCGTTAAAGCCGAATGCGGACAAGGCGCTGGAGGCATCTCCGACTATCAAGAGCTGTATCGTCGTCCGGCGGGCCGGCAACGAGATCAATATGCAGGAGGGGCGTGATTCCTGGTGGCACGACGAGGTGGCGGCCCCCGACATTGCCGGCGACTGCCCGCCGGAGAGCATGGACGCCGAGGACACCCTGTTTATCCTCTATACCTCCGGCTCGACCGGCAAGCCCAAGGGCGTGGTCCACACCACCGGCGGTTACCTGCTGTACGCCATGCAGACCTGCAAGTGGGTCTTTGACCTGAAAGATGATGATGTCTACTGGTGCACGGCCGATATCGGCTGGATCACCGGTCATTCCTATATCCTGTACGGCCCGCTCGGCCTGGGGGCCACCTCGGTGATGTTCGAGGGCGTGCCGTCTTATCCGGGACCGGACCGGTTCTGGAAAATCGTCGAGAAATTCCAGGTCAACATCTTCTACACCGCGCCGACCGTGATCCGGTCGCTCATGCGCGAGGGCGACGAGCCGACCCGGCGCTACGACCTGTCCAGCCTGCGCGTCCTCGGCTCGGTGGGCGAGCCCATCAATCCGGAGGCCTGGATGTGGTACTATCTCAACATCGGCAAGGGCAAACTGCCGATTGTCGATACCTGGTGGCAGACCGAGACCGGCGGCATCCTCATCTCTCCCCTGCCCTACGCCACGCCGCTCAAGCCCGGCTCGGCCAGTTTTCCGCTGCCCGGCATCGATGCCGCCATCTATACCGAAGAGGGTAAAGAGGCCGGCCCCAACGAGGGCGGGCACCTGGTGATCCGCAAGCCCTGGCCGGGCATGCTGCGCGGCGTCTTCGGCGATCCCGAGCGCTTCAAAAAAACCTATTTCAGCCGCTTTGATAATATCTATGATCCCGAGGACGGCGCCCGCAAGGATGAAGACGGCTTTTTCTGGATCATGGGCCGGCTGGACGACGTGATCAACGTCTCCGGCCACCGCCTGGGTACGGCCGAGATCGAATCCGCCCTGGTCTCTCACAAGGCCGTGGCCGAGGCCGCGGTCGTCGGCATGCCGCACCCGATCAAGGGGCAGGCCATCTTTGCCTATGTGACCCTGACGGCCGCGGCCAAGGAAAGTGACGAACTCATGGCGGAGCTCCGCCAACACGTCCGCGCCGAGATCGGTCCCATTGCCACGCCCGAGGTGATCCAGTGGGCTCCCGGCCTGCCCAAGACCCGGTCCGGCAAGATCATGCGCCGGATCCTGCGCAAGATCGCGGCCGACGACTTTGCAGACTTCGGCGATACATCAACCCTTGCCGATCCCTCGGTTGTCGACCGCCTGGTTGACGGCAAGAAAACCCGGAAATAGTAGGAGAACGCAATGTTGCCTTCTTCTCTATTTCCTTGACCCTTTCAAGCTTCCAGCAAAAAATGACCGGAAACGAAATTCGCAGACGATTTTTACAATATTTTGCCGACCAGGGCCACACGGTTGTCGATTCATCGTCACTGGTGCCTCATGACGATCCGACCCTGCTCTTCACCAACGCCGGCATGGTCCAGTTTAAACGGGTCTTCATGGGCGAGGAACAGCGCGATTATGTCAGGGCCGCCACCGTCCAGCGCTGCGTGCGGGCCGGCGGCAAACATAACGACCTGCAGAATGTCGGCCATACCGCCCGGCACCACACCTTTTTCGAGATGCTCGGCAACTTCTCCTTTGGCGATTACTTTAAAAAAGAGGCCATTGATTTTGCCTGGGATTTTCTGACCAAGGAGCTGGGGCTCGATCCCGCCCGGCTCTGGGTCTCGGTCTTCCGGGATGATGACGAGGCCTACGAGCTGTGGAGCAAGATTGCCGACCTGCCCGCCGGGCGGATCGTCCGTCTCGGCGAGCCGGAGAACTTCTGGGCCATGGGCGATACCGGCCCCTGCGGTCCCTGTTCCGAGATCCATATCGACCAGGGGCCTGAGGTTGGCTGCGGCCGGCCCGACTGCGCGGTCGGCTGCGACTGCGACCGCTTTCTGGAACTGTGGAACCTGGTCTTCATGCAGTCCTATCGGGACGACAGCGGCAAGCTGACCCCGCTGCCCAGGCCTTCCATCGACACGGGCATGGGCCTGGAGCGGATTACGGCGGTGATGCAGGGCCGGCTCAACAACTTTGATTCCGATCTGTTCAGCCCGATTATCGACCGGATCGCCGCCCTGGCCGGCAAGACCTACGGCGCCGACAAGGGCGATGACGTGGCCATGCGGGTTATTGCCGACCACGCCCGGGCCACCACCTTCCTGGTGGCGGACGGGGTGCTGCCCTCCAACGAAGGACGGGGTTATGTCCTGCGGCGGATCATGCGGCGGGCCATCCGTTTCGGCCGCTCCCTGGGGCTGACCGGGGGCTTTTTCGCGACAATCTGCGCCAAGGTGACCGAGCTTATGGCCGGGAGCTATCCCCATCTCGAAAGCGCGGCCGAGCTGCTGGCCAAGGTGGTGACCAACGAGGAGACCCGTTTCGGCGAAACCCTGGATCACGGCCTGGTCATGCTCTCCGAAGAAATAGAGCGGCTCGCGGCCGGGCAGGAGCGGCTGGTAATCGACGGCGAATTTATTTTCAAACTCTATGACACCTACGGCTTCCCGGTGGATATCGTCAGGGACGTGGCCCTTGAACGGGGGGCGGCCATTGACGAGGCCGGTTTTCATGCGGCCATGGAGGTGCAGCGGCAACAGTCCAAACGTTCCTGGAAGGGCTGCGATGTCGAGCACCTGGCCCCGGGCGTTATTGAACTGCTCCAGCAGGGCCGGGAGAGCCGGTTCGTCGGTTATGAACAAAAATCGGCCAAGTCCGTCATCGGCGCCCTGGTGGGTGACGCCGGCGGCCTGCAGGAAAGCGCCGAGGCCGGCGCCGTCGTCCGGGTCTATTGCCCGGAGACCCCATTTTACGCCGAGTGCGGCGGCCAGGTCGGCGATACCGGGGAGATCATCTGCCCGCAGGGCCGGATCACGGTGACCACCGCCCGCAAGGTGGCTGACGGCCTGATTCTGCACGAGGGGCGGGTGACCGAGGGCAGCGTCGCGCCCGGTGACCAGGCGGCCCTGCTCGTCACCTCGGAGCGCCGCACCGATATCGCCCTGAATCATACCGCCACCCATCTTCTCCAGGCCGCCATGCGGGAGCTGCTCGGCGACCATATCAAACAGGCCGGTTCCCTGGTGGACGAGGAGCGGCTTCGTTTTGACTTCACCCATTTTTCGCCGCTCACCGGCGACGAGATCCGGGCCGTCGAACAACTGGTCAACGAACAGATCCGGCGCAATACCCCGGTGGCCACGGATCTGCTCGGCCGGGACCAAGCGATAGCCGAGGGGGCGACCGCCCTGTTCGGTGAAAAATACGGCGACGAGGTCCGGGTGGTCTCCATCGGTGATTTCAGCAAGGAACTCTGCGGCGGCATCCATGCGGCGGCCACCGGCATGATCGGTTTTTTCAAGATTATTTCCGAAACCGGCATTGCCGCCGGCGTACGCCGGGTGGAGGCCGTGACCGGCTCCCGGGCCGTTGCCTGGGTCCAGGAGCTGGCCCGGCAGGCCGACGAGGTCAGTGCGATCTTTTCCGCCCCCATCGCAACGGCGCCGGACAAGATCAGGGCGCTGCTGAAACAACAGAAAAAACTGGAAAAGGAAGTGGCGACGCTGACCGCCCGCCTGGCCCTGGTCGACCTGGACCGCCTGCTTGCCGGCGGGGTCGAGATAAACGGAGTACGGGTGCTGGCCATGGAGCTGCCCCTGGATTCACCCAAGACGCTGCGGGATATCGGTGACAAGGTGCGGGACCGCCTGGGTTCGGGCGTTGCCGTCCTCGGCGGGGTGTTCAAGGGCAAGGCGGCCCTCCTGGCCCTGGTCAGCAAGGACCTGACAGGCAGGATCAAGGCCGGCGACCTGGTCAGCGCCACCGCCAAGATCGTCGGCGGCCGGGGCGGCGGCCGTCCGGACATGGCCCAGGCCGGCGGCCCCATGACCGACAAACTATCCGAGGCCATAGCCGCGGTGCCCGGGATTGTCCGCAGCCTGCTCGGGTCATAATTTTTTTTTAGCAACCTCAGGCCGCAGGCGAAAGCACGCGGGAGAGGAAATCTCCCGCGTTCCCGGCGCCTTTGCGGCGAGGAATAAAACCCTATGCACCATCTTGCCGAACACGAGCGCATTGTTCTGACCGGGGTGGGCCTTGTCGCGCCCGGGGCCACCTGTCTGTCCGAATTCCGGGCCAATCTCCTGGCCGGCCGGAGCGGGATCGGCACCATCGATCTCCGCTACATGGGGACGGTGCCGGCCGGCATCTGCTCCTTTGCCGAGACGAAATACCGCAAAAAAAAGGAAAACAAGCGCGGCACCCGGGCCGGCTGCATCGCCGTCTATTGCGCCAACGAGGCCCTGGCCGATGCGGGAATCGATTTTTCCGGCTATGACCGGGCCGAAACCGGCGTCTACCTCGGGCTGACCGAACACGGCACGGTGGAGACGGAAAACGAAGTCTACAATATCAGCCGCTACGACTATAACGTCGATTACTGGACCCACCATCATAATCCCCGCACGGTCCTGAACAACCCGGCCGGCGAGATCACCATGAATCTCGGCATCACCGGGCCGCATTATTCCGTGGGCGCGGCCTGCGCGGCCGGCAATGCCGCCTTGATCCAGGGGACCCAGATGCTGCGTCTCGGCGAGGTCGACCTGGCCCTGTGCGGCGGCATTTCCGAATGCGTGGGTTCGTTCGGCATCTTTGCCAGTTTCCGGGCCCAGGGCGCCCTGGCCGAACACCCGGACCCGGCCCGGGCCAGCCGGCCCTTTGATATGGCCCGCAACGGGATCGTTATCTCCGAAGGGGGCTGCGTTTTCACCCTGGAGCGGCTCGACCGGGCTCTGGCGCGGGGGGCGAAAATTTATGCCGAGATTGCGGGCTACGCCATGAACTCCGATGCCCGCGATTTCGTTATGCCCTACGGTCCCCGCCAGAGCGAATGCATGCGGCGGGCCCTGCAGCGGGCCGCTCTTGAGCCCAGGGACATCACCATTATCAATACCCACGCCACCGGCACCCGGCAGGGAGATATCGAGGAGTGCAAGGCCATCCGCCAGGTTTTTTCCGATTGCCCCGATACCTGGATCAACAACACCAAATCCAGCATCGGCCACGCCATGGGAGCGGCCGGGGTCCTTGAACTGGCCGGGAATCTCCCCTCGTTTACGGACCATCTGGTGCACCCGACAATCAACCTGGACAACCTGGATCCGGACTGTAATCTGCCGGGTATTATCGCAAATAAACCGAAACCACTTGACAAGCCGTTTACAATCTTGAATAACTCCTTCGGCATGGTGGGCGTCAATTCGGTGGTCATCGTGAAAAGGTTTGATGAAAAGTAGCCGTTAATCGGCTATAATAATATTTATTCGCTGAAATTTGACATTGGACAAGTTGATCAGTTTTATCCATTTATGAGATAGTGTCCGGAAGGACACGAGATAGAGGACAGGTATGACCCGGGGTGAAATAAGGAACGTAATTCTGGAAATCATCGAAGACATTGACGAGGAAGCCGATTTTGAAACCCTGGATCCGGACAAGCCGCTGCGCGACCAGCTGGATCTTGATTCCATGGATTTTCTCGACATCGTAATGGAGTTGCGCAAACGCTACAAGCTGCAGATTCCGGAAGAGGAATACCCCGAGCTGGCGACCTTGAACAGCTGTGTCCATTATCTGGAACCGAAATTGAAAGATTGTTGATTTTTTTTTTACCGCCCGATTTTTTCCAGCAGCTTACAGGTTGTAATTAAGGAATAGCGTAGAGTTTCACACCCTGTGACCAGTTACGATTTTTTTCGTCATTCCGACCCCTGGCCAGTGTCAGCCGATGGCTGATTATCAACTCATTATTATCGGCGGCGGCCTGTCCGGCCTCGCGGCCGGTATCCGGGCGGCCCGTTTCGGGCAAAAGGTCCTGATTCTTGAGCAGCACCTGCAGCCGGGCGGTCTGAACTCCTACTATTTCCGCCGGGGGGTCCTCCTCGAAACCGGGCTTCATGCCATGACCAACTTCGCCCCGCCCGGCGAAAAACACGCTCCCCTCAATCGTCTTTTCCGGCAGTTGAAACTCTCGCGCCGGGACTTCAAGACCCATGAACAGCTCTGCTCGGAGGTCGTCTTCCCCGGCCGCTCTCTCAGGTTTTCCAATGATCCGTCCCTGCTGACCGAGGAAATCGCCCGGGAGTTCCCCGGTTCCGTGGACGACTTTATCCGGCTACGCGAAGAGCTGCAAAACTATGACCCCTTCGCCGCCGCTCCCCGGCGGTCCACCAGGACGTTTCTCTCCGGTATCCTGCATAACCGGCAGCTTGAAGATATGATCCTGCTGCCGCTCATGGTCTATGGTAACAGCGAAGAACATGATATGGATCTGGCCCAGTTCGTGATCATGTTCCGGGCCATCTTCCAGGAGGGCTTTTTCCGGCCGCCCGGGACGATCAGGGAGTTCCTGGCCATGCTGGTCGCTCAATACGAACGGTTCGGCGGCCGGATTCGCTATCGGGCTCCGGTCCGCCGGCTGCTTATGGAGGGAGATGTCGTGCAGTGGTCCTGGCGGACGGCGAGGAGATAACCTGCGATGCCCTGCTGTCCACGATCGGCATCCCGGGAACGGCGGAACTTGCCCGCTGGCCCCTGGATGTTGCCGGGTATTGCGGGCGGATGAGCTTCATGGAAACCATCACCCTGCTGCCGCCGGCGAGCAGAAAGACGATCAAAAACGACCGGACCATTATTTTCTACAACCGGCGGGAGGAGTTCTCTTATTGCCGGCCCGGGACGGCGGTCGATCCCTCGTGGGGAGTCATCTGTTTTCCCGGAAATTTCCAGGGGCTGCCGGAATCGGAGACCTTCCAGGTCCGGGTGACCAATGCGGCCAATTACGATATCTGGAAACGGGCCGATAAAGAGGAATATCAACGGCTGAAGAGCGAATGGATCGCAAAATCCGCGGCCCGGGTCAGGAAAATAATTGGGAATTATCAGCAAGATATTGTATATGAGAATAGCTTTACCCCGGTAACCATCGAACGGTTTACGGCCAAGGCGGCCGGGGCGGTTTACGGCAGTCCCGTGAAATTCAAGGATGGCAGGACGCCCTACCCGAATCTTTTTATTGCCGGCACGGACCAGGGGTACCTCGGCATTGTCGGTTCCATGCTCAGCGGAGTTACCATCGTCAACCGATACCTACTGGGGTAAGTCGCCACAGGCACCCCATCTTCACGCAGTTGCTCCCGCCCGCATAGAGGGGCTATCGCCGAACGGAAGCAACTACGCAAATCTGGGGCACCTGTGGCGCCTTACAGATATGGCAATGAAACCACCTGGTTACATACCCTCTGCGAGGTGTTGCTACTGGGGAAATGAAACCTTAATTTTTTAACACGTATCCGTTTATTCTATGTCTTTTCCTTCAATCGATCAGATTCGGGGCGACTTCGATGTCATTGTCGTCGGCTCCGGACTCGGCGGCCTGACCTGCGCCAATCGCCTGAGCCGGGCCGGGCACTCGGTCCTGCTGCTTGAGCACCATGACCAGGTCGGCGGCCTGGCGACCTGGTTCAAGCGCAAGGGCCACACCTTTGACGTGTCGCTGCACGGTTTTCCCTACGGCATGGTCAAGACCTGCAAAAAATACTGGAACAAGGCCATAAGGGACTCCATTGTCCAGCTCAAAAACATTGTTTTTGACAACCCGCAATTTTCCCTGACCACGACCTTCAGCCGGGACGATTTCACCCGCATTCTCCAGGAAAAATTCGGCATTGCCCGCACCGTGGTCGAAGACTTTTTCGCCACGGTCGGGCAAATGAACTTCTATGACGATCATTCCATGACCACCCGGGAGCTGTTCGAGACGTTTTTTCCCGGCCGCAGCGATGTCCACCGCCTGCTCATGGAGCCCATCGCCTATGCCAACGGTTCCACCCTCGATGAACCGGCGATCACCTACGGCATCGTCTTTTCGAACTTCATGAACAAAGGGGTCTATACCTTTCGGGGCGGCACCGACAAGCTGATCGGCATGATGGCCGAGGAGCTGCAGCAAAACGGCGTCAGCATCTGTACCGGGGCCAAGGTCGACCGCATCGTCGTGGAGGGGGGCAAGGTGCGCGGGGTTGCCGTTGGCGGGCGGGTCATCTCCGCGCCCAGCGTCGTCTCCAACAGCGGCATCACCAACACCGTGAACAACCTGGCCGGCCGGGAGGCGTTTGACTCCGCCTTTCTGGACCGATTTGACCAGGTCAAGGTCAACAACTCCAGCTGCCAGGTCTATTTCGGACTCAGACCGGGTGAATCCTTTGACGATGTCGGCGACCTGCTCTTTAC
>JAADIK010000136.1:0-12335 GCA_013151365.1 Deltaproteobacteria bacterium
CGTGGAGATACGGGGATTCGGCAGTTTTTCCGTACGAACCCGGAAACCGCGCAGTACCAAAAACCCTAAAACCGGCAAGATGATGAACATCCCGGCCCGCAAGACCCTGCACTTTACCATGAGCAAATCTCTCAAGGAAGTCCTGATCGAAAAAGAATAGGACCCCGGATTAAAAAAAGCCGGTGAGTCGCATCCTGCGACCACCGGCTTTTTTATTTTCACCTGAATCCGTTACATTATCCGGCAGCCGGGCACCATTGGAAATCACAGGAAAATACTGCTATCTCCCTTGCCCTGTCGCAGGACCTCCGGCCGGTCGCCGACCAGTGAAACCACGGTCGAGGGATCAGGATAGACCGGGCCGCCGTCGATAATCAAGTCGACCTGGTTACCGAAAAGTTCATTGACGTCAAAGGCGTCCCGGGCAGGTTCGGATTCGTCCTCCGACATGGCGCTGGTGGTGAGGATTGGATTGCCGAGGCTCTCGATCAGGGCCAGGCAGATCGGGTGATCCGGTACCCGGATGCCCACCGTTTTCTGCCGGGTGAGCATGATCCTGGGAACCAGCTTGGTGCCGGGCAAAACAAAGGTGTACGGCCCGGGCAGGTTTTTATGCATCAGGCGGTAGGCCGTATTGCCGACATGACCGTACTGGCTGATATTTTTCAGACCGGAGCACATAAAGGTGAACGGCTTGTGCTTCGGCCTTTTCTTTATCTGGTAGACCCGCTTAATCGCCTTTTGACTAAAAATATCACAGCCGAGACCGTACATGGTATCGGTGGGATAGCAGATCACGCCTCCTCGCTGCAGGACGTCAACCACCTGGCTGATCAGACGCGGCTGGGGATTATGCGGATGAATTTCCAACAGGAGTGCCATTGTATCACCATTTTTTTTACCGGAGGTTATGCCGGTTTTCGCTTGTACCTGAATAGTTATGAAAAATCCATATTTTTTTTCACGGCCCGGCAGCAACCGGCACCGGACGTTCAGGGGTTGGAATTCTCATTTACCATTTTCTTTTATGCCCCAACGTGCTACATTGCATCGTAATGGGGTGCGGGTAAACAAGTCGTTGGAATTGAAAACGATGACGCATTTTTTATACCTCCCAAAAAAACATGGTAAGGGTCCGCTCAAAAACGACTTCACATCTTCGCCGCCCGGCGCCAACTCTGCGAACTTATTTTTTGAGCATAACGTCGGGACCGGCCAAAAAGACCACTTCCGGATGGACGCTAACCAGCATGACGGGACCAGGTTTTAGACCGCAGACACAACGAACAATGAAAATCTCCACGGACACCGAGCTTCGTCCGGGACGATTTTCATATCAAGCAAGGAGGGATGCATGTTCTCCCAGGACATACCCGCGGCATATACTTTCGACGACGTCCTTCTGATTCCTGCGGCCTCGGAGGCATTGCCTTCCGAGGTCTCCCTGGCAACCAGGCTGACGGATACGATACTCCTGAACGCCCCCCTGATCAGCGCCGCAATGGACACGGTTACTGAACACCGGACGGCCATCGCCATGGCCAGGGAAGGCGGGATCGGCATAATCCACAAAAACATGAGCACCAAGAGCCAGGCCAAGGAGGTCGAGCGGGTCAAAAAATCGGAATCAGGCATGATCATCGACCCGATAACCGTCACCGCCCACCAGAGCGTCGCCGAGGTGCAGTCGATCATGGCCGGCTACCAGATTTCGGGCCTGCCGGTCCTGGATGGTGAAAAACTGGTCGGCATCGTCACCAACCGCGACCTGCGTTTTGTCTCCGACGACAGCCTGAGAGTGGCCGATGTCATGACCAGCAAAAACCTGGTCACCGCTCCGGTGGGAATCGACCTGGAGCACTCCAAGGCCCTCCTGCACGAACACCGGATCGAGAAACTGCTGGTGGTGGATGATGAAGGCAAACTCAAGGGCCTGATCACCATCAAGGATATTGAAAAGATCAAAAAATATCCCAATTCCGCCAAGGATGCCATGGGACGGCTGCTGGCCGGGGCGGCGATCGGCGTCAGCGCCGACATGCTCGAACGCGCCGAGACCCTGGTCAAGGCCGGAGTCGACGTCGTGGTCCTGGACTCGGCCCACGGCCATTCCGTCGGGGTCGTACGGGCGGTGAGCGAGGTGAAGGCGGCCTGGCCCGATCTGCCGGTAATTGCCGGCAATGTGGCCACGGCCGAGGGGACCAGGGACCTGATCAAGGCCGGCGCCAACGCGGTCAAGGTCGGGGTCGGCCCCGGCTCCATCTGTACGACCCGCATTGTCGCCGGCGTCGGGGTACCGCAGCTCACCGCCTTGAATGACTGTGCGGAAGAAGCCGGGAAAAAAGGAATCCCCATCATTGCCGACGGCGGGATCAAATTTTCCGGCGATATCTGCAAGGCCATCGGTATCGGCGCCGACACGGTCATGGTCGGCTCTCTCTTTGCCGGCACCGACGAGGCACCGGGAGAAACCTTTCTGTTCCAGGGCCGCAAATACAAAGGCTACCGGGGGATGGGGTCGCTGGGGGCCATGAAAAAGGGCAGCCGGGACCGTTATTTCCAGGAAAACTCGGGCTCGTCGAAACTGGTGCCGGAAGGCATCGAAGGCAAGGTGCCCTACCGGGGGACCCTGGCCGAAATGATCTATCAGCTCCTGGGCGGCCTGCGTTCCGGCATGGGCTATGTCGGCGCTACAACCATACCGGAGCTGCACAAGCGGGCCCGCTTTGTCCGCATCTCGCCGGCCGGCCTGCGCGAATCACACGTTCATGATGTCATCATTACCCGTGAGGCGCCGAATTACCGCACTGAAGGCCTGTAAAATCGTACCTGGGCACTCCCTTGTCCCGGAGTCTCGCCAACTCGCTTACCTTTCGCGACCAGGCCGCCCGGCCGGCTGACCGGGTCAGATTCGGTAAAAAATCAAAATTATCAACTCCTGCCTGAACAGGCACATAAAATCAAACATTCAAAATATTGATCATGGCTACGCACAACGAAAAAATCATTATCCTTGACTTCGGCTCCCAGACCACCCAGCTCATTGCCCGCCGCGTCCGGGAGCAGAAGGTATACAGCGAGATCCACCCCTACACCCTTGAGCTTGACCGGCTCCGGGAGATGAAGCCGTCCGGCATCATCCTCTCCGGCGGCCCGGCCAGTGTCTATGACGAGGACGCCCCCATCAGCGATGTCGGCATCTTCGACCTGGGCATCCCGGTCCTCGGTATCTGTTACGGAGCCCAGCTCATGATGCAGCAATTGGGCGGACTGGTGGAAAAGGCGGAAAAACGGGAATTCGGCAAGGCGGAACTCCTGATCGAACAGCCCGGCGGCATCTTCGCCGGCATGGATGCCGCCCCTGCCCGCTACCAGGTATGGATGAGTCACGGCGACCGCGTTAAAAAGGCCGCCCCCGGTTTTGAGATCACGGCCAGCAGCGCTCATTCACCCATGGCCGCCCTGCGCCATCAGGATAAACCCTTTGTCGCCGTGCAGTTCCATCCCGAAGTGGTCCACACCCCGATCGGCGCCGATATACTGAGAAACTTCATCTTCGATCTCTGCGGCTGCCATCCCACCTGGACCATGCGCTCCTTTATCGAGTCGACGGTGGAACAGGTACGAAACAAGGTGAACGGCGGCAAGGTGATCTGCGCCCTGTCCGGCGGGGTTGACTCCTCGGTGACCGCGGCCCTGGTTCACCGGGCGGTCGGCGATCAGTTGACCTGCATTTATGTCAATAACGGCCTCATGCGGACCGGCGAAACGGAAAGCGTGCTCCGTTTTTTCCGGAAAAAATCCGACCTGCACGTCATCGATGTGGATGCCGTGTCCTTCTTTCTTGATGAACTGAAGGGGGTGGTCGATCCGGAGGAAAAACGCAAGCGCATCGGCCTGGGTTTTATCAAAATTTTCGAGGAGGAGGCCCGTAAGCTGGGCGACGTGAAATACCTGGCCCAGGGCACACTTTACCCGGATGTTATCGAATCCGTCGTCTTTCGCGGCAAGGCCCCCATCAAATCGCATCACAATGTCGGCGGCCTGCCCGAACGAATGCGCCTTGATCTCATCGAACCGCTGCGCGAACTGTTCAAGGACGAGGTTCGCGAACTGGGGCAGGAGCTGGGGCTGCCCGAAGAGGCCGTCATGCGCCAACCCTTCCCCGGTCCGGGACTGGGTATCAGGATCATGGGCGAGGTGACCGGCGAACGGCTCCATATCATCCGCCAGGCCGACGTGATCGTCCTGGAAGAGATGAAAAAATCCGGCTGGTATCACAAGGTGTGGCAGTCCTTTGCCGTCCTGCTCCCCATCCAGACCGTCGGGGTCATGGGCGACAGCCGTACCTACGAACACGTGATCGCGATCCGCTCCGTGGACAGCCGGGATGCCATGACCGCCGACTGGTCCCGGCTGCCGTATGACCTGCTGGGCCGGATCTCCAACCGGATCATCAACGAGGTTCGCGGCGTCAACCGGGTCGTGTTGGATATCTCCTCCAAGCCGCCGAGTACGATCGAGTGGGAATAAACCTCAAGTTCTCAGGGACCATTTGACCATTGACCATTGCGAACGGATAAAGGATTCATGCTCAAAACAGCCATTTACGTTGACGCCGAAAACATAAAAAGGAGCGGCGGCTACGGCATGCGTTACGACGTGCTGGTGGACCTTGCCAATACGGAGGACTCGGTGCTGCTGCGGGCCAACTGCTACCTGGCGGAAGACCGGGAGCGTACGGCCAAGGACCCGGAATACCGGCAGAAAGTCTACTCCTACCACAATATCCTCAGGCTATGCGGCTTTAAAATCATCAAAAAATATGTCCGCCGCTATCAGGACGAAGACGGCAACATCACCACCAAGGCCAATGCCGATATGGACCTGGCCATCGATGCCCTGCTCCAGTCCCGCAACCTGGACCGCATCATTCTGCTCTCCGGTGACGGCGACTTCATCCGCCTGGTCATCGCCCTGCAGAACGTGGGCTGCCGGGTGGAGATAATCGGTTTTCACAACGTCAGCCTTGAACTCAAGGAGGTCGCGGACTCCTACCTGTCCGGCTTTCTCATCCCCGGGCTGCTGCCCATTCACAGCAACGGTCTCAACGACGACGATGGCTGGCATCGCGGCAGTGTGGCGAACTATAACCAGGGCCGCGGTTTCGGTTTTTTCCGCTACTACCGGATGGAAAAAGGCCGGCTGCTGGGCGATACCGTTTTTTTCCACCGCTCCAACTCCGCCCCGGATTCGGACCACTATTTCCAGGATACCTCCCGGATCTTCGAATTTCGTATCGTGGAGAATCCTGCCAACGACAACCGTTCCGAGGCCAGAGACATCCGCCTCCTCAAAGAAATGTAACAGTTCAGCTGCACTCCATCTTCGGGAGATCAGGCCGCCTCACATAGTCACACTATAGACTCGTTGGCCTGCTTACCCGAATATGAAGCACAGCTGAACTGTTACACTGATCAATCCGTCTACGGGCGGAAACGATGACTTATTGGTTGACTCCGGCCAGATCCTGTTCTACTTTTACAGGTGAAATCAGCATACAATCAACGTACAGCTCAAATTCCGGAAGGTGTATCCCATGCTGCTAAAAAAACAGTCAAAAACCGGCAGGTCCTGTCGCGTCACCTTTAAGTACCCCAATACCGAAAACGCCGAGTCGGCGGTACTTGCCGGTGATTTTAATGACTGGTCGCTGGAAGACCGGCCCATGAAACGGCTCAAAGACGGTAGTTTTTCCAAAACCATCTCCCTGGAAAGCGGCCGGCCTTACCGCTTCCGTTACGTGCTTGACGGTAATATCTGGGTCAACGATCCGGCGGCCGACCGCTATGAACCTAATGAGTTCGGCGAAGAAAACTCCGTGGTGGACATCTAGCTGCTACCCCTCGGAAAAAGATCTTTTTGCCAGCTCTCCCGGAGCCTATGTCTACCCGGAGTCTCGCGGTTCGTTTACCTCGGGAACCGGCCAATCCCGTCCCCTGCCTCCGGCTCCAGCTTCGGGGTCGAAACCGAAACGCTCCAGCCGGCTGGGCATTCCATGCCTGAAAAAAATCTTGCGACGAAGAACACAACGTGGTAGTGGTGTAATTTGAGCTAAATAGTTTCTTTTTTTAGGGTAGAGATGGACAAAAACGATTTTACAAAAGCCAGGGCCAAGCTTGGTAAAACGCAGAAAGAACTCGCTGGACTCCTAGGCGTTTCTTTAAAGGCCGTCCAGAGCTACGAACAGGGGTGGCGACCGGTGCCGCTTCATGTTGAAAGACAGGCCTATTTCCTGCTCATCAACCAGCGCCAGGAGAAACCCCAACGCCGCAAGGACTGCTGGGTACGAAAAAAATGCGAGTACAAAAAGGTTTGCCCGGCCTGGGAGTTTCAAGCCGGACATCTCTGCTGGTTCATAAACGGCACTCAATGCGAATGCGCGGCAGGAAAGGAATGGAAAGATAAAATGGAAGTCTGCCGCCACTGCGAGGTCCTTTCCACCCTGCTTTGACGATAATCGTAAGCCGCCACAGGCACCCCGTCTTCACGCGGTCGCTCCCGCCGCTTTTTTTCTTCTCCCCGGCTGTAAAATTTAACCCCAAGTTCCGCTTCTTCCTGTTTACCCCCGTTTCCCGACATGGTACAGTGGCCGGGATTTATTCGTCAACAAGCCGGAGATGAACCGTTTGCACAGACCTCTTTTTTCATGACACAACTCAAAATCGGCATTGCCATGAGCGGGGGCGTGGACAGCACGGTTTCCGCCGCCATCCTGCATCGGCAGGGGTTTGCCGTGCACGGATTTTTCATGCGTCTGCCCCTGAAAGGGGTCGAGGAACAAATCATCCGGGTGCGCGCAGTGGCCAAGCGCCTGGAGATCCCCCTGTCCGTCATTGATATGCGGATGCTTTTCCCCGATACCGTAATCGCTTACTTTGTTAACCAGTACCTACATGGGCTGACTCCCAACCCCTGTGTTATCTGCAACCGACGCATCAAGTTCGGGGTCCTGATGGAATCCATGATGGCCCGGGGCATGGACAGGATGGCCACCGGTCATTATGCCCGCATCCGCCGGGAAAGCGACACCGAATCCTTCATCATGCGCGGCCTTGACGAGAAAAAAGACCAGTCATACTTTCTCTGCCGCTTATCGGCGGCGCAACTCAACCGGATGATTCTGCCGCTCGGCGAGTTCACCAAGAAAAAGGTGTACCGGATGGCCGCGGACATGGGACTTGCCGGGGTCCACGGGCCGGAAAGCCAGGATGTCTGTTTTCTGAGCGGCGACAGTGTTGCCGCCTTTCTGCAGGAGCAGGGAATAAACGACGTTCCCGGAGATATTGTAACCCGCGAGGGCCGGGTACTCGGACGCCACCTGGGCATCTGGCATTACACCATCGGCCAGCGGCACGGTCTCGGCCTGCCCGATACAACGCCCTGGTATGTCATGGAGCTCGACGCGGCGGACAACCGGGTCATCGTCTGCAAAAACGAAGAATTGTTCTCCAGCTCCCTCATGCTGCGGGAGGTGTGCTGGACCGGGACCCCCCCGGCGCTGCCCTGGGACGGACTTGTCCAGCTCCGTTCCCGCCACCGGGCCTCGCCGGCGACGGTTGACCGGGACCGCCGGGGCCGCTGGATTGTTTCTTTTACCGAACGGCAGAGAGCGGTGACCCCGGGGCAGTTTGCGGTTTTTTACGCGGCGGAAACGGTACTGGGCAGCGGCGTCATCGCCGGCCGGCTCCCTGATGCGGACGGGGACCATTGCCAGTGAAATCAGTGAAAAAAATCGCCATTGCCACTCTCGGCTGCAAGGTCAACCAGTTTGAATCCGCCTCGTTCAGCTCGTCCCTGACCAGGGCCGGGTGCGAAATCGTCCCCTTTAACGGCCGGGCCGACATTTATGTGATCAATACCTGTGCGGTTACCGGCCGGGCCGGCCAGCAGTCCCGGCAGCTGATCCGCCGGGCCATGAAAACGAATCCCGCGGCCCGCCTGGTCATCACCGGTTGCTACGCGCAGGCGGCATCCCGGAAAATCCTGGAAATAACCGACAACCGGTCGGTCTGCATTGTCGGCAACGGCAACAAGGACCTGGTGCTTGATGCCGCCCTGGCCGAAAACGGCTGCGACCTGCCCCCGGGCGATATCGGGATGAAGCGGGAAATCTGCCGCCTGCCGGTCCGCCGCTTCAACGGCCGCACCCGCGCTTTTTTACGGATTCAGGACGGCTGCAACAACTTCTGCTCCTACTGCATCGTCCCGCACACCAGGGGCCGCAGCCGCAGCCTTGCGCTGCCGGAGGTTCTCGAGCAGGCCGCCATCTTCAGCGAAGAAGGATACCGGGAGCTGGTCATCACCGGGATCAACGTGGGCAAGTACGGCCTGGACCTGGACGAGGAAGAAACCATCTACACCCTCCTCGCCCGGCTTTGCCGTGAATTCCCGGACATGCGCTTCCGGCTCAGTTCCATCGAACCCACCGAGGTGAATGACTCGCTTCTTGAACTGATGACCCGGGCGCCGAATTTCATGCCCCACCTGCATATTCCCCTGCAAAGCGGGGACGATGCCATCCTGCGGCGCATGAACCGCCGCTATCCTGTCGCAGCTTTTGCCCGGGCCGTACAACAGAGCCATGACGCCCTCCCTCATATTGCCATCGGCTGTGACATTCTTGGCGGTTTTCCCGGCGAGGACAACGCGGCCCACGACAATACCCGGCAACTGCTGGCCGGCCTGCCGGTCACCTATCTCCACGTCTTTCCCTTTTCGCGGCGGCCGGGCACCCCGGCCGCCTCCATGAAGGACCAGGTGCCGAAACAGATCAAGGACGAACGAGTCAGCCAACTGCGTGCTCTCGGCCGTGAAAAAAAGCTGGAATTTTACCGGCGCCATGTCGGCACGATCAGGCAGGTGCTCGTTGAACGGCGCAACAAAAAAACAGGCCTGCTCAAGGGATTTTCAGAAAATTATATTCCGGTGCAGTTCCAGGGCCCGGCCCGCCTGACCGGACAAGTCGTTGCCATACGAATCGACCGTCTCGATAAAGACGAACCTTTCGGCACGTTACAGAACGAGTAGCTTGAGATAAAAAGCGGAACCAGGTAAAATCTCTTTGCGTCATGTCGAATCAATGCGTTTCCAATGCCAACGAGCTTAACAGATGATCGGAGAGATAATCGCCATCGGCGATGAATTAACATCGGGCCGTATCGCCAACACCACCAGCAGTTTTGCCGCCCGGCAGCTCTTTGTCGCGGGCTATGAAATATTGGCCATGCAGACCATCGGCGACACGCCGGAGCTGATCGGCGAGGTAATCAAACAGGCCGTCGGCCGGGTGGATTTCGTCATTGTCACCGGCGGCCTCGGCGCCACGACCGATGACCTGACCAACAAGGCCGTGGCCGAGGCCTTGAACCGGCCGCCCACGCTGTATCCTGAAATCCTGGACATCATCCGGCATCACATGGGGGACACGGACGATTCGGCAAGCTTTCTTGAAAAACTCGCCTGGCTGCCCAAGGGGGCCGAGGTTCTCAATGCCCGGGCCAGGATGGCCGGTTACCTGCTGGTCTACGAGGATACGCCGATTTTCTTTCTGCCCGGCGTCCCCTCCCAGATGGAAGAACTCCTCGTCGAACATGTGCTGCCGTGTCTTGCCGACTGGACCGGCAACGATGATCGCCATCACGTTCGGCAGCGGGTCTACCGGGTCTTCGGTCTCCATGAAAACGAGATCAACGAAAAACTGCGCCGGCTTGAGAAAGAGCCCCGCAGCAAAATCGGTTATTATCCCGTGAACAGCGAGGTGCATGTCAGCCTGACCGTGCTTGGCCGGAGCGAGGAAGAGGCCGACACCCTTTTCGCATCGCTGGACCGGCAGATTACCGCGGCGCTCGGTGACGTTATCTACGGCCTAGACCATGATTCAATGGCCTCGGTGGTGGGCGCTCTCCTGCGCGCCGGCGGCAAAAAGATCAGCGTGGCCGAGTCATGCACCGGCGGCCTGCTGTCCAGCAAAATGACCGGGGTTGCCGGCAGTTCCGAGTGGTTTACGGGCGGGGTGGTGGCCTACAGCAACGATCTCAAGGAAGACCTGCTCGGCGTCGACAACAGGCTGCTGGCGGCGCATGGGGCAGTCAGCGCGCCGGTCGCCCGGGCCATGGCTGCGGGCATTGCCGGCCGCAGCGCCACCGGCATCGGCGTCTCGGTCACCGGCATTGCCGGACCAACCGGCGGCAGCGAAGAAAAACCGGTCGGCACCGTCTATATAGGATTATTCGTGGATGGCGAGGTGACGGACTCCCTCTTTCATTTTGCCGGCAACCGGAAGCAGATACAGGAAGAAACCGCCCAGACCGCTCTCGATCTGGTGCGCCGCTCGTTATTAGGGCATGTAAGGAAATAACTTGGCCGTGTTAGTTATTCAAAGGCCCTTAATGTCAAAAGGAGAAAACAATGGCTGAAGCGATGAATAAAAACGAGGCCGGCAAGCTCAAGAGCGTTGACAATGCCATGACCCAGATCCAGCGGCAGTTCGGCAAGGGTTCGATCATGCGCCTGGGCGAGCATCAGCATGAAGACATTCCGGTCATTTCCACCGGCTCCCTCAGCATCGATATCGCCTTGGGCGTAGGGGGACTTCCATGCGGGCGGATCACGGAAATTTACGGTCCCGAATCCTCGGGCAAAACGACTCTTGCCCTGCATGTGATTGCCGAGGCCCAGCGGCGGGGCGGTACCGCCGCCTTTATCGACGCGGAACATGCCCTGGACATCAGCTATGCCAAGAGGCTGGGCGTGGACACGAACAACCTGCTCATCTCCCAGCCGGACTTCGGCGAGCAGGCCCTGGAAATCACGGAAATCCTCATGCGCAGCGGCGGGATCGCCGTCATTGTAATCGATTCGGTGGCGGCCCTTGTGCCGCGGGCCGAGATCGACGGCAATGTTGGGGATCAGCACGTCGGCCTGCAGGCCCGGCTCATGTCCCATGTCATGCGTAAGTTTACCGGCGTGATTCAGCGGACCAACACGGTCCTGGTCTTTATCAACCAGATCCGGATCAAGATCGGGGTCATGTTCGGCAACCCGGAAACCACGACCGGCGGCAATGCCCTCAAGTTTTACAGTTCCATGCGGCTCGATATCCGCAGAATGACCCAGATCAAAGAAGGTCAGGATGTCATCGGCAACCGCACCAAGGTCAAGGTGGTGAAAAACAAGGTCGCCCCACCCTTCAAGACCGCTGAATTCGATATCATCTACGGCGAAGGCATCTCAAAGACCGGCGACCTGCTGGATCTGGGCGTGGAACTCCAGATCATTGACAAGAGCGGCGCCTGGTATTCCTACGAGGATGAACGTATCGGCCAGGGCCGGGAGAATGCCAAGGCCTTTCTCAAGGAACACCCGGAGATGAGTGCCGAGATTGAACGTAAGGTGCGTCTTGGCTACGGCCTGCCTGTCGCGGCGAAAACTGTCACGGCGGCGGAGAAAAAGCCGGCGGCGGTAGAAACCAAAAGCGACAAGTAAATTTGTAACTATTCAGCTTTTTTTGTACGAACCTTTATCCCGGAGGAAAATACCATGTGGCAAGTTGAAGTCGACAAGGACAAATGCAAAGGCAGCGAGGAGTGTATCAGCGCCTGTCCGTCCGGTGTGTATGAACTGGTGGACGGCAAGGCCGATCCGGTCAACATGGATGAGTGCATCGGCTGCGAGACCTGCGTCGAGGTCTGCCCCAACGGGGCCTGTAGTGTAACCGAGGTGTAGTCCCGCCCGGTTTCACTACATTTTCCCCTTTTCTTCGTGCGCCGATTTTTTATCGATCCCGGCTCGATTTCAGCCCAGCGGGCCGTCATCTCCGCCGCGGAATCACGGCACATCGCCACGGTTCTCCGTCTGCAGCCCGGTACCTGCGTCGAGCTTTTTGACGGAACCGGAACCGTGTACCAGGGATGCCTGCACTCGGTGACCAGGCAGGCGGTGACGGTCGACATCCTCTCCCGGCAGCAACCTGCCGAGGAGGGTGTCTCCCTGACCCTGGCCCAGGGCCTGCTCAAGGGCAAAAAAATGGACTTTCTGGTGCAGAAGGCCACCGAACTGGGAGTCCGGACCTTCCAGCCCCTGCAGACCAGGTACTGCGAGAACAAGGGCGAGCGCCGGGGCCGGCGGCAACGCTGGCAACGCATCATGCTGGAGGCCTGCAAGCAGTGCAAGCGGCCGCTCCCCATGGAGATTAATCCGGCCGCCGGTCTGAACCACCTCGACACCTCTCGGTTTTCGTGCAAAATCATGCTCTGGGAAGACGAAAAGAGCGT
>JAADIK010000136.1:12398-14332 GCA_013151365.1 Deltaproteobacteria bacterium
CTGCCTGCTGCTGGGGCCTGAGGGTGGTTTCCATCGGGAAGAGGTAGAGCAGGCCCGCGCCCTCGGTTTTCAAACCGTCTCCCTGGGCCGGCGCACCCTGCGGGCCGAAACCGCCGCGCTGGCCGCGGTAGCCATTGTCCAGTTCCTCGCCGGCAACCTTGATCCCGCCTGAAAAGAGATATAAACCGTGGCAGATCAAAAACGTACTGCCGCCCGACAAATCACCCTCGGCTCCTTATGACCGATCCCCCGCATTCAAAAAAATCCGGGCAGAGGCGGCATCTCCCCGAACACAGGGGGACAATGACCGTGGCCATATACACAAAAAAACAAAAAATATTCGTGACCATTTGTATAATTCGTAGCCTGGGCAGGCGGCTGGACTGGACGGCCGGGGATCGGAGTTTATCCGGAAGCGGAGATACGTCGCAGTATAACACTGCTCTTTTAACTTGTTACGCAAAAAATATTGCGGAACCAGGTAAACGCTTGGTTGTTACTGGAGCCGATGAGCGGACTTGAACCGCTGACCTACTGATTACGAATCAGTTGCTCTACCAGCTGAGCTACATCGGCTTATATCTGTCGTCTGTACCAAGCCTAAAAAATTGAACTTTCTTGATGTATCAATTTTATGGTACAGTGTCAAGATTATGAAATGGAATTTCATCTTTCTGCTCGGTCTGGTCCTGCTCTTTCCCGGGTGCAAGAACGCCGAGAAACCGAAAGAAAAACCGCCGGCGCCGCCACCGTCCATTCAATCCCGGCTCCACGGTTGCCGCCGGTGTCACCGGGACATCCGGCCGGGCAAGAATCATAACTTTGCCTGCACGAAATGCCACGCCGGCAATCCCGACGGCGCCTCGCAGAAAGAGGCGCACGCAGGTCTGCTTGCCAGGCCGGCCCATCCTGACTCCATGGCCAAAACCTGCGGTCGCTGTCATCCGCAACAGGTGGCGGACATCAGGACATCACTGCATTTTACCCTGAGCAAGGTGGTCAACCTGGTCAGAAAACACTTCGGCGCCCGGGATACCCTGAAAAACCTCACCGAAATCCCGGTGCTCCTGCATCCGGCCACCAAGTTGCAACTGGCCGACGATATGTTGCGCCGCCGCTGTCTGCGCTGTCACGTCTACTCGTCGGGTGACGATTACGCCTATACCCGCAGGGGGACCGGATGCGCCGCCTGCCACATGGCCTTTGCCGACGGCAAACTGCTCAGTCATACCATGATCCGGGCGCCCGGCGATCAGCAGTGTTTGAGCTGTCATTACGCCAACACGGTCGGCGCCGATTATTACGGCCGTTTCGAACAAGACTTCAGCTCGGAATACCGCACTCCTTTCACCACAAGTCAACCCTATACCCGGCCCTACGGGGTCGAGTACCACAACCTGGTCCCGGACATCCATCAACAGCGCGGCCTGTCCTGCATTGACTGTCACAGCGGCCCCGAGCTCATGACCGCCGACCGACGTGACAAACTGACCTGCTCGACCTGTCACCAGTGGCGGGCGAACCATAAAAAATCACTGCCCGGCAACCTGACCGTGGAAAACGGCAAGCTGGTTCTTACGGCCCGCCATAGCGGGAAAAAATATCTCGTCCCCCAGCTTGTCAATCCCGCCCACGCGCAATACGACGGCCAAGTCACCTGCCAGGTCTGCCATGCCCAATGGAGCTTTAACGATTCCACCACGTACCTGCTGCGCAGCGAAACGGACGATTACGGCCCCTGGGAACACCTGAGGGTTCAATCCAGCTCTGAAGTTGAAAACCTGCTCGACCGCAGCCTGAACGACGATGCGGATGTCATGCCGGTCATGAGGGACGGAATAACCGGCAAGGAAAGGCCCGGAATCTGGTACAAGGGGTTTCTCCAGCGGCGCTGGGAGAAAATTATCATCCGCCGGGACAAAGACGGCCTCATC
>JAADIK010000026.1 GCA_013151365.1 Deltaproteobacteria bacterium
TGTAAGCCGCCACAGGTGCCACAGATTTACGTAGTCGCTTCCGTTCGCAGGTAAGCGACCGAAGGGAGACTCCGATAGTCCCTCTATGCGGGCGGGAGCGACCGCGTGAAGATGGGGTGCCTGTGACGGCTTATGTTGTTGTTATTGAGTGAAGCGGATAATCCGGGTTCTGATCACCCCGTCCTTTTCCTCTATTTCCTTCTGAACTTCGAGAGGTACCTGGTCGGCGCAATCGATAATATTGTAGCCGATGGTGCCGTTGCTCTTGTTGGCGTAACTCATGATATTGATCCGGTGACGGCCCAGGATATTGGTGACCAGGCCGATCATGCCCGGTTCATCGCGGTTGATCATAATCAGCCGGGTCCGGACATGTACCGTGGGCGTGGTCTCCACGTTGGGGAAATTCACGCTGTGGGAGATATTGCCGTATTCGAGATAGGCCTGCAGTTCCCGCACCGCCATACAGGCGCAGTTTTCCTCGGACTCGGTTGTCGAGGCCCCGAGATGCGGCGAGAGCAGGATCTTCTCCCGGTCTACTAATTTCTCGGACGGAAAATCGGTGATATAGCCGTCAAGCCGGCCGTCGGCCAGGGCCGCGAGCACGGCATCTTCGTCCACCACCGGACCCCGGGCGTAATTCAGGAGCAGGGCGCCGGGTTTCATCTTGCCCAGAAAATCGGTTGCAACCATTCCAATGGTCCCCTTGTTGAGCGGCACATGGAGGGAAACGAAATCAGCCCGGCTCAGCACCTCGGCCCGGGACCGGGTCAGCTCCACCTCGGGCGACAGGTCGTGGATATTCTCCATCACCGGGTAGGGATCAAACCCCAGGACCCGCATCTGGTGATGAACGCCGGTGTTGGCGACCCTGACCCCGACCTTGCCCAGGCCGATTATGCCCAGGGTCTTGCCGGCCATCTCCACTCCCTTGAACATCTTTTTCCTTTTTTCCACTTCCCGGCTCAGGCTGTCGCCCTGCAGGCCGGCCAGCGACCGGCAGAAAGAAATACTCTCCTGGACATGGCGCAGCCGGATGCCGAGCATGGTAAAGACCAGTTCCACCACCGCATTGGCATTGGCGCCGGGGGTGTTAAAGATGCAGATTCCCTTTTCGGAAGCCCGGTCCACCGGGATATTGTTCACCCCGGCCCCGGCCCGGGCCACGGCCAGCAGGTCCGGATACGCCTCCACCTCAAGCGGGGAGCTGCGCAGGACAATTCCCTGCGGAGAGGCTTCGTCGGCGCTGACGAGATAACGGTCGCCGAACAGCTCCAGGCCCTCTTCGGCAATGGTATCAATGGTTTTTATTCTGAATCGATCCATCATGATTCCTCAAACCGGCATGGCCGGACCAGGTTTCAGGCCGCAGCCACAAGAAGATGGTTATTGATAAGAGGTTATTATAAACTGGAAAGCCGCCGCAGGGCTACAATAAAAAACCTGTCCATGTCAATAAAAAGCCGGTAATCGCGGCCGCAGGTTCCGCTTTTCTTTTTCGGGTAAAATGATTATTTTGTAATTTCTTTCGTCAAAAACTGTTGAGCTCTATTTATCCCGAGCAAGGAACATACCATGCGTATCCTCAATTTTTTTGCGCCGCTGGCGGCAACGACGTCCTGGACCTTTATCCTGGCCGCACTGTTTTGCCTGCTTTCGCCGCCCGCCGCAGCCGCCGCCGAACAACGACTGCCGGCCGGCACCATTAACATCAGCTTTAACGTGGCAAAGCACCGCATGACCGGCACGGCCCGGATCACCCTGCCGCCGGCGACGCCCCTGGCCCTGCAATGCGGCCCTGCGGCCCCCTGCAGATTACCGGTATCGTCCTGGAAATCGAGGGCAAAACTCCGCTTATCATGAAGCCGGCCGAGGACCGAATAATCAAGGTCCCGGCCGCCGCCGGGGAACAGACCCTGTATGTTTCCTGGTCGCTTACGGCCGAGGGCATCCCCGGCAGTGACAACCTGATCGGCAACCGGGGGATTACCCTGGCCGGTTTCTGGCATCCTCTCCCTGACCGGGACATGCTCTACAGTCTCCGGGCCCGCCTGCCCGAGGGCTTTGCCGGTATGACCGAGGCGACAACCCTGTCTCTTAGCCGGACCGGCCGGAACAGCATCCTCTCCGCCTCCTTTGCTCATCCCCTGCGCGCCATTCAGTTTGCCGCCGGTCTCTATACGGTCCGTTCCCGGACCCTGCCGGGCGGGATAATCCTGTCCACCTATTTTTTCCCGGAAGACGACGAACTGAGCCCGGGTTATCTTGACAAGGCCGCCGCCTTTATCCAGAGGTACAGCCGCCTGATCGGCCCTTACCCCTACAAACGATTTTCCATCGTGGAAAACCGGTTGCCCACCGGCTACGGCATGCCTACCTTTACCCTGCTGGGCCAGGTCGTGGTCCGGCTGCCCTTTATCAAGGATACCTCGCTGGGCCACGAAATCCTGCACTCCTGGTTCGGCAACGGTGTCCGGCTCAGCGATTCGGGCGGCAACTGGTGCGAGGGGCTGACCACCTATCTCGCCGACCAGATGTATGCCGAAGACCACAAAGAGGGCGCAAAATACCGGAAAAATCAGCTCCTGCGCTACCAGTCCTATGTCCATGCCGGCAATACCATGGCCCTGCAGGATTTTGCCGATGCCAGCGATTCACAGCCGATGGCCAGGGAGGTCCGGGCCATCGGTTATGACAAGGGCAGCATGGTTTTCCACATGCTGCGGCTGAAGCTGGGAGACCGGGCCTTCTACCGGGGACTCAGGAATTTTTATGAACGGTTGAAATTCAAGGAAGCCGGCTGGCAGGACCTGGAGGCCAGTTTCGAGGCCGCCTCAAAAAGCGACCTGTCCGGTTTTTTTACCCAGTGGCTGACCCGCAAGGATGTCCCGGAACTCACTGCCGGCAACTTTGATATCAACCAGAAAGACGGGAAATCAGTCATTTCCTTTACCCTGAAACAGGGCACCGGCAAGCCCTATGATCTTGCCGTGCCGGTCCTCGTCACCACTCGCGCCGGCACCAGCAAAAAAATAATCTCCATCAACAAATTGGCGACCAAGGCCGAAATCACGGTGGCCGATCTGCCCCTTGAGCTGGTCATTGACCCGGACTACGACCTGATGCGGACCCTGGACGAGGAGGAACTCGCTCCCACCTGGTCGCAGTTTATCGGCGCCCGGAAAAAGACCGTTGTCCTGGCGGCCGCTGACCGGAAGGAGATCTATGGTCCCCTGCTCGCCGACCTCGAAAGGCAGGGCTGCAAAACCGTGACGAGCAAGGACTTGAAAAACAGCGCCCTCGGCCAGGGCAGTTACCTGTTTCTCGGCACCTCGCCCCAGAGCCTTGGCCTGTTCGCGAATCCCGACCACCCGCAGACCGGTTTTACGGTCGATGTCCGCCGGAACCCACTCGACATCAAGCAGGTCATGGTTTTGGTCACTTCCGCTTCCCGGCAAGAGACGGCCAGGGCCGGGTACAAACTCCGGCACTACGGCAAGTATAGTTATCTCCACTTTGAGAACGGCCGGCTGGAAACAAAACGCGTCGCCAAGTCTACCCAAGGTATCCATTACACCCTGATGCCGGAACCGGACGGGGTGTATGTCCCGGATATCCGGTCCTTTGACCGGATCATGGACCAGCTGGAAAAAAGCCGGGTTATCTACGTGGGCGAGGAGCACACCGATTACGGCTGCCACCTCCTGCAGCTCCGGATTATCCAGGCCCTGTTCCGGGCCGACCCGAACCTGGCCATCGGCATGGAGATGTTCCCGCGTTCATCCCAGAAAGCCCTTGACGGCTATATAAACGGCACGATCAAGAGCGAAAGGGAGTTCCTGCAAAAATCCCGCTATTTTTCCGTCTGGGGTTACGATTACCGCCTGTACCGGGGGATCATCGGCTATGCCAGGCTCCACAAAATACCCGTTATCGGTCTGAACCTGGATAAGAAAATCGTCAGCCAGGTCTTCCGGAAGGGCAATATGGACGGCTTGAGCGAGAAACAGATCAAGGCCATTGCGCCCGAGCGTAATCTTGATATCCCGGGTTACCGGCAGCGTCTCGCCCGGGCCTTTTCCGCTCACGCCTTGAGCGGGTTCGGCAAGAAACATTTTGCCGGGTTTATCCAGGCTCAATCGATCTGGGACGAGACCATGGCCCAGACCATTGCCGATTATCTCGCCGCTCATCCCGGCAGGAAGATGGTCGTCATTGCCGGGACCGGCCATGTGTACAAGGACAGCGCCATTCCGCCGCGGGTGGCCCGCCGCCTGCCGGTACGGCAGAGCGTGGTGGCCGGTATCGGCTTCGGCGACACCGGTCTGATTCCGGGCCGGCGGCTTGATTATCTCCTGCAGACCCAGGACGTCAGCCTGAAACCGGCGGCGAAAATAGGCGTTTACCTCAAGGTCGAGAAAAACAAGAAGAAGGCCGGCACCACCCTGGTCCGCGTTATCAGGATCAGTCCGCATGGCAAGGCCGGCCAGGCTGGGCTGAAGGAAAATGACATTATCCAGAGCATTGACGGCCAGGCAATCCAGACCGTTACCGATCTGAAGATCGGCTTGCTCGACAAGGCCCCGGGGGATGTCGTGACCTTGAAGGTGCTGCGGGAAAATATGCTGCTGCCCGACGAGGAGCTGAAGCTGAAGGTGGAACTGTCGTCCATGTCCCAGACCTTCATGATGCCGCCCAACCATCCGAAGTAACGATGTTGCGGGGGCTCTGGAAGCTTAGATTGTTCCCGGTGTCTGTCCGGAAACCGCAGAATTGGGAGCGGAGCGTAAAGGGGAAGTTGTTTTTTGGCGGACTCCGGGGGGTCAGGGCCGCGGGTTCTCGAGCAGCGTAGCCAGTCGCACCGCCTGTCTGTTCAGGGCCACATCATGGACCCGCACGATATCGGCCCCGCTGGCGGCGCAAAAGGCCGACAACACGGCCGTGGGACAGTCACGCTCCCCGACCTCCAGGCCGAGCAGTTTGCCGATAAAGGACTTGCGGGAGTGGCCGATCAGGACCGGGCAGCCCGTCTCCTTGAACCGCTTGATATTTTTCAGGATCTCGATATTGTGGGCCACGGTCTTGCCAAAGCCGATACCCGGATCGATCACCACCCGCTCCCGCCCGATCCCGTTGTCGTCCAGCCAGGTCAGCCGTTCCTCGAAAAAAGCGCTGATCTCGGCCACGACATCATCGTAGCGGGGATCGATCTGCATGGTATCCGGCGTTCCCAGCATGTGCATGATGATCACCGGACCGTCGTAACTCCTGATCACCGCCGCCATTTCCGGGTCATAACGAAGGGCGCTGATATCGTTGATCATATCGGCCCCTGCATCCAGGGCGGCCGCGGCCACGGCGGCCTTGGTCGTGTCCACGGAAACGGGGATATCCGACACCTCCCGGATCAGCTTGATAACCGGCAGGACCCGGTCCAGCTCGTCGGCCGCGGCTACCGGCCCGGCAAAGGGCCGGGTCGATTCGCCGCCCACATCGAGAATGTCCGCCCCGGCGGCAATCATCTCCTCAATCCGCCTGACGACAGCCGCCCGGCTGTTCAAACGGCCGCCATCGGAAAAGGAATCGGGGGTGATATTCAAAATCCCCATGATCCGTGTTCTTTTTTTCGCCTGCATTGCCCGCTCCCCCTGTACGAAACAGAAACAAGAAAGGCACAGAGAGCTGCCCCCCTGTGCCTCATCTGCCTCATGCCCGCATCATATCTGGATAGTTACAGACCGGGGTTAGATAGTTTTTTAATAGTTACCATGCATCGTGCATCATGAAGCTTCAACCGGTTCCTTTGCCGAAGCCGCTTCTTCTTTTTTCTCGTTCTGTTTCTCGATGATCCGGTCGATATCGTCCAGGACGATTGTTTCCTTATCGAGCAGCTCCGCAGCCACGGCCTTGAGAACCTCGAGATGTTCGGACAAAAGGGAGTTTACCCGGTCCCGGGTATCCAGCACGATTTTCCGCACCGCATCGTCAATCTTTTTGGCCGTATCCTCGCTGTAATCACGGTGCTGGGCAATCTCGCGGCCAAGAAAAATCTGCTCTTCCTTTTTGCCGTAGGTCAGCGGCCCCAGTTCATCGCTCATGCCCCACTCGCAGACCATCTTGCGGGCGAGCTCGGTGGCCCTTTCCAGGTCGTTGCCGGCGCCGGTGGTAATCTCGTTGAAGATCAGCCGCTCGGCGACCCGGCCGCCGAACAGGATACAGATGGTGTTCAGCAGGTAGTCCTTTGAGTTCGTATACTTTTCATCTATCGGCAGCTGCATGGTCAAGCCCAGGGCCCGGCCCCGCGGAATGATGGTCACCTTGTGGATCGGATCGGTACCCGGCAGCAACCGCGCCACCAGGGCATGGCCGGCCTCGTGATAGGCCGTGATTTCCTTTTCCTTCTCACTGACAATCAGGGACTTACGTTCAGCGCCCATCATGATCTTGTCCTTGGCCTTTTCCAGGACCGGCAGGGTCACCTTGTCATCACCGATACGGGCGGCCATCAGCGCCGCTTCGTTGATCAGGTTTTCCAGGTCGGCGCCGGTGAAACCGGGCGTTCCCCGGGCGATGATCTCCAGGTTCACATCTTTCGCCAGCTTGGTTTTTTTGCCGTAAATCTCCAGAATTTTTTCCCGACCCTTGACATCGGGCACCGGCACGATGACCTGGCGGTCAAAACGGCCGGGCCGCAACAGGGCCGGATCAAGGACATCGGGCCTATTGGTGGCGGCAATGATGATAACGCCCTCGTTCGCCTCAAAACCGTCCATCTCGACCAGCAGCTGATTCAGGGTCTGCTCCCGCTCGTCATGGCCGCCGCCGAGTCCGGCGCCGCGATGGCGCCCCACGGCGTCGATCTCATCAATGAAGATGATACAGGGGGCGTGTTTCTTGCCCTGGTTGAACAGGTCGCGGACCCTGGAGGCCCCGACCCCGACAAACATCTCGACAAAATCGGAGCCGCTGATGGTGAAAAACGGCACCTCGGCCTCGCCGGCGATGGCCTTGGCCAGCAGGGTTTTGCCGGTTCCCGGCGCCCCGGCCAGCAGCACGCCCCTGGGAATCCGGCCGCCCAGCTTGGTGAACTTGTTGGGATCTCTAAGAAAATCGACTATTTCTTCCAGGTCTTCCTTGGCCTCGTCAATCCCGGCCACGTCCTCGAAGGTGACTTTTTTCTCACCGCTTTCCTGCAATTTGGCCCGGGTCTTGCCGAAGGAAAGGGCGCCGCCCTTGCCGCCCATCTGCATTTGCCGCATGAAAAACACCCAGACCCCGATCAGGAGGAGCATGGGAAACCAGGAAACAAAGACCGTTACATACCACGGCGTTTCCGGCCTCTCCTTGACGGAGATATCGACTCCCGATTTCCGCAGCATGGGGATCAGCTGGGAATCGTTCGGAGTGATGGTCACAAAAGGACGGCCGTCCCGGCCCTTGCCCATGATTTTATTGTCCTGGATGGTCACCCGGTTGATAAGGCCCGACTGAACGCTGGACCAGAACTCGCTGTAGGTCATCTTGTTGTTTTGCGTCTGCGGTTTGTTAAACACGTTAAAAAGCAGGATCATGGTCAGACCGATCACCAGCCACAGGCTCAAGTTTTTATAAAAGGTATTCAAACATTCCTCCTCGGAGATGAATATTTCCGGGACCTGAAAAAATAAAAAATTTTTACTCACCCCGTGACAAAAAAGTCACAATGAAACATGAAAATGGGGTCTCTGGTGACGGGATATTATGGAAGCGCAAACGGGTAATTTTGCAACTAGCTGAAATCACTACCATAGGTGCCTATTTTCATATAAAAAAATAATTCCTTTTCAGGAAAAGTCCAGCACAATCACAATCAGCGACGCACGGATTGTGAAAATTCCTGGACCGTCTTGACGCTGACTTCCGGCCGGGCCGCGATCGTGCTTATGGCCTGGGTCATGGATAAGGCCCCGGAAATAGTCGTCGTATACAGGATGTGAAAGTCAATGGCCGCCCGGCGGATGGTATAGGAGTCCTCGGTGGTCCGCGAACCGGACGAGGTATTGATGATCCATTGTACCTGCCCGTCCTGCACCTTGTCCAGGATATGGGGCCTGCCCTGGGAAATCTTGTTGACCCGCTCGCAGTCAACGCCATGTTCCTGTAGTCTTTCCGCCGTCCCCCGGGTCGCCATCAGGTGAAAGCCGAGCTCGGCAAGTTGACGGGCAACCGGCACCACGGCCAGCTTGTCGCCATGGCGGACACTGATAAAAACCGATCCCGACAAGGGCAGGTTCTGGCCCGTGGCCTGCTGTGACTTGGCCATGGCCAGGCCCAGGGAATCATCAATCCCCATCACCTCGCCGGTTGATTTCATTTCCGGCCCCAGCAGGGTGTCCACATTGGCAAACCGGTCAAAGGGAAAGACCGCCTCTTTGACCGCCCAGTGGCTCACCGTTGTCTCCCTGGTAAAGCCGAGATCCTTCAGGGTATGGCCGCCCACCATGACCTTGGTCGCTATCTTGGCCAGCGGCACGCCGGTGGCCTTGCTGACAAAGGGGACGGTACGCGAGGCCCTGGGGTTGACCTCCAGGACATAGAGGGTTTTTTTATCCTTGACCGCGTACTGCACGTTCATCAGGCCGATGACGCCGAGTTCCCCGGCCATGGCCTTGGTGGCCCTGGTGATTTCCGCGATCATCTCTTTGGTGAGGGTATGGGGCGGCAGGACACAGGACGAGTCGCCGGAATGAATGCCGGCCTCCTCGATGTGTTCCATGATCCCGCCGATCACGGTCATAGTCCCGTCCGAGACCGCATCCACATCAATTTCAATGGCGTCTTTCAGAAATTTATCAAGCAGCACCGGGTGATTGGACATGGCGATTCCCGGAATGGCCATGAAATCCCTGATCCCCTGTTCGTTATAGACGATCCGCATATCCCGGCCGCCCAGCACGTAGGAGGGCCGCATCACCACGGGATAGCCGATTTTTTCCGCCGCCGCCAAGGCCTCTTCCAGGGAGAAAGCCGTTTCGTTTTCCGGCTGCCGCAGGCCGAGTTTCTGCAAAAACTGCTGAAAGCGCTTCCGGTCTTCGGCCCGGTCAATGGCATCCGGCGGGGTGCCGATAATCTTCACCCCTTGCCGGTCCAGGGGCACGGCCAGGTTGAGCGGCGTCTGGCCGCCGAACTGGACGATCACGCCGTCCGGCTTTTCCCGCTCGATGATGTTGAGCACGTCTTCCCTGGTCAACGGTTCAAAGTAGAGTTTGTCCGAGGTGTCATAGTCGGTGGAAACCGTTTCCGGATTGGAGTTGACCATGATCGATTCCACCCCGATCTCGCGCAGGGCGAAAGAGGCATGAACGCAGCAGTAATCAAATTCGATACCCTGGCCGATCCGGTTGGGGCCGCCGCCCAGGATCATGATCTTTTTGCGCTCGGAAATGCGGGATTCGTCTTCCTGCTCATAGGTGGAGTAGTAGTAGGGCGTGTAGGACTCGAATTCGGCGGCGCAGGTATCCACCAGTTTGTAGACCGGTTCCAGACCCTTTTCCTTGCGCAGCTCTCGGACGTCTTCCTCGGAGGTTCCGGTCAGGTAGGCCAGTTGCACGTCCGAAAATCCCATCTGCTTGATCTTGTACAGATACTCCCGGTCCTGCAGGCCGGCAAATCCCCGGCCCCGCACCTCTGTCCCGGCATGCACGATTTCGCGCAGATTATAGAGAAACCAGGGGTCGATAGCGCTCAGCTCATGGATCCGCCGGATATCCATCCCCCGGCGCAGGGCCTCGAACAGGTAGGCGGTTCTCCTGGAACTGGGCCGGTTCAGCCCCTGCTCCAGGTCGTCCTTGTCCAGCCCCTGCAACTCCTCCCGGCCGTCAAAGCCGAAGCCCATGCGGCCGATTTCCAGAGAGCGCATCCCCTTCTGAAAGGCCTCTTTGAAGGTCCGGCCGATGGCCATGGTTTCCCCCACCGACTTCATGGCGGTTGTCAGGATGTCCTCGGTTTCCGGAAATTTTTCAAAGGTCCAGCGCGGAATCTTGACCACGCAGTAATCGATGGTCGGTTCAAAGGAGGCATAGGTCTCGCGGGTGATGTCGTTCTTGATCTCGTCAAGGGTATAGCCCACGGCCAGCTTGGCCGCGATTTTGGCAATGGGGAAGCCCGTGGCCTTGGATG
Source organism: Deltaproteobacteria bacterium (assembly GCA_013151365.1). Lineage (GTDB taxonomy): Bacteria > Desulfobacterota > Desulfobulbia > Desulfobulbales > Desulfobulbaceae > BMS3Abin13. The sequence goes on from JAADIK010000026.1 coordinate 10,159, forward strand.
CCAGGGCCGAGGAACGCGAGACCCGCGGGTTCATCTCGATGACCATCAGCTCGCCGTCCTCGGGATTTACGGCAAACTGGACATTGGAGCCGCCGGTCTCCACCCCGATCTCGCGGATAATGGCAATGGCCGCGTCCCGCATTGTCTGATATTCCCGGTCGGTCAGCGTCTGCGCGGGAGCCACGGTGATGGAATCGCCGGTATGTACGCCCATGGCGTCCATGTTTTCAATCGAGCAGACAATGACCACGTTGTCGTTCCGGTCCCGCATTACCTCGAGCTCGTATTCTTTCCAGCCCAGCAGGCTGCGCTCCAGCATGATCTCGCTGGTCATCGACAGGTCGAGACCGGCCGTGGACAGGTCCTTGAGCTCCTGCCGGTTGTAGACCATCCCGCCGCCGGTGCCGCCCAGGGTAAAGCTGGGCCGGACAATGAGAGGAAAACCGATTTTTTCGCCGGCGGCCATGGCGTCTTCCAGGGTATGGACGATGACCGACTCGGGCACGTTGAGACCGATTTTTTCCATGGCCGTCCGGAATTCCTCGCGGCCTTCGGCCTTTCGGATCACCGCGATGTCGGCGGCCAGCAGCTCCACGCCGTATTTTTCCAGCACCCCGCTCTCGGCGACCTTGATCGCCGTGTTGAGCCCGGTCTGGCCGCCGAGGGTCGGCAGCAGCGCGTCCGGCCGCTCCCGTTCAATGACCCTGGCCACATACTCGGGGGTGATGGGCTCGATATAGGTCCGGTCGGCCAGCTCCGGATCGGTCATGATGGTGGCCGGATTGGAGTTGATCAGCACGACCTCGAAACCTTCTTCCTTCAGGGCCTTGACCGCCTGGGCGCCGGAATAATCAAATTCACAGGCCTGACTGATGATGATCGGGCCGGAGCCGATGATCAGAATTTTATGAATATCTGTCCGTCTTGGCATATTTCGACATAAGGGGTTTGTGGTCGGAAGCCGGGGAACCAGGAATCAGTCGCCGGCCCCCTCCTGTTTCATGAGTTCAATGAAGCGGTCAAAGAGATACTCGGCGTCATGGGGACCGGGCGCGTGTTCCGGGTGATACTGGACGGAAAAAACCGGGTATTTCATGTGCCGCATCCCTTCCAGACTGCCGTCATTGAGGTTGATGTGGGTGACTGCCACGTCGGCGGGCAGGCTCGCGGGATCGACGCAGAAGCCGTGATTCTGCGCAGTGATTTCCACCCTGCCGGTGGCCAGGTCCTTGACCGGCTGGTTGCCGCCCCGGTGGCCGAATTTCAACTTGTAGGTGGTCCCGCCGAAGGCGAGGCCGAGGATCTGGTGGCCGAGACAGATGCCGAAAATCGGTTTGCGGCCCAGCAGTTTCCGGACATTGTCCACCACGCCTGCAACCCCGGCCGGGTCGCCGGGGCCGTTGGAGAGAAAGACGCCGTCCGGCTTAAGGGCCAGGACCTCCTCGGCCGAAGTGGTTGCGGGTACCACCTGTACCCGGCAGCCGCGGGCGGTGAGAATGCGTAATTGATTGAACTTGATACCGTAATCAAAGGCCACGACCTTGAATTTTTCCGGCCCGCCGGCCGGAAAACCGGCGCTCGCCTGCGGCCCGGTCCCGATCCAGGCATAGGGGGTGTCGACCGTTACCCCCCGGACCATGTCCCGGCCCACGAGACCGGGCCAGTCCCGGGCCCGCCGGACCAGCGAGTCGCCGTCCAGATCCTCGGTGGAAATAACCGCCTTCATGGCCCCGGAGGTACGGATAATCCGGGTCAGCATTCGGGTGTCGATACCCTCGATACCCAGGATATTGAACTTCAGCAGGAATTCAGCCAGGGTGGCGGTCGCGCGGAAATTACTCGGCTCTTTTCGGTACTCCCGCATCAGAAAGGCCCGGGGGTGAACAGCGTTTGACTCCATATCCTCGTCATTAACGCCATAGTTGCCGATCAGCGGATAGGTCATGGTCACCAGTTGGCCGGCATACGACGGATCGGTCAGGATTTCCTGGTAACCGCTCATGCTCGTATTGAACACGATTTCACCGACAGCTTCGCCCGGACCGGTGAAGGACTCACCGGTAATAATGGTCCCGTCCTCGAGGCCGATCATTGCTTTCATATTTTTCATATATTATGCAAATACTATTTTATTGTCGCACCGCCATCCCGGGATGCCAGCAGTTCCAAGACCAGGTCCGCCTGCCGGTCGACCGCGCGCCGCTGGCCGGCCGTAACCCCGGCCGCCGCTGCGCAGGCCGCCTCGTAGCTGCGCCGGTCCTGCATGTGCCCGAGGATCACTTCGGCCAGGTGGCGGCCGTCCCGGGCCCGGAAACCGGCGCCGGCCGGTTCAAGCAGATCCAGGGCGTCAAGGAAATCACTCATGTACGGGCCGTAATAGACCGGCTTGCCCCAGCGGGCCGCCTCCATGATATTATGCCCGCCGTCGTCAACCAGGCTGCCGCCGCAGAAATTATAATCGCCGGCGCTGTAGAGCCCGGCAAGTTCACCCATGCAGTCAACCAGGACGACATCGTGTTGCCGGCCCTTGGTTGCGAGTTCGGTGTACAGGTCGTAGCCCAGGCCCAGGCCGGTCAGAAGTTGTTTCACTTCCGGTAACCGTTCAAGATGCCGGGGGGCAACGATCCAGACTATTTTTTTGCCGCTGCCCTCCCGCAGTTCCCGGTAGACCCCGGCCAGGATCTGTTCCTCGCCGGGACCGGTGGAACCGCAAAGAAAAACCGCCTCGTCCGTCAGGCCGAGAAGCGACCGGTATCTTTCCCTGGCCGCCTCCGGTTCGTTCATCGCCAGGTCATACTTGATGTTTCCCGCTACCAGGATCCGCGAGGCGTCGACGCCCAGGCCGGCAAAGCGCCGTCCATCCGCCTGCCGGATCACGGCGAGCTTCGAGAATCCTCCCAGCAGTTGCGCCATGAATCTCCGCAGCAAACGATAGCGCCGGTAGGTCCGCTCAGACATCCGGCCATTCAGGAGGACCATCTTTACCCCGGCCCGCCGCACCTCATTGAGCATGGCCGGCCACAGTTCCGTCTCCAGGCATATATACATATCCGGCCTGATTTTTCCCAGGACACGGCGGACGAGAAAGGGTACGTCAAGCGGGGCCAGGAAGCAGGAGACTTCGGCCGGCAACTGTTTTTTTGCCACCCGGCGCCCCTGTTCGGTCATGGTGGTGACAACAAAAAGAATGTTGGCCGCCCTGGTGGTCAGCTCAACGATAAGGGCATGGGCAGCCTGGACCTCGCCGACGGAGGCCGCGTGAATCCACAGGGTCACCGTCCGGTGTCCGTGGTCTGCGCAAACACGTTTTATGTTCCCGAGCCGCTGGCCAAGGCCATGCCCCAATCCCGGCCGGATCAGGGCCGCGAGTGCGAGCAGGGGGATCAACAGGGGAAAAAATATCGTTCCAAGAACGCCGTATATCCAGTATAACAACGATGATCCCTGTCTAGGAGCTATTATTCAATGCAGCACACAAATTTTATTATTTAAACAGGATTACCCCTCAGAGTCAATAGCGAACGGGTCCCAACCGAAGAAAAACGCAGCAGCGCCCCGGATGGGCACGATCAGGACCGGGGGCGGTGCCGCACATTCCGGCCGTGTGCGGACAGGGTGTTGCGGCACTCTTTTTGCAGAAAAACAAGGGCCGGTTTTGCTTGACAATGATGGACAGGAATTGTAAGCAAGCGAAATTGATACCAATCTGAATCCGTGACGGCTTGAGGTGATATTCTATGCAATATGTGGAATTTATTGTATTATATGCCGAATAAACGTATTCCCCGGTATTCACCGCGCCGCCCTGCGGGGCACCCGATAACGGCGCATCTGCTGCGTTGGCAACTCGTTGATATCACACCAGGATAATCAACCTCGTTGCCGCCTTGCATCTGCACCGTTCTCCGGATTCAGGATCAACTCAACCGGAATGGAGGTTATATGTATAAAATTATTTTTTTCCTCCTCTTAACCTCATTGCTTTTTTCTATCGGAGAACCCGTTATGGCAGCCGAGTCCCATCTCAAGGACGGATTATACGCAAAAATCAGTACGGCCAAAGGCGACATCCTGCTTAAGCTTGACTATAAGAAAACGCCGCTCACCGTGATCAACTTCGTCAGCCTGGCCGAAGGCACGATGCATCTCGGCGGCAGCGACAAGCCGTCGGGAGTACCGTTCTATGACGGGCTCAAGTTCCACCGGGTCATCAAGAATTTCATGATCCAGGGCGGTGACCCCCTGGGTACGGGAACCGGCGGGCCCGGTTATACCTTCCCTGACGAATTTGATCCCTCGCTCAAACATGACGGTCCGGGTGTTCTGTCCATGGCCAATGCCGGGCCCGATACCAACGGCAGCCAGTTTTTTATCACCCTTGTCGCCACTCCCCATCTTGACGGCAAGCACACGGTTTTCGGCCGGGTTGTCCATGGCCAGGATGTCGTGGACGCTATTGAGCAGGGCGATATCATGACCAGCGTGAGAATTATCCGGGTCGGCAGAGACGCCAAGGCCTTCAAGACCGGGCAGGCGGCCTTTGACAAGGCCCTGGCCATGGTGGAAAAGAAGAGAGATGAAGCCCGGCGGAAAAAACGGGAAAAAGTTATCGAACTGATCCGCAAGAACTGGCCCGATGCCGTAAAAACCTCTTCCGGCCTGCGCTACGTGATCAAAAAGCAGGGGACCGGGGCGCCCCCCACCAAGGGCACGCCGGTCGTCGTCAATTATACCGGCCGCCTGCTGATAAGCGGCCAGAAGTTTGACAGTTCCTATGACCGGGGCGAACCTATCACCTTTGCCGTAGGGACGGGCCGGGTCATCAAGGGCTGGGACGAGGCGCTCCTGACCATGAAAAAAGGCGAAAAACGCGTGCTCATCATCCCGCCGGAGCTGGCCTACGGCGCCCGTGGCGCCGGCAACGTGATTCCGCCCAATGCCTGGCTGGTCTTTGATGTCGAACTGGTGAACTTCTAGCCGGCCGGTCGTGTCCTCTGCGGTTCCCTTGGTCCGGAATCGTTCTCGAACGCTTACGGATTTTGGTTTGGCGTTACCAAAATGTAACCACAGGAGAGAGACAGGGCCGGACGTCTCTCTCCCTGGCCTTCACCTGAATCCTTGACGGCTGGAGGTGATGTTCCATGCAATACGTGGAATTCATTGTGTTATTGACGAATAAACGCATTCCCTGGTCTTCACCGCGCCGCCCTGCGGTCCGCTCGATAACGGCGCATCTGCTGCGTTGGCAACTCGTTGATATCACGCCAGGATAATCAACCTCGTTGCCGCCTTGCATCTGCACCGCTCTCGAACGCTCACGGATTCAGGCTTCAGTTCCGGCCTTATGCCGACGGGGGGAATGTCTCCTTTGTCATAAGTGCATAAGTGATCGGCAATATTGGTTCATTTTTTGCATGTCTAACGCCCCGGTCTTTACCGCGCCGTCCGGCGGTCCGCCCGGGAACGCCGCATTTGCTGGGTTGCCGCCTTGCATCTGCACCGTTCTCGAAAGCTCACGGGGCCAGATGTATAATAAAAAGGAATGACGTTGACACCTGCTTAGGATTTGTGGTACTTTTTTATTGAAGTTTCCCATCTTTTCCTGGACCGTCAAGCCAAGAGTCAAACTTCATTTTTAAGATAAAGAATTATAATAACAATAGGTTGTCTGAAAAATATAGTTTGTTCTGATATCTTCTCGCGCTGAAGACATTCTTCCGTTTTGCGTTCTCGAAGGGAGGGGAGAGATGCGAAAGTCTGTAGAAAAAATTGCCGCCAGACGTTGTTTGCTGATCCTGGTCATTCTTGGCGGCCTCTTTTCGCTCGCCTTTGCCGGCGCGGCTTTTGCCGCAATCACCGGGCCTTGCTCAGAGTGCCATACCATGCATAACAGTCAGAATAATCAGCCGATGACCTTTAACAGTTCGACTACTCCCAACGATACCCTGCTTAAGGCAACCTGTTACGGCTGTCATGCCCAGGGCGGGGCCTCCGCCCTGGTGACGGTGGGAGCCGATACCATCCCCCAGGTTTATCATACCGACACCATCGACCTGGCCGGCGGCAACTTCGCCTATATAACCGGATTGAAGGGAAGCGGCGCCTCTGATTCAAAGGGCCATAATATCTCGGACCTGACCGGAATCGATAACACCCTGTCCGTCCCCCCCGGTCTTATTGATAATGATAGCCATCCCCCCATCACGACCTCGGAACTCTCCTGCGCAGGCAATTACGGCTGCCACGGCAACAGGTATTCGTTCGATCCTGCCTATAATGGGATCAAGGGCGCGCATCACACCAATCTCGACGGCAGTCTGGACCCCGCAGCCACCGATAAGGATGCGGGCCACAGCTACCGCTTCCTGCTCGGCGTCAAGGGCTACGAAGACCCGGATTGGCAATATACGACCAGTGCCACCGACCATAACGAGTACTTCGGCAGAAGCACCCCCATTCAGCTGGGCTGTTCAACCACAAGCTGTCACGGGGCCGGCGGCGTCCGGCCGCCGGACGGCACCATGAGTCAATTCTGCGCCACCTGTCACGGCAACTTCCATACCCTGTCAACATCCTCATCGAGCGGCATCGGGCCGAACGCGGTTTCGCCCTTTATCCGCCACCCGACCGATCTTTCTCTCCCGTCAACCGGCGAGTATGCTGCCTACAAAACCTATGACGTCAATGTCCCCATAGCCCGGATCACCGTCCCGACCGCTCCCAGCGGCACCGTAACGCCCGGCTCGGATGCGGTCATGTGTCTTTCCTGTCATGTCGCCCATGCCAGCAACTATCCCGAAATGCTCCGCTGGGATTATACGAAAATGATCGCCGGCGGTGGGGGATCGGGCGGTTGTTTTGTCTGCCACAGCACGAAAAATTAGTGGTAACCGGCCGGGCCTTCCTGTTCACTTCCGGCTTTTGGGCCGGGCAGGGTGGTTGATTTATCTGCCTGTTCTCCCGTCCAGCTCCCGGGGTTCTCTGCGGTTTTTCTGTCCGGACCCTTGATTCACCAATAGACTCGTATGGCTCCGTATAATTTCATCCCGTGCCCTCTTCTCTGACCTTTCATGGTGACCTGCCGGATCTTCTGCATCGCCGCTGGCGGGGCCGGCATCGTGTAATCAAGGCCGATAGCCGCCGGGCCTCCATTAAGGATGTTATCGAGTCTTTCGGCCTGCCCCATACCGAGGTGGGCCGCCTGGAGGTTCAAGGCCGGCAGGTGGATTTTTCTTTTGCGGTCGTCGAGGAAGACCTGGCCATTGAAGTTTTCCCGGTCTCGTTGCCCTGGAACGTCTTTAGCCCCACACCGCTGCGCCCCCGCCCCCTGTAAATTTATCGTGGATGTCAATGTCGGCAAGCTGGCCCGTTTGTTACGGATGGCCGGTTTCGACACCCTCTATGACCGTTGCTGGAAGGATGATAAGCTGGTGGCTCTCTGCTGTCGTGAGAGACGAATTCTGCTGACCAGGGATTTGGGCCTGTTGCAGCGGAAGCAGGTGGAATTCGGACGATATATCAGGGCGTTGGGCCCGAGCGAACAACTGCTGGAGGTGATCGGCCTGCTGGGACTTGAGCGGCACGTTGTGCCTTTCAGTCGCTGTATGGTCTGCAACTGCCCGCTGCAGCCGATTGCCAAGGAGAAGATCAATCACCGTCTGCAGCCGCTTACCAGGAAGTATTACAACTCTTTCAGCCGGTGTCCGGGTTGCCGGCGGATCTACTGGCCCGGCAGTCATCTCGATGGCATGCGGCAACTCTTGCCGTCCGGAGCCGGGGCTGAATAATCCCCGGGCCGGCTCTCAGGTCTTCTCCTGCTCCTGTGCCGTGACCCGGCGGCGCAAAGACGGCCGGATAACGTTCATTACCGCGTCAACCGTAATGGCCTGCAGGCATTTGTTGTCCCGGCACGGGGTCTTGCGATGGTTGGCCGCACTGACACAGGGGGAGCAGGCCAGTTTTGCGTAGATGGGAGTGCTGTTGCCGAGGGAGCCATAGAGTTTCGGGGTTTCCGGGCCGAAAAGAACAAAGGTCGGCAGTGGTGTTATGGCTGAAAAATGGCCGGGCCCGGAATCATTGGTGACCATGAATTCGGCAATGGAGTACAAGATGGGCAACTCCCCCAGTTTCAAGGCGCCGGCAAAGTTGATGCACCTCTTCCTGCCGATTTCTTTACACATGGCCTCCGCCTCCATGGTCTCGGCGGGAGCCCCGGTAATCAGCACCAGGATGTCCGGGGCGGCCTCCAGGATTCTTTGAATCAGTTCCAGGTAGCGCTCCGGCATCCAACGTCTCTGGGGCAGCAGTTCGCTGGCATTGGGGTTGATCAGCACCAGGCGGTTTTTATCCCGGTCATATTCCGGATAACGCCGCCGCACCTGTTCTCGCATGTCCTGCAATTCCCTCTCGTCGTAGTGGATCACCGGCAGCCTTATCTCTTCATCGGCCACGGGCTGCTTGGAGTAGGGAACCTCTTGCTCCGCGGTGATGAGGCTGTTGACCAGGGCAATAAAATTTTTGGCGATGTGGATATGCGGGTTGTAGGCGACCCGATGGGAAAGGAGTTCGCCCCGGTATAACCCCTCGTTGTAAAAATTGTAAAAGCCCACCCGGTTGACGGCACCGCTCAGGCCGGTAAGCAGGGCGGTGAAACGGGAAAAAAGCTCCAGGTCGATCACCGTGTCAATTCGTTGCCGCCGGACCCAGAAAAGGAATTTGACCGTATCGACGGTCAGGTTGAGCATGCTGTTTTCCCGGATGGTGAAGGTGCGGGCCGGATCAATGGTGCCGATCAGGTCCAGGCTGGCCCGGTTTTTCTGAAAGATGACAAAGTAGAGATCTGCGGCAAATTTTTCCTTTGCCTTGCGCATGGCCGGGTCGGCAAGGATTGTCGAACCCATTTCAGAGAGTTCGACAAACAGGATTTTTTTCGGCCTTTTAGGGGCGGGCCGGCGCAGCAAGCCTGCCGTTCGCCGGGCCAGGGTCAGCAGGAAGGCCAGCGGCACTCCCACCCGGCGGTCAATGGTGCGCATCAGGTCGACATTCATTATATTGCTCCGTTATTATTCATCGTCTTGGCCGACCGGACCGATTATAAGCGGTTTTTCTGGGAAACATAGACCAACAGCCCCGGCAGAGAGGCGGTAAGGGCCAGCAGGCCGTACAGAATGGAAAGAGAAAGCACCTTTGATCTGTCGGCGCCGATAAGGAGGAAAAAACCGATCATCGCCCCTTCCCTGACCCCCCAGCCGGCCATGGAGATGGGCAGGATCGTGAGCAGGATAACCGGCGGCACCAGGACCAGGTAGACGGTCAGAGGATAGTCAAGCCCGACACTGACCCCGAGGAC
>JAADIK010000123.1 GCA_013151365.1 Deltaproteobacteria bacterium
AACACGCCCGGCAGTTCCAGGAAAAGCTGGCCCAGGTTCAGGAGGAACTGGCGGCAAGAATGGTCACCGGTACGGCCGGCGGCGGCATGGTCACGGTCACGGTCAATGGCCGCGGTGAACTGATCGGTCTTGCCATTGAGCCCGAAGTGATCAATCCCGACGACCGGCAGATGTTGCAGGACCTGGTGATCGCGGCAGTGAATGACGGCCTGCGCAAGGCCAAGGACCTGGGCCGGAACGAGATGAGCAAGCTGACCGGCGGCATGTCCATTCCCGGCCTGTTCTGATCGCTTGTCATGCAGATCGTTCCCCCGGCGCTCGAGCGGCTTGTTGCCGATTTGACCAGGCTTCCCGGTATCGGCAGGAAAACGGCCACCCGGCTGGCCCTGTATATTCTACGGCGGCCGGCGGCCGAGGCGCTCGGCCTGGCCGAGGACCTCGCCACCCTGCACGCTTCCATTCGCATGTGCGGCCGCTGTTTTGCCTTTTCGGAAACCGATCCGTGTTCTATTTGCAGCGATGCGCGGCGGGACGATCGGCTGGTCTGCGTGGTCGAGGAACCCGGCGACCTGATGGCCATAGAGAAAACCGGGGTTTTCCGGGGAGTCTATCATATCCTGCACGGCGTGCTGTCACCCATGGACGGGATCGGTCCGGAAGAATTGAAAATTAAAGAACTCTATGACCGGATAAAGGAGCAGGAGACCGCCGAGATCCTGATTGCCACCAGTTCAACCGTGCCGGGCGAGGCGACGGCATCGTTTCTCATGGATCAGCTGCGCCGCTTTCCCGTCAGGGTCAGCCGCCTCGCCTGCGGTATCCCCATGGGCATGGATATAAAGTATGCCGATGAGCATACCCTGGCCCGGGCTATCGAAAGCCGGCAGAATATAGATCACATCTGAACAGTTATCTGCGGTTATGGTAATTTTTCGTTTGTAGTTAAATCGTTACGAGAGGTGAATGGCCGCGGCCGGAGGCATCGTAAACGGACAGGAGCGGCCGGCAATTCCCTTATTTTTCTTGACAGTGAGCCTGTTTGCTGGTATTTGACTTGAGTTTTTCCGGAATTCGATTTACTTTAATTTTTTTGTAATTATGCAGGTGGCAGTCGGCAACGTTGATTTTATACCGAACAGTTACGATTTTTTTGTATAATTGAATAAAAATGATGTAACTATTCAGGCACAAGAAGCGAAAGACTGCCATAACCTCGGTTCGTAACTGTTCAGATGTGCTCCATATTCGGGTAAGCAGGCCAATAAATCTATAGTATGACTATATGAGGCGGCCTGATCGCCCGAAGATGGAGTGCAGCTGAACAGTTACAAGATGATATCCGAAGAAGGCGCGTAGCTCAGTGGGAGAGCGCTACCCTGACGCGGTAGAAGTCGGCGGTTCGAAACCGCCCGCGCCTACCAAGAACCCAAAGGCTAAAAGACAGGCGGCAGAATGATTCGGCCGTTTGCTCGTTAGCCTTTACTTTTTTTTTACCATCGGTCATGACTGAAATTTCAGTAAGCATACGAGACGGGGAGACCGGCACGTTCCCCCAGGGCATTACCGCCGCTGAGGCCCTGAAGGAACTGGTGTCCAACAAGCTCCGGAAACAGACCGTCGCCGTCCTGCGTGACGGCGTCCCTGTTGATTTGTCCGTAAGCCTGAGCGGGGATTCCGTGCTTGAGCCGGTGGTCATGAACTCTCCGGCCGGGCTTGAGATTCTCCGGCACAGTGCCGCCCATATCATGGCCCAGGCGGTCAAAAGGCTGTTCGGCCCCGAGGTGAAGGTGGCGATCGGTCCGGCCATTGACGACGGTTTTTATTATGATTTCGACCGGGAAGAGCCGTTTACCCCGGAAGATTTCGAGCGGATTGAAAAACAAATGGCGGAAATCGTCGCTACCCGGCGCCCCTTTGTGCGCACGGAAATGCCGGTCGATGAGGCGATCAAATTTTTCAGTGAGCGGGGCGAAACCTATAAGGTGGAACTGCTGCAGGACATGGAGACGGAGACGGTCAGTTTCTATCAGCAGGGCGATTTTATCGACCTGTGCCGGGGACCGCATATCCCCGATACCTCCTGGCTTAAGGTGTTCAAACTGCTGCGGGTCGCCGGTTCCTACTGGCGCGGTGACGAAAAAAATCCCATGCTTCAGCGCCTGTACGGCACCGCCTTTTTCGATAAAAAAGATCTGAAAAAATATCTGTATCGGCAGGAAGAGGCCCGGAAACGCGATCATCGCAAGCTGGGTAAGGAATTGCGGCTCTTTACCATCCAGGACCAGATCGGCCCCGGCCTGATTCTCTGGCAGCCCCGGGGCGCCATGCTGCGCCGGCTGATTGAAGATTACTGGAAGGACGAGCATTACCGCAACGGCTACGAATTGCTGTACACGCCGCATATCGCGCGGCAGGACCTGTGGCGGACCAGCGGGCATCTCGATTTCTATGGCGAGAATATGTATGCGCCCATGGAGATCGACGAGATCAAGTACCAGTTGAAGCCCATGAACTGTCCGTTCCATATCGCAATTTACAAGAGCAACAAGCACAGTTACCGGGAACTGCCGATTCGCTGGTGCGAGCTGGGCACGGTGTACCGTTACGAACGGACCGGGGCGCTCCACGGCCTGTTGCGGGTTCGCGGTTTTACCCAGGATGACGCCCATATCTTCTGCCGGCCGGATCAGCTTGAAGACGAGATCTTTAATATTCTGGCCCTGAACCTGCACATCCTGAAGACCTTCGGTTTTGATCAGTATGATGTTTATCTTTCCACCCGGCCGGAGAAGTACGTAGGCAGCGACGAGCACTGGCAGCTGTCCACCGACGCCCTGAAGCGGGCCCTGGAGAAGAAAGGGCTCGGTTATGAGATTGATCCCGGCGAAGGCGTGTTTTACGGACCCAAGATCGACATCAAGATTAAGGACCAGTTGGGCCGCTCCTGGCAGTGTTCAACCATCCAGGTGGACTTCAATCTGCCGGAGCGCTTTGATATGAAGTTTACCGGCGAGGATGGGGCCGGACATCGGCCCATTATGATTCATCGTGCCCTGATGGGTTCGCTGGAGCGTTTTATCGGGGTGCTGATCGAGCAATATGCCGGGGCTTTTCCCCTGTGGATGGCGCCCGAGCAGGCCCGGATTCTGAATATCACCGGTGATCAGGCCCAGTATTGCGAAGCCGTCTATTCCCGCCTGCGTAAGGCCGGGGTCCGGGTTGAAAAAGATTTGCGCAACGAGCAGTTGAACTATAAGATTCGCGAAGCGCAACTTATCAAAGTGCCGTATATGCTCATTGTCGGTGAACGGGAAAAGGAAAACGGCACGGTAACGGTGCGCAAGAGAAGTGGAGAGAACCTGCCGCCGATGACTCCCCAGGAGTTCGTTGAAATGGTGCGCAGTGAGAGTGAGGAAGGGACCGGCCGGAGGATGACCTGAACCCGGTCGTTCATAGAACAGGAAAAGGGAGGAACGGAAATTAAAAGACGAGGCAGAAAGGCACCGACCAAGCAGGAAATTAAGACCAAGATTAACGAACAGATTACTTTTCCGGAGGTTCGTCTGATCGACGCCGACGGTGAGCAGCTGGGTGTTGTTCCGCGGGACGAGGCATTGAGCAAGGCCTATGACCAGGATCTTGATCTGGTTGAGGTGTCCGGCAAGGCCGATCCTCCGGTTTGTCGGATCATGGATTTCGACAAGTACCGGTACGAGTTAAGTAAAAAGCAGAAGGATGCCAAGAAGAAGCAAACGGTTATCGAGACCAAGGAGATCAAGTTCCGGCCCAAGACCGAAGAACACGATCTCAACTTTAAAATAAAGATGATAAAGAAATTTCTCGCTCAGAAGAACAAGGTCAAGGTCACCATGCGTTTCCGCGGCCGCGAGATTGTTTATGCTCAGTCCATCGGGCTCAATGCCCTGAATAAAATAGCCGACGCCCTGAGTGAAGATTGCGTGATCATCAATGCCCCGCAAATGGAAGGCCGTCAGCTGGTCATGCTGGTCGGGCCGAAGGCGTAACGACCGACCATAAGCGTTGAGCTATAATAAACCGGTAATAATACTATTCCAGGCGGTTGTGCTGCCTGCATGTGCGAGGAGAACTCATCATGCCGAAGATGAAAACAAACAGGGGAGCGGCAAAACGGTTCAAGGCAACCGGCTCCGGGAAAATAAAACGTAACAAGGCCTATAGCAGCCACATCCTGACCAAGAAGTCAACCAAGCGTAAACGTAACCTGCGCAAGTCCGGACTCATTGCCGCGTCCGACCGCAGGGCTGTCAAACGGATGCTGCCGTATCTGTAAATACGGGAGCAGCGACAGGGACGTCAAGAATTTTTTTAATATGGAGCAAAGCAGATGCCACGAGTAACACGCGGATTTAAGGCCCGCCGCAGAAGAAATAAAGTTTTGAGTATGGCCAAGGGATTCCGGGGCGGTAAGCACCGGTTGTACAGGACCGCCACCGAGGCCGTGGACCGGGCTCTCTGTTACGCCTATCGTGATCGCCGGACGAAAAAACGCAACATGCGCAGCCTGTGGATTACCCGTATCGGCGCGGCCGCCAAGTTGAACGGTACCAGCTACAGCCGTTTGATCGGCGGCTTGAGCAAGGCCGATATCGAACTGGATCGGAAGGTATTGTCTCACCTGGCTATTATTGATCCGAACGCCTTTAGTGAAGTGGTCAAGGCCGCCGGTATTCCCTCGGCCTGAGAAGGTCGATGGAAGATGAACTTAAGCGGCTGAGAGCCGCTGCGCTTGAAGCGCTCGCGGCCGTGAACGAGGCTGATCAGCTGGAATCGTTCAGGGTCGAATACCTGGGCCGCAAGGGTTTGCTGTCCACGGTCATGCGCCGGCTGGGCCAGGTGGCCAAAGAGGACCGGCCGCGACTCGGCCAGCTCGCCAATACCATTAAAAGAGAGGTGGAAGAGCTTTTTCAGCAGAAGAAAAAGCAACTCTCATCGACAGGCGTAGCCGAAGCCGTTCCGGAAGATTTAAGTCTTCCCGGCCGCAGTCTGCCCTTTGGCAAACTGCATCCCGTCACCCAGGTCATGGAAGAGATCCTCGGTGTCTTTGAAGGCATGGGGTTTGCCGTCGCCGAGGGCCCGGATGTCGAGCTCGAACACTACAACTTCGAAGCACTCAATATTCCGAAACATCATCCGGCCCGTGACATGCACGATACGTTCTATGTCACGGATTCAATCCTGCTGCGCACGCACACCTCTCCCATGCAGGCCAGGATCATGGAAAAACTGGAGCCGCCGCTTCGCTATATCGCGCCGGGCAAGGTTTATCGCTGTGATTCCGACATTACCCATACCCCCATGTTCCACCAGGTGGAAGGCTTCATGGTTGACTACAAGGTGTCCTTTGCCGATCTGAAGGGGGTGTTGACGAGCTTTACCCGGCGGATGTTCAAGGATGACCTGGCGCTCAGGTTCCGGCCCAGCTTTTTTCCCTTTACCGAGCCCAGTGCGGAGGTCGATATCGCCTGTGTTATCTGTGGCGGTTCCGGCTGCCGGGTGTGCAAGCATACCGGCTGGCTTGAGATCCTCGGCGCCGGCCTGATCGACCCGGAAGTCCTGAAAAAGGTCGGCTATGATCCGGAAATATACAGCGGCTTTGCCTTCGGTCTCGGCGTCGAACGGGTTGCCATGCTCAAGTACGGGATCGACGATATCCGGCTTTTTTATGAAAATGATCTTCGTTTTTTAGCTCAATTCTAGGGGACCTCAGGGTTTCGGTCTGGATATTCACGGATAAAATTGCATGAAATTTACTCTCAAATGGCTCAGTGAATACGTTTCCATCGGCGATCTGAGTCCTGAACAGCTCGCGGACCGGCTGACGATGCTCGGGCTTGAGGTCGAGGCGGTTCAGGATCTGTCGCAGGGGCTGGAGGGAATCCTGACGGCGAAAATCGTCGAGGTGCGGCCCCATCCCGATGCCGATCGTCTGACCCTGTGTACGGTGGAGGTGGGTGACGACGTGGTGCCGGTGGTCTGCGGCGCTCCCAATGTCAGGGCCGGGCTGGTGACGGCTATAGCCCTGCCCGGTGTCACCATGCCCGGCGGTTTGCGGATCAAAAAGGCCAGGCTCCGCGGCCAGGAGTCGAGGGGGATGCTCTGTTCGGGAAAGGAACTGGGGATCAGTAACGATGACGGCGGGATCCTTGAGCTCGACGAACATGTCGCCTCCGGGCTTGCGCTGGTCAAGGAACTCGGTCTTGACGATATCATGGTGGAGATCGACCTGACCCCGAATCGTCCCGACTGTGCCAGCGTCATCGGCATTGCCAGGGAAGTGGCCGCTTTGGTAGATTCGCCTTTGCGGCGGCCGATCAAACGGAGCGACCTGCCGGTTCTCGATAGCCGGAATATCGATTTCAGCGTCGAGATCAGGGAGCCGGAGCTGTGTCCCCGCTACGCCGCCCGTAAGTTGACCGGCGTGACTATCGGCCCTTCCCCCGGCTGGCTGCAGCAAAGGCTTTTGGCGGTAGGCATGCGGCCGATCAACAACCTGGTCGATATCACCAACTTTGTCATGCTCGAGTACGGCCAGCCGCTGCACGCCTTTGATTTTAAAAAACTCGCCGGCGGCCGGATTGTCGTTCGTTGCCCGGCAAAAGATGAAAAGACATTTACCACCCTGGATGGCAGTGAAAGAACCCTGGAGCCGGAGATGCTGCTGATCTGTGATCAGGAGCGGCCGGTTGCCGTTGCCGGGGTCATGGGCGGGCTTGATTCCGAAGTCACCGGGGAAACGACCGAGGTGTTGCTGGAGTCGGCCTGTTTTGATCCGGTCGCTATCCGTAAAACGGCCCGCCGCCTTAATCTGTCGTCCGAGGCATCGTACCGCTTTGAACGGGGCGTTGACCCTGGCGGCGTTGACTGCGCCCTGCAGCGCGCTGTCAACCTGATAGAGGAACTGGCGGGCGGCAAAGCAGTGGTGGGCGGAGTGGACGAGTATCCCGGCCGGCGGGATTTATTGACGCTGCCGCTCCGGCCATCAAGGGTCTGCGACCTGCTCGGCATGGAACTCGACAGCCGCAGGATGGCGGCGTATCTGCAGAGCATTGAATTCGGGATCGCCCCGGCAGAGGCTGCCGAGACCCTGCAGGTCATTGTGCCGTCCTTCCGCGTGGATATAGAACGCGAGGTCGACCTGGTGGAAGAGATTGCCCGGCTTGCCGGTTACAACGATATCCCCACGACGCTGCCGCTGATCAGGATGGATTATCCGCAGCGCGACCCGTTACGGGCGTTGCGCCAGGATGTCTCGGCCATCTTGCTTGCCCAGGGATTCTCCGAAGCCATCAACTATAGTTTTGTCTCGGAGAAGCAGCTGGATATCCTCGGCCTCTCCGGGGATGACGAGCGGCGGAAATGCACGAGGCTTTTAAATCCTCTGACCGAGGACCAGGCTGTCATGCGGACCATGCTGCTGCCGGGCATGTTGGAAAATATCAGGCGCAATATTAATTTTCAGCAGACCGACATCCGGCTTTTTGAGATAGGCAAAACATTTTTACAGCACGGCAGTGGTACGCAGCCGGAAGAGAAGTTACAGCTCTGTGCGGTTATGAGCGGTCAGCGTTATCCCGGCGCCGTCCCGCTCTATTTTTCCGGCAAGCAGGCGGACATCTTTGATATCAAGGGGGTCGCCCAGTCTCTTTTGACGACATTGCGCATAACCGGAGATTCCGGAGAGATCAGCTTTGTAGCGGCCGGCGAAAAAAAACAGCCATACAGCCAGGAGGGCCTGTCCCTGCTGATCATGGACGGTGAACGGGTAATCGGCGGGCTTGGACGTTTGGACCGGGGGAAAGGCCGGGATTTCGGGATCAAGCAGGATGTCTTTTTTCTGGAGCTGGACCTGGAGACGCTCTGTCATCTGCCGCGGGCTGAAAAGGCGTTCAAGTCGCTGCCACGTTATCCTTCCGTCAAGCGGGACATTGCCTTGCTGGTTCCCGAGCCGGTTGCCGCCGGGGATTTGTTGCAGGCAATCCTGGAGCAGGATGTCGAACATGTGGAGCAGGCGGAACTTTTTGACGTGTATCGCGGCAAGCCCATCGAAAAGGGGATGAAAAGTGTGGCGCTTTCTGTTACTTATCGTTCATTAGAGCAAACTTTGGATGATGAAACGGTTGACAGATTTCATAAAGAAATTGTACATTCACTTATGTCCCGTTTCGGGGGACGTTATCGCGGGGGTCAGGAAAATGAAGAAGAAAAACGTAACGCGTAAGGAACTGGCCATTGCCGTCAATGATCGGCTGGGAGTCTCTCAGCGTAATGGCGCTGAGATTGTTGACAAGGTTTTTGCCGCGCTGAAAAAAACTCTGGTCAGCGGTGAGACCGCTAAACTGGTCCAGTTCGGGACCTTGACCGTGAGGGACAAGGCTCCGCGCCGGGGACGTAATCCCCGTACCGGTGATGCCATGATCATCACGAAGCGAAAAATGGTCTCTTTCCGTCCCAGTAAACAGTTGCGTGAGCGTTTGAACAAGTAAATGTGAAACAGCCGCGAGCCCGGGAACAACAGATACCTGATAAGACCTATTTCCGGATTGGCGAGGTCAGCGGTCTCGTCGGTGTTGACCGCCATGTGCTTCGTTACTGGGAATCGGAATTCAAGGTTATCAGGCCGCGCCGGGCAAAGTCAAACCAGCGGCTGTACCGCCGGCAGGACGTTGAGAATCTGCTGCTAATCAAGTCGTTGCTGTACGGTAACGGCTACACCATATCCGGAGCCAGGCGGCTGCTGAAGAGCAGTGAAGCTGATTTGGCCAAAGAGGAAAGAAAAGACAATGCCAGGTTGCATGATCAATACCTGGCAACGATCAAAAAGGAGCTAAGAAGAATTCAACAACTGCTTGCCACGAAATCACTTCGACTCTAAGGATACGATGATCGTATCAGCCCCAAGGAGATACCGGCAACAGGCACAGTTTTAACGGGACGTAGCGCAGTCTGGTAGCGCACCTGAATGGGGTTCAGGGGGTCGGAGGTTCAAATCCTCTCGTCCCGACCAATAAAACAAGGACTTAGGGCATTAGCTCTAAGTCCTTTTTTCGTTGTATCTGAATTCGTTCCCATGCTGTCGTCGCCTTTTTTTCGAGCCGCAAAAAAAATACTCATCGGCATAGCGGGCAGCGACCGGTTAAAAAGGTTGGGGGGCGGGGAATCACCTGTTGCCGGCGCCGTGCTGCACGATCAGCATGGCCGGAAGGATCAGGGCAACACCGATTATGGTGCGCAGGGGGGGCAGGTTGTGTCCCAGCAGCCGGTCAATGATAAGCACCAGCGGCGGGTAGAGGTAACTGTAGGCCATGACCCTGGTCGGCCCGAGGGACAGGGTGGCGAGCTGGGTGATAAAGAAAGTGATAATGGTGCAGAATACGGCCAGATAGAGGATTCCCGCCCAGACCAGGGGGGCGACGGCTACCCAGTTGATCGACAGGAGACGGTTGCCACTGAGAATCACCAGCCAGATGCTGCCGGTCACCAGGATCCAGAAGGTCATGACCGCCATGGATTCGCCGCGATGAAGCAGTTTGACCAGCGGCGTGTATGCGGCCATGAACAGGCAACCGTAAAAGAAAATCAGATCGCCCCGGCCCAGTTGCAGGGAGAACATCAGCCTGATATCGCCGTGGAAAATAACCAGGAGCGCGCCGACCATGGCCAACAGCAGGGCGGTCAACCGGTATTTCCCCAGACGTTCCCGCAGGAGCACGGCACTGTAGATTCCTGAAATGCCCGGAACCAGGGTGAAGATAACGCTGGTATTCAGGGCGGAGGTGAAGCGCAGAGCCAGGAACATGAGCCAGAAAAAGGCCACCAGGGCGCCGCTGATAAAACTGTATCTGCAGAGCGCGCCGAGGGAGGGGAGGCGGATTCCATGGCGCCGGCGGATATAGGGAAGAAAAAGCAGGGCGGCCAGCACAAACCGGACCAGGGTCAGGGCGGCCGGATCAAGCCCCGGCGCAATAGCCTTGCCCACGGTGAACGACGTGGCGACCAGAACGGTTGCCAGCAGCATCAGAAGGTGGAGTATCCAGAGGGGCAGGGCCTTGGTCTTGCCGGTGCGCTTTCTCACGAAAGCAGTTCGAGCAGGTTGCTGTGCAGGACGCCGTTGCTGGCAAGAATTTTCCGGGCAAATGCCGAGTAGGGCCGGCCGTCGAAGCCGGTCACCTTGCCGCCGGCCTCTTCCACCAGCAGCCAGCCGGCTGCCGTGTCCCAGGGTTTGAGATCCATTTCCCAGAAACCGTCCAGCCGGCCGCAGGCCACATAGGCAAGATCAACGGCCGCCGCGCCGCAACGGCGGATATCCCGAACCTTGGGCAAGACCGCTTTCAGCTGCCCCAGGATGGTATCCAGGTGGGTATATATGTCATAGGGAAACCCGGTGGCCACCAGGGATTCGAGCAGAAACCGGGTTTCGGTCACCCGGATCTCCCGGCCGTCCAACCAGGCGCCGCCACCGCGGCAGCAGGTAAACAGCTCGTCCTGCATGGGACAGTAGATCGCCCCGACCTGGGGCGCGCCGTCATCCAGCAGGGCGACGGAAACCGCGAACAGGGGCAGACCATGGGCGAAATTGGTGGTACCGTCCAGGGGGTCGACGACCCAGACCTTGCCCTCCGGCTCCTTGAGATTATCATCATCCGCCGATTCTTCGGCCAGGACCGCAATGCCCGGGGCATCTTCGTTCAGTGAGGCTATAATGGCGGTTTCGGCTGCCAGGTCGCTTTCGGTAACCAGGTTAATCGGGCCCTTCATTTGAATGGTATGGGGTTTGCCATACAGTTCCCTGACGATGGAACCCGCAGTCAGTGCCGCTCTGGCCGCGGCCTGCATGAACATTGCCATTTCTTTGTTTTGACAGTGCGCGGTGGCGGAAGATACTCGGTTCATATGTGTCCTTCTTTGATGTGCTGGTTAAAGATAATCGCCGGCCGGATATTCCGGGATTTTGTTTTGCGCATAACGCCGGGACCGGGCAAAAAGACCATTACGTATGGACGCTCTTTACAAGATAAGCTCAGGGGGGTGATACGGTCAAGGAGAAAACAGCCGGACTGTTCACGATGATTCGTCACTATCGGATTCTTGATCGTCACGGTGCCAGGTCTCGAGTGCGGCCCGGTAGACCTGGGTTCGGGGAAGGTCAAGATCTGCGGCAATCAGCTGCACGGCTTTTTTGAGCTTCATCCCGGGTTGTTGCCTGTACCAGGCGAGCAGGTGGTCAAGGTTGTCGGGTTTGTCCGCGGGGGCGTTGATATCGGCCTGAATGATCAGGACCAGTTCGCCGCGGACACCGTTTTTGACCTGCTCAAGGAGCTGAGAGAGTGGGCCGTCCAGGCATTGTTCATGGATTTTGGTCAATTCGCGGAAGAGAAGGGCCTGGCGCTCGCCAAAGGTCGAGAGGCAATCCTGGAGGCAGCTCTTGATGCGATGCGGTGATTCGTAGAAGACAAGCGGAAAGGGCAGGGCGGCAAGGCCCTGGAAAAGTTTACAGCGCAAGCCTTTTTTGGCCGGGGGGAAACCGCCGAAGAAAAAACCGTTTTCCTCAAGACCGGCGGCGGAAAGCGCCGCCGCAAGAGCAGAGGGCCCGGGGATGGGGATCACAGCAATCCCGGCTGCTCTGGCCTGCCTGACCAGGATCGCGCCCGGGTCGGAAATCCCGGGAGTGCCGGCATCGGAAATCAGGGCAATATCCTGCCCCTCCTGCAATTTGTTGATTAGAATTCCGGCCTTATACTGTTCTTTTTCGCGGTAGTAACTGGTAAGGGGGGTGCTGATCTGAAAACGGCTGAGTAGTTTCCGGCTGTGGCGGGTATCCTCGCAGGCGATCAGGGAGACGGTTTCAAGAGTATGGAGGGCCCGCGCGCTGATATCCTCAAGGTTGCCGATGGGGGTGGCAACAATATACAAGGTGCCGGGACGGTGGGCGTTTTTCATAGTATTGTCTGCCTGGTTATACGGGAAGCGTTAATCGTTCTCCTCCATCCGCATGGATGGACGAAGCGGCTGACGTGATTCCGGTCGTCTTTCTTTATTTACCGTACATCGGCAGATTGATAAAAGCTTTTTCCGCCATGGACGGTATTGCTTGTTCGTCCTCGCGGTAATCCTGGGGGAGATTCCGGGGCCGGAGGGTAGGGGGAGGTACACCGGAAGCATGAAACA
>JAADIK010000113.1:0-12187 GCA_013151365.1 Deltaproteobacteria bacterium
TCTTAAAAAGAAAATATTGGAGATTTCAGGACAAAAACATCGCGCTCAACATCTTGAGCGTGAAATGTTGATACGTAACTTCAGATTATGGATTAAAGGCGGGCAGGCCTTTATTGATAATGATAAATATATGATTGATGATAAGTTGTGTGTTGATTATTTTATAAGATTCGAAGACCTTGGCGGTGGAATTAAATATGTTTGTGATCAATTGTCCTTGCCATTCGATCTGCAGAGACTCCCTCGGTTGAAAACAAATTCTCGTGATAAAAGAGTTAGCATTAATGATTTTTATGATGAAGAAACGGAAGAGATTGTGCGACAATTATATGAATTTGAAATCAGGACATTTGGTTATTCTTTGCCCGTCAAGTAAAAATCTCAGCTGTGGTTGATGGCCTTGTTGTTGCATAATCATACCATTCCTAAAATCTCTATTGTTTCTCCTAGTTACAATCAGGGTGTTTTCCTTGAACAGACAATGTTGTCCATTCTGGATCAAGGATACCCAAACCTTGAGTATATTGTTATTGATGGCGGCTCTTCTGATCACAGTCTTGACATTATAAAAAAATATGAAGACAGGTTGGCCTATTGGGTTAGTGAGCAAGATAATGGCCAGTACCATGCTATTAATAAAGGTTTTGGTCATGCTACCGGTGAGATTATGGCCTGGCTGAATTCCGATGACGTGTATTTGCCATGGGCCTTGCAATGTGTCGGAGAAATTTTTTCCAGGTATCCGGAAGTCGAATGGCTGACCTCGTGCTTCCCGATGAGCAGTAATCAGCAAGGAGTTCCGGTCTATTGTCGGGCTGTTGCCGGTGGATTTTCACGAGAAGGTTTTTTGCAAGGCGAAAATTTCGCAGGAGGCGACTGGTATAATAAAGGGTATATTCAGCAAGAGTCCACTTTCTGGCGTCGTGAATTGTGGGAAAAAGCAGGAGGCCGGATAAATGAAAAATTTGCACTTGCTGCCGACTTTGAACTATGGACCCGATTTTTTGAATATGCTGATTTGGTGGGAGTTGAAGTGCCGCTCGCTCTTTTCAGGAACCAGCCCGCTCAGAGATCCTCGGTGAATGCGCAGGAGTATATTGCGGAATGTCACGGTATCCTTAAGCAGCATGGTGGCGGGGTCCCTCATCCTGTAAAAAAATATCTTCAACAAAAGTTTCCGGGTTTTTTTAAAGCTAAGGGGCGGAAAAGTAATGCCTGCCTTAAGTATCGCGAAGGTGACGGGTGGGTTCTCTGTAATCCGTGAGCGTTCGAGAACGGTGCAGATGCAAGGTAGCAACGAGGTTATCCTGTATCCTGTCAAGCACCAGCTGGCGCATCTTGCTCGTCCTTTGGCGTTCCGGCTGTGTTGGTCTACAATAAACAGAATGAGGACCTCGTAGAGTTTATGCCTGCCAGCGGATATCCAAAAATTTCTATTGTTACCCCCAGCTACAACCAGGGGATGTATCTTGAAGATACAATCAGTTCAGTGTTGGGGCAGGGGTATCCTAATCTGGAATATATTGTCATTGATGGCGGTTCTACGGATAATTCCGTGGAGATTATAAAAAAATATGAATCACAACTGACCTATTGGCAAAGTGAAAAAGACGAAGGTCAGGCCCAGGCAATCAATAAAGGGTTCTCATTGGCTACGGGTGACATCGTTGGCTGGCTGAATTCAGATGATATGTACCTCCCCGGTACCTTGAATTTTATTGCGGAAACTTTCCGGGACGGATTGCTGGCCACCCCTTCCGTGCTGCTGGGTAACTGTATTTTTTTAAGAGAACGGGAAAAGATTGTCAAAGCCAATAATGTGAAAGCGGCGGCCGAAAGGCTTGATCTCGAATGGTATGACTACGTCATCCAACCGTCAAGTTTCTGGACCCGGGAGACAGTGGAGAAGGTCGGGGAGCTCAATGAAAATATGCATTATGCCTTTGACTGGGAGTGGTTTATCAGGAGTGCGAGGATTGGGGTATTATTTCATCCTGTTGACCGTTTTTTATCTATCTACCGCGTGCATGATACCAATAAAACAGGCACCGGAGGACAGGCACGACTGCAAGAGATTGCTCAGATCTATTCTCTTTTTCATTCAGACGAGGCTGCCAGGGTATTTCTCGACTATAAAGGGGGCAAGTATGTTCCCGGAGTACGAAAATTGTTACGCAGATTCGGGCTTCCTTATATCGTAAATCCCACCAGGTTGCTTTACCTGCTTTTTTTCAGAAAGAGAATCGCCTGGGAGCAGTTTGATAATCTAAGAAGAATGTAATTTCCCCCTATGCTTTACCAAGATATATGTCTCGTTTTCTACCGTAAACGTCTTGAACGAAGATTGAAAAAGAAATATGGCTGCGACCGGCCACTCTCCCTCATCATGAACGGGAGAGATGTTGGTTTTTTTTCCATGTTCTTTCAGGTGATTGGAGCTGTTCATTTTTGCAAAAAATATAAGCATAATCTTGAGGTCGATTTTGTCGGCGGCCCTTATTTTGAAGAAGCTGTCGGCAAAAACTGGTGGGAATATTATTTTTCCAGGAAACGGTTTGATTTTTCCGGAGGCAGGGTCCTGCATGACAGGGTGCTGAACGAGTGGGAGCAAAAAGATTTTTCTTACTATGGCCGGGCTCTGGCTTCATCGGTTGGTCATGCGCTTGTTGGCGTGGTCGATATCCAGGATGCCGTCCTTGGCAAAGTTGTTGATTTCAAAAATAAGAACATGGATGGGTACCCGGTGGTTGGTATACATTACCGTGGAACGGATAAGGTGAGCGGCAAGGGCAAAGAATCAGACCGGGTGCCGTACGAGGACGTATTTGATTATCTTGAAAAAGATAACGGCTGCCTTTTTTTCGTCGCCACTGATGAACAGGCTTTTCTTGACCGGATGGAAAGTGTTTTCGCCGATAGAGTTATTTCCTACAATGCCCTGAGAAGTAATGGCTCGGCGTCAATACACCGCGGCGGTATTGGTGGGATTTCCAAGTATAAGGCCGGAGAGGATGCCTTGATTGACTGTCTGCTTCTTGCCAGTTGTAACAAATTAGTGCGGACCGATTCCAACCTTTCCTATGCATGCAGATTTTTTAATCCTCGGCAAAAATGCATAATTATGGGAAAATAGTAAGTTTGTTCGTACACATTTTTCAGTTTGCCCCGGCTTTATAGACCCGGGTGCACTCTGTTTTCATTTTTTTGTTACAATAATCTCATTGTTTATGCGAAAACCAATTAAAGTTTTTTTGTTCGGGGTAGAAGGTACGGGCTGGGCGCTTGATGCCGATGTGGCCACGACCCTGCGGAGTCTGACCGGGTTATCCGGCCTGGTTTCCCTTGCCCCGCTCAAGGACGCCGATGTCGTTCACTCCGTCTGGGAAGAACCGTTACTCTCCCTGGACCCCGCGGTGCTGAAGGGCAAGCGGATTATCTGCCATGCCTGTAATGATGTGATGAGGCTGCACGAGGGGGCCTGGATGCTGTTTGCCCGGCAAACCATCGGTTTGTGGGTCGGGCAGGCGCAAATGGCTGTCCGTGATCTTAAGGCATTGGGGCTGCGCACGGCGTATATCCCTTATTCCGTCGATACGGAGATTTTTACCCCGTCCCTGGCCGGCAACGAGTCGGCTGCAGCGCTTCGCCATCGATTGGGCGTGCCGCCGGAACGTTTTGTCATCAGCAACTTCATGCGTGATTCCAGTGCGCAGGATCTCGCCCGGCCCAAGGAGCAAAAGGCGCCGGAGTTGTTTCTCGAGATCGTCAAGGCGCTATGGCAGAGGAATGCTCCCATCCATGTCCTGTTGGCGGGGCCCCGCCGACACTGGTTAAAGGATCGTTTAAGGGAAGCGGGGATCGGTTTTACCTTTATCGGCAAGGAGATAACCGGGGATGATAACCGGGTCAATATCCTGCCGCCGCAAACAATAAATCAACTCTATCATATCTCCGACCTGCACCTGGTAACAAGCCGTTGGGAAGGGGGGCCCAGGGCGGTCCTGGAAGCGGCCGCAACCCGGACCGCGGTCTTTTCGACCCGGGTCGGCATTGCTCCGGATATCCTGGAACCGGAATGTATCTTCGAGACCTATGATGATGCCGTCATCCGGATCGAGGACCTCATCAAGAGCGGCCGGCCCCACCCGGCAATTGAAGAACACCTTGGGAAAGTTGTACGGTTTCATACCCCGGAAGCCAACATCCCGCTGCTGCGGGATTTGTATGAGACCATCGACAGTATCCCCAGCTTCCGGGGTGATGAACGCGATCCGGGCGGAGCCGCACCGGGGAGAAAAAAGAAGGCGGGGAGCCTGAATCACTGTTTGAGCCGGGTGGCCCCCGTCCTGGGGAGATTGATTTTGAAGAAACCCCCGGCGATGACGATCAGTTTATGGCATGAGTTCCATAAGCCGCCCTATGGCGGCGGGAATCAGTTCATGCTGGCCCTCAAGGCGGCCATGACCCGCCGCGGGCTCAAGGTAGTGGTGAATAAACTGACCCGGGATGTCGATGTCCATATCTGCAATTCAGCCTGGTTCGATACGGAACTGTTTTCGGCAAAATCAAAAGAGTTCCCGGTGCGGATGATTCATCGAATCGACGGTCCGGTCACCTTTTACCGGGGAGAAGGCGCGGATGAGGATGACCGTATCTTTTCTCTGAACAACAAGCTCGCCTCTGCCACCGTGTTTCAATCGGCCTTTTCCTGCCTCAAGAGCGCCGAGCTTGGTTATAATGCCGTATCTCCGGTTATTATTCACAATGCCGTCGACGAAACCCTGTTTTATCCCGCAGCCCGGGTCCCTTTTTCGAGTACCGGGAAAATACGACTCATCTCCTCGGCCTGGTCCGACAATCCGCGCAAGGGCGGGCCGTTTTATAAATGGCTGGATGAAAACCTTGATTGGGACCGTTTTGAATACACCTTTGTCGGCAGGGTTAAGCAGCGATTCACCCATATCGACCATATCGAAGCCCAAGGGTCGAAGGCCCTGGCGGATCTGCTGCGCCGACATGATATCTATATCACCGCGAGCCGGCACGAGCCCTGTTCCAACGCCCTGCTGGAGGCGCTGGCCTGCGGCCTGCCCGCTTTATACCGCAATGATGGCGGCAATCCGGAATTGGTGGGCTACGGCGGCCTGCCGTTTACCGACGAGCGGGACGTTTTGCCGCAGCTGGACCGGCTTGTCGCCGGCTATGATGCCTTTCAGTCGATGATATCAATACGGAGTATGGATGAGATCGCCGGGAGATATATTGAGTTAGCTGATAAAATGATGCGTCGGTAGAAATGAAAATAGCCTTTATCTATCTGCCCGGCAGAATCGCCCGTCTTGATGATTCCATCCGGGATGGCTGCCTGAATCGCTTGCGGCCGTATGAGAAACATCATCCGTCCGAGTTTTTTTACGGTGCCTTCGAGCTGCAGGACCAAGGGCATGATATCGGTATTTTCGAAGTCATCGAACGGCCGCGCCGGAGCGTCCCCAAATTGTTGGCGGAGATCATAATCCGAAAAAAATATCTTCCCGTGAAAACCTATGTCGGGATTATCGACGCGGTTTATTTTCTGCTGCCCGAATTGCAAAAGTATGATGCGGTTGTCGCCACCACCCCGGGAATCGCCTTCTCCTTGGGGATCTGGCAGGCACTGGGTCGATTTGCCCGGCCGATCATTGCCATTCAGTGCGGTATTTTGAATTATTCTTTAAACCGGATCAGGGTGTCGCTCACCGGCAAACTCATGAACCGGATGTCGACCCAGCTTTTCGGCATCGGCGAACTCGATGACATAAAGAAAATTTATCGTGTTGCGCCTGCGCAAATTGAAGTAAACTGTTTCGGTGTTGATACCGATTTCTGGCAACCTGATCAGGCCGAAGCGGATGAGGGCTATATCCTGGCCGTCGGCAATGATGCCCTCCGCGACTTCGGCACCCTTATTCAGGCGGCGGCAGGTTTTGCTACCCGGGTTATCATCATAACCAAGCGATCGATACCTGATCAGCTTCCCGAAAACGTCAAAATTATCCGCAGTGCCTGGAATTCGCAGGAACTGGATGACCTTGCCCTGCGGGATCTTTACCGCAAAGCCCTGGCCGTCGCTGTTCCCTTAAAGCCAAGCCTGCAACCATCCGGACAAAGTGTCACTCTGCAGGCCATGGCCTGCGGCAAACCGGTTATTTTGACGGAAACCCGGGGGTTGTGGGAGACAACGGCCCTGGAGCACGGCCGCAATGTGTTGCTGGTCCCGCCCGGGAACCCGATGGCATGGATTCATACTATACATAAGTTAAATGAAGATCCCGAGTGGCGGCAAGGTATCGGGGCGGCCGGGCGGGAATATGTCGTTCATAACGGTCTGATCGGTCAGTTCGCGGCGCGGATGGAGCGGTTGTGCCTGAAAATGAGTAAAAGGGACATGACGGAGTGAGCAGGGAAGAGGGGGGCAAAGCAAACGCCGCCGCGAGATTAAAAGAAGTTCGGCAACGAGGATGGCTAGACGAACATCCGTATCCGGCGGTACCGCTTGATGGTTTGTAATGTGAGACCTGTTTCGTTCAATATAGTTGTGCAATCGTTCTACCAGTCGCTCAAAATTCAGGATGTCTGGTTGGGGCGGATGGCGTGCCGGGCCATGAAGTGGCGGGGATTTTCTCCGGTTGCGGTCCATCCGAAGCACCTTTTTGATGAAGATCGTGGCAGCATGCTCCATGAATTGCTGCGACCGGGAATTAATTTTTTAGACCTTGGTTCCGGGGTCGGCTCCGACTGTATTGTTGCCAAGCAGCGCGGAGCCCGAAAAGTAGTGGGAGTTGAAGGGAGTCAGCACAATATCGATAAGGCCGTCGTCCGTGCCGAAAAAGCCGGGGTCCAGGTTGAATTTATTGCCTGTGATCTTGAACAGGCGGCTCTGCCGGTTGCGGATAACACCTTCGATATAATCAATTTTTCAAATGTATTAGAGCATTTGAATAACCGGGTGGCCATTTTGCGAGACTTGAAAAACAAAAAAACAGCAGAGGGGCTGGTTGTTATTTCGATCCCTAATTCAGAAACAGGATGGAAAAAGAAATTAAGGGCCGCGGGGCTCGATTCACGGGATGATGAGGATCATAAGGTTGAATATTCAGAACAGTCGATTCAGGAAGAACTTGCCTGCGCCGATCTTCGCATAACTTCAAAATTATACCCCATTATCCCGAGTTTTCCCTGGAATGGGCTCATCGCCATGAGTGCCGCCGTTTCACCTGCCCTGTACCGGCGGCTGCAAAGGGCCAAGCGACGTTTTGTGCAGAGAAACCCTCAAGAATCAATCGGCTGGGTCTTTATCGCCAAGTGATTTCCGGCTTGCTTGGCCGTGATCACCTGAGAGCGATATCCACCGAGACCACCATTTTTTTCAGTTATGCCGAATAGCAAAATCATTGGCATTGTCCTGGTGCGGAACGAAGATCGGTTTCTTGCCGCCGTTTTGCATAATATCAGCGAGTTTTGTGACCGGATCATCATCGCGGACCATCTCTCCGAAGACGGCACTGCCGAAATTGCCAGGCGGTTCTGTGCCGAGAATGCCAAGGGGACGTATCATCGCATTCGCCGGCCCGGAGTTTCTCATGATCTCATAAAAAAGTATGCCGGTGACAATGCCTGGGTCTTCGGGGTTGACGGTGATGAACTCTATGATCCCGAGGGATTGGCGGTGCTGCGCCGGCAGCTGCTGTCCGGGCGGTATGACCGTTTCTGGCTGCTCTTTGGCAATGTCATAAACTGTACCGGGGTTGATTATGCGGCCGGGACGGCTTGCGGATATGCGGCGCCGCCCTGCCGGAGCATGACCAAGCTGTACAATTTCAAGGCGATCAGATCATGGAACGGGAATTGCCCGGAACGCCTGCACGGCGGAGAAATTATTTTCCGGCCGGGCTACGATCGGTCAATGTATTATGATATATATAAGGAAATCGCCTGGGACGAAGCGGTTTTCAGGTGTCTGCATCTATGTTTTCTGTCCCGTAGCACCTTGGACAAAGGAACGGATGGCACACTTGTGATTCGGCGTAATATAGCTGACTGCATGTCGGAAAACCTGGTACAACGGGTTATCTCATTGATCCGTGGTTATTTCGGGTTGTTGAAAACGCCGCAGCTAAAACAGGAAAAATATATGCGTGGAAAGTTGGTGCAGGTTGATGTCCGATCCTTCTTGCCCCGGACCTTTGGCCGGGCCTCTTCCGTCCGCCTGGCCGATGCCGGTAAAGGCAGAAAAAAGTCATGAAATTAACATTGCTTGATCGCGTCAATCTCGGCCGGCTCTGGATGCAGGGCGCATTGCGGGAACATCGCCGCTGGAAAAAGAAAAGCGATCGGCACGGAATACGGGTGTTTTACGGCTTTGACAGGTTACCCCTGCCGGGAGAAAAGGCGTCCGGCGGTATTATTAAAGTGCAGGACCTGCAGACAAGTTTTGCCAACCAGGCCACCGGCGCGAATATCCTCTATCTGGTCAGCAGCGCGCTGCCCCATTTCGCGGTGCGGATGGCGGAACTGGCCAGGCGCTCCGGCGCCTTTGTTGTCCTTAATCAGAATGGAGTCGCCTATCCGGGCTGGTACGGGCCGGGTTGGGAACAGGCCAACCGGCCGCTGCGCCGGCTTCTGCATCTGGCCGATTATGTCATTTACCAGAGTCGTTTTTGCCGGCAGGCCGCCGACAAATTTCTCGGCCCCCGGGAGCGGTCGTTTGAGATTTTGCATAATCCCGTCGATACCGGGATGTTCAAGCCCGACCCGCAGCGGGCCGCCCGTCATGACGAGGCCGTAAACCTGCTGCTGGCCGGGAGCCACCAGAGTTATTACCGGGTCCGGGTCGCCGTTGAAGCCCTGCAGCTGGTGTTGCGGGAGTTTCCCCGGGCGCGTTTGCTCGTTGCCGGTCGTTGTTGCTGGGAGAGGGACGAGGAGCAGGCCCTGAACCGGATAAAACGGCTGGTCAGCGAGTTGGGGCTCGGGAAGCAGGTCGATTTTATCGGGCCGTATACCCAGAGCCGGGCGCCGGCCATGTTTAACCGGGCTCAGGTCCTCCTGCATACCAAATATAACGATCCCTGTCCCCGTTTGGTGGTGGAGGGCATGGCGTGCGGTTTGCCGGTCGTCTATTCGGCTACCGGCGGGGTCCCGGAACTCGTCGGTGCGGAGGCGGGAAAAGGCGTGGCCGGGCCGCTGGACTGGGAGCAGGATCATTCCCCCGATCCCCGGGCCTTGGCGGCAGCGCTGGTGGAGGTCGTTTCCCACCTTGATCGCTATGGCCGGGCGGCCCGGAGACGGGCGGTCGAGAATTTTGACGTCAGGCCATGGCTGGAGCGGCACCGGCAGATATTTGCCCAACTGCTTGAATCATAACAGACTATTATCAGACCAGAAAAATACGATGGGAAGCGAAGAAGTAATCCAACAGATCCGCCGGAAAAGACTGATCTTTACCGTGACGACCGGCCGCAGCGGCACGGCCTACCTGGCTGCCGTTTTCAGCTATGTCCGGGGGGCCAATTCCTATCATGAGCCCGCGCCGGAGTATGTAGCCGTACTTCGGCAGGCCCAGGGACATCCCGAGGTGGCGCGCCGGTTTCTGCTTGAGGAAAAACTGCCGGCGATCGCCCGCGATGCCGCCGGGATTTATGTCGAGACCAGCCACCTCGCGTGCAAGGGTTTTCTCGAACCCCTGCTCGAACTCGGTATTGTTCCCGACCTGGTCATTCACCGGCGGCCCATGCGTGATGTGGCCGTAAGTCTCTACACGATGGGTACCATCCCCGGCCGCAGCTCCAAGGCCCTGCGTTTTTATCTCAGCCCCGCCGATCCGGGGGTGATTTCCCTGGCGGACTGGGAAACGCTGCACGATTATCAGCTCTGTTACTGGTATTGCCTTGAAATAGAGCGCCGGGCGAGAAAATATGAAGAAATGTTTGCCGGCCGCGGCGGGAGAATCGTGGCAACGACTCTTGCCGGCCTGAAGACAGCCCCGGGCCTGCGCCGGGCGCTGACAGCCCTGGATTTATCGCTGAAATTTCCCGCCTGGCTGACCCTGTTGCGTTTCCTGCGTAATTCACGGTTCAAGGTCAATGAATCAAAAGTGACCAAGAAAAACGTCACGGTCCCGGAGCACCTGTCCGAGCTTGAACATGACGTGCTCGGGAGAGTGGACGGCGGAGAGCTGGAAAAGTGGTTGCCGGATATAAGGCCGTAGCCGTAGGGGGCGCGGGAGATTGTTCCTGGCCGATCGTCGATCAGGTCACGAAGCGGGAATTGTGTATGATGAGCACGAGTCGGCAAAGGCGAAGAACATGATTTATATAGCCACGGTTCATTGGTTGGACGCAACCTGGGTTGATATCCAGCTGGATTACTTTGCCCGCCATCTCGGATCATCCCCGTACCGGGTGTATGCATTCCTGAACGGGATCGAGCCGGAAAAATACCGGCAGCGGATTTATTATATCGATACGGCCCCTATTGTGGCGCACACCGCCAAGCTGAACCTGCTGGCCGAAAAGATCTGTGCGGATGGCGAGCCTGAAGACATAATCTATTTTATCGATGGCGATGCCTTCCCGGTCGGTGATATCCAGGGATATGTGCAGGAGAAGCTGCGGCAGGTCCCGTTGGTCGCGGTGCAGCGGCTGGAGAATGAGGGCGATCCCCAGCCTCATCCCTCGTTCTGTGCGACCACCGTGAAATTCTGGCGTGAAATAAACGGGGACTGGGGGCAGGGCCCGCACTGGCAGACGAGAGACGGCCGGACCCGGACGGATACGGGCGGGCTGCTGTGGGCGAAGCTCAAGGAAAAAGGGATTGACTGGGCGCCCATGCTGCGGTCGAACCGGGTCAACCTGCATCCCCTGTGGTTCGGTTTATACCAGGACCTGATCTATCATCACGGTGCGGCGTTTCGCACCCCGTATTGCATGGTGGATATCCGCAACGCCCGGCAGATTTGGTGGAAAAAACGGTTGATGAATATTGCCGACTCCCGCCTCGGCACGATCAGGGGCGGCTGGCTGCAGAATGCCGTTTATTCCTTTGTCATGAAAAAGCAAATTCAAAAGAGTCTTCAAGACAGTCGGGAAATCATAATGGATATCCGGAATAATCCCGATTTTGCCCGGCGGTTCACCGGGGAATAAGGCAGGAATTATGATCCAGGATCCTGTTAAATTTATTTATCTTCATTATGGTCGAACCACTTTTGCACCGTTTGATAAATATACCGTCCTACCGGTAACGGAGCGAGGTACTTATCAAAAGCAGCCTGGTTATGTTTACGAAGCATGTTCCACTGTTCCGAGGTTATCTCGTTAAGAATGTTTGCCAGGTCAGACCATTCGCTCTCGTCATAATAGATTTTGAAATCATCCAGGGGGAAATAGGGTTCAAACTTTGGCCTGTCCATCAGGATCGGACCACCGCTGATTAAAGAAAGAAAGGTAATCGCCCGCCACCCCCAGTGTTTGCCTGTGGGAAACACGGCAAGACGCGACGAAGTGATCATCTCTTCATATGGTTCAGGAAATTCAGTTTTTTCTTGAAGCAGACGAACAACTTCATCGATCTCGTTCTCCGGAATACCATGGCGCCACCATGCCTTGGGATTATCTGCTTCTTGTGAAGACAACGATGCAACAATCTTTTTTCCGGAAAGGTTGCCGAGAGCCTTGTATAATAGGATCCTGTGCCAAGGCCACGCCCAAAGAGATTCCCGAATTACGATATCATAATTAAGCGGATTCGAACGATATCCAACCAGTTGTTGGTAGCGCATCTTCAGCAGCAGATATTCAGGGTCCAATGGTCCGAACCGAAGCCGGGGAAGGTATTTTCGCAGAAATCGGTCTATTAGCAAAAGAACGATAATCAGCTGTTTCGTCCGGCTAAAACGACGAGCCGGCAGCTCCATAACGACCGGATACGGTATAAAACGAACGATTTTGTCAAAATAAGAACCGAACTCCCGCTCAATTCGCTCAAAATGTTTTTTGTATCCTTTCAGGTTATAGAGTTCCTGTTTTTGCCAGGGGTAAGGCGTCAGAAAGCGATGTTCTTTGAATATTTCCGAACTGTATGCGCTGAAAAAATAAAGGTCTACATCGGCAATCGCCGACGACATGTAAAAATAGCTCTCTGACGTGTC
>JAADIK010000113.1:12262-18154 GCA_013151365.1 Deltaproteobacteria bacterium
TTGGGGGAAGTATGCGGCGATCAAAGGATGAAGGTTTTATTCGAATAAAATCAATTTCACCCGCCATCGCCAGTTCCATCAGCGAAAGTTTGGCGTACAGGATACCTCGCTCTTTTTTGTTCAGCCATACAATGCGTAAACGCTTTTTCCCCATCCTGTCTCCCTATCTGATTTTTTCGCACAACCTTAACGCTGAAAGTTTCACCGGAGAGTTTCAGGCTGGTGAGAGAAGCTGGTCCCGGCAAATACTCGGAAGCCGATGATTGTCCAGGTCTCGCTATAAGGTTGCCGGGATATTCGCGATACGTTCACCTTTCGGTAATTGTTATGAAAAATGAAATAAGCCGGGTATCCGGTTTATAGGCAAAAAATTACTACCATATGTTGTGGTTGGTGTCCATCCAGGAGCATATTATTCCTGATTTAACAGGGGGATTTGTCAAAAAAAGGTGGTCTTTTTTATGTTTTCGAGTATAGGTAAAAAACGGAACCAGTGAATATTACTAACAAAAAATAGCTCCTGCCTGCCGGGACGCCCCTGGACCACTTCAAGACGAAAAAAATGTACCACCGGCCGGCTGTTCCGAGGAGAAAATTTTGAGGATAACGAGGTAAGTGAGCTTGCGAAACTCCGGGAGATCGGGCAAAAGAATATCGTTTCTCGCCGGGCACTATCTGCTGACAAGGGAAGTGTGATGCCCAGAGTTACCGTCCTGATGCCGGTTTATAATGGTGAGCGGTATTTAAGGGAAGCCGTGGAGAGCATCCTCGGCCAGACTTTCTCTGATTTCGAGTTCCTCATTGTCGACGACGGCTCCACGGACTCGACTGCCGAGATTATTAAAAGTTTTAACGATGAGCGGATACGGCTGCTGCGAAATCCGGAGCGCCTGAAACTCTCCGGGGCCTTGAACAGGGGGCTTGATGAGGCCCGCGGGGAGTATGTGGCCCGCATGGACGCTGATGATATCAGCCTGCCGCAGCGGCTCGAAGTCCAGACCGCTTTTATGGATCGGCATAAAGGTATGGGGCTGTGCGGCTCCTGGGTCAAAATGTTCGGCAGCGGCCGGGAGACCAGATATAAGGCCCCGGTGGGTTATGAGTCTGTCCGCGCCAAGGTGCTGTTTGACAATCCGTTCGTGCATCCTTCGGTAATGATCCGGAAAAATCTTTTTGCTCGCCACCGGTTGCGGTTTGACGGCCACTATTATCCGACAGAGGATTTTGAACTGTGGGCCCGGGCCGTGCAGCTGTTTCCCTGCGATAATATTGCTGCGGTTCTCCTGCGTTACCGTATTCATCCCGGGAGTATGACCAGATCGGACTGGAGCCGGATGGATGCCAAATCGCTCATCATTGTCGGCCGGGAGCTGAAGGCGCTTGGTCTTGATCCGTCCGCTGAACAGTTGCTTTTTCATCGCCACATCGGCAGAGAAATGAGTTATCAATGTCAGGACCGGGCGGAGATTATCCGGGCCGAAGGATGGTTGAGTGACCTGGCCGAGGTCAACCGCGGGAAACGGCGATATGATGAAGAGGCGCTGAAAGGCGTCATCGGTGATACCTGGTTCCGGCTCTGTTTCAATTCCTCGGGACTCGGCTTCTGGATCGTTAAAAAGTATCTGTCTTCGCCGCTGACAGTGAGGGGGCAGGGAAGCGGCTTGAGAAAGGGATTGGTCGGTGCGGCCGTCGTTAAGGCAATAATTTCCCGTTCTCCGGACCGGGCGGCTCAATCGGGATGAAGGCGCGGTGAATATTCTTTTTCATAGCTGGGCCTTCCCGCCGAACGGCGGCGGTGTCGGCGCCTATATCGCCAACATGTCCCGTGCCCTGGCCTCGTGCGGTCACCAGGTCGTGGTCGTTACCGGCCGGGCTCCGGGCTTGCCGGCCGAGGAAACGGGACCGAACATCAAGATCCTGCGTGGTTACGACCAAAGCGAGATAGGAAGCCGCCGGGTCTTGCACCTGGTCCTGGACGCGGCCCGCGAACACGCCGTCGAGCTCATCGAGGGCGCCGATTACCTGGGAGACTGCGCCGGGTTGCTCAAGGTCCGGCAGCGGCCGCCAGTGGTCATCAAGGTTCATAGCTGCAATATCCTGAAGGTCCTGCACGAATCGCAGGTCCTGAAGCGGTGGCAGCGGCCCATGATTTCAGCCGCCTTGTTACGCAATTGGCGGCAGACCCGGCGCGAGAAGGTTTCAATCGTGGCCGCGGATATGCTCACGGCTCCTTCCGCCCGCATCCTGCTGGAACTGGAGAGGCAGGGGGTGAACCTGCCCGGGAAAAAAGCGGTCATCGCCAATCCGATCATGCCGCTCGATTCCGGCCACCAGGTCGAGGCCGCGGTCCCGACGCTCCTGATGGTCTCGCGCCTGGATATCGGCAAGGGGATTCAGTATCTTCCCCGGATCGTGAGCCGGCTGGTCCGGGATTTTCCCGGGTTGCGACTCGAAATAGCCGGCGGTGACGCTTATGCGCGCGGCCTGGGTTCGCTGAAAAAATGGCTCGTTGAGCAACTGGGTGATTTGGCGCGATATGTCAGCTTCCTCGGCCATCTTGAACAGCGGGAACTTATCGCGGCCTATGCGCGGGCCTGGGTTGTGATTCTGCCGTCACGTTGGGACAATTTCCCGACAGCCCTGCTGGAGGCAATGAGCCTGGGCAAGCCCGCAGTCGCCAGCCCTCATGGCGGCATGCCCGAAATGCTGCAGGATACCCTGTGTCCCACCGCCCTCCCCGAATCGCCGGCGTTTGCCGCTCATATCAAACGATTTCTCGGCGACGGGCAGCTGCGGCGCGCGGCCGGCGACAGTATGCGTCTGAAGGCCGCTTCCGCCTACTCGCCGCAGGAAATAGTCAGCCGTTATCTCGATTTTGTAACCTCCGAGCCCGTTTTAAAGTAGCCACTTTTACAGCTACAGCGTATAATTAAACATTTATGTATATAAGTCTGATCACGCCGACATATAATCAGGCCGAAACGATTGTCCAGACCCTTGACAGTGTATTGGCGCAGGATATCGGCAGCCTGCTGGAGTATATCGTTGTTGACGGCTGCTCAACCGATTCGACCGCCGGGATTATCGACCGCTATGCCCCGAAATTTCTGCAACAGGGGGTCCACTTTGTCTCTATCCGGGAAGAGGACCGGGGGCAGGCGGACGCGATCAACAAGGGCTGGCGGCTGGCCCGGGGCGAAGTCCTCGGCTTTCTGAATTCCGACGATTTCCTCGAGCCGGGTGCCCTACGGCACGTGAGCGACTACTTCAAGAGTCATGCGCAGTGCCGCTGGGCCTACGGCGGCTGGAAGCTCGTGAACCGGGAGGGGGATGTTTATAAACTGACCATGCACCGGAAGTATAGAAAAAGTAAATTGCTCAACTACTGCAACATCGGTCAGCCCAGTTGTTTTTTCCGCAAGGGCCTGCTGGATGAATGCGGGATGCTTGATCCCCGTCTGCACCTGGCCATGGATTACGACCTCTGGCTGCGATTTGCGGATAAATACGCTGCCGGACTGATACCGGCCGTTTTGTCGTCGATGCGATATTATCCCGCTGCCAAAAGTTCCAACCAGACCCGTGAACAGCTGTGGGAGATATTTAAACTGTCATCCCGCTACACCCGTCCGCTCAGTTACAGAAGGGCGGCGCAGCTGTTTTATTATCTGCGGGGGCGTGCCGCTCTCGCCTGCCGGGTGGATACGTGCAGACGGGTCAGTTCGTTCAACGGATGAGAGGGACACCCCGCCCATGTCAGATTTGACGGCCCTTGTTATCCCGGTATTCAACGAGGCTTATGTCATCGGCAGTGTCATTGATGAGATCCGCCGGACTGGGGATTATCTTATTATTGTCGTGGATGACGGCAGCAGCGATGACACCTGGCAACAGGCGCGGCAGAAGAATGTCCTCGCTCTCCGTCACCGGCTTAACCGCGGCAAAGGGGCGGCGATCAAGACCGGTATTCTGGCGGCCAATCTGCTCGCTGCCGATATCATCGTCACCATGGACGGCGACGGTCAGCACGATCCGGCCGACATCGCGCCCTTGGTCGAACCGATCCGGGCCGGACATTGTGATGTGGTCCTGGGCTCACGGCTGCTGGACCGGCAGGAGATGCCCCGGGTAAAGGTCATCGCCAACTGGGCCGGTAATTTTTTTACCTGGGTCCTGTACGGAATCTGGGTCTCCGACAGCCAGTCGGGCTTTCGGGCGTATTCAAGACATGCGGCCCTGATAATCGATACCCGGGCGGACAAATACGAATATGACAGCAAGGTTATTCGGGAAATCAAA
This sequence comes from Deltaproteobacteria bacterium, assembly GCA_013151365.1. Lineage (GTDB taxonomy): Bacteria > Desulfobacterota > Desulfobulbia > Desulfobulbales > Desulfobulbaceae > BMS3Abin13. The sequence goes on from JAADIK010000113.1 coordinate 16,562, forward strand.
GACAACAGGCTGCGCTTCGGCGAGGTTCAGATCCATACCCGCTATACGGAATATTCCATGGGAAAAAAGCACAAACAGGGTTTAATCAACGGCCTTGTCACGCTCTTCCGGATGATCTGGAAAATGATTGCCTGAGGGGGAAGATTATGCTGGGAGGAATACATTTATACCAGGTTGTAGTCGTGGCGATCTCGTCCGTGATGCTTTTCCAGGGGATCAAGGAGTTCGTAAGCAGAGAGACCGGCCAGACCGTGTTGAAACTCCTCGTGCGCCTGGCGGTCTGGGGCGGCATGGCTCTTATCGCCATCTATCCGAATTTTACGCTGTTCATGGCCCGGGTCATCGGCATAGAGGGCAATATCAACGCGGTGATCCTGACCGGATTCCTGTTCGTCTTCCTGATCATTTTCAAACTGCTTTCGGCCATCGAGAAAATTGAACAGAATATTTCCGAGATAACCCGGAAGCAGTCCATTCATGACGCGCACGAACAAATAGAAAAGTTACAAAAAGAAATCAAAGAAAAACGGGCAAAAGAATAACGCAGGATGGAACAATATATTTTAGTCACCGGCGGCGCGGGCTATATCGGCAGTCATACCTGCAAGTTTCTTCATGAAAGAGGGTATACGCCGGTCGTGCTGGACAATCTCGTTTATGGTCATCGGTCCGCTGTCAAATGGGGGCCGTTTATCGAGGGCGATATTCATGACCGGGAGAGGTTGGATCGTATTTTTTCCGAGTATTCGCCTGCCGCCGTCATTCATTTCGCCGCCTTCGCCTATGTCGGGGAATCCATGCTTGCGCCCGGGAAATATTACCAGAACAACGTTGCCGGGTCCCTGTCTCTGCTGGAATCAATGCGACAAAATGGCTGTCCTCACATTGTTTTTTCCAGTAGCTGCGCAACGTACGGGCTGCCGGAAACCCTGCCTTTAAGTGAAAGTCATCCCCTAAAGCCCATCAGTCCTTACGGCCGGAGCAAGTTGATGGTCGAGGAGATACTCCGGGATTATGACTCGGCCCATGGTTTGAAATCCGTTTCGTTACGTTATTTTAATGCGGCCGGTGCTGATCTGGCCGGCGAGCTGGGAGAGGACCACGCGCCGGAGACCCATCTCATTCCCCTGGCCGTATCCGCGGCTCTCGGCACCCGGCCGGAACTGCAGATATTCGGGACCGACTATTCGACCGCCGACGGGACCGCGGTCAGGGATTTTGTGCATGTAACCGATCTGGCGGCGGCACACGTGCAGGCCCTGGAATTTCTGGCCCGGCAGGAGACCAGCCAGGCAATCAATCTCGGCACCGGCCGGGGGTATTCGGTCCGGGAAATCGTCAGGGAGGTAGGACGGGTCAGTGGGAGAGAGGTGCCGGTGGTCCGCAAAGAACGGCGGGCCGGCGATCCTCCGGTACTGGTGGCCGATGCGGCAAAGGCCGGCCGGCTGCTGGGCTGGCGGCCCACGCGCTCGGATCTGTCGACCATCATATCTTCCGCCTGGAAATGGCATGCCGGCCGACGGCTTGATCGCCCGAAGATGGAGTGCAGCTGAACAGTTTATTCAAGTACAAGCGAAAATTCGGCCTGAACTG
>JAADIK010000002.1:0-1046 GCA_013151365.1 Deltaproteobacteria bacterium
GGCGATCCTCTGCTCCAGGATTTTCTGTCGATGCAGTTTCAGGTAGACCGGTTCCGGGCTGATTTTTGCCATTGTTTTCTACGGATGAGTTTAATAAAGTAAGCCAAGGCGGACGTGCCCACAACCCAAATCAACTTCCAGCATATCTGTTTCCAGGCTGTTAGGGTAGGGCTAATAGCCTTCAGCCTAAACAACCTACTGCTTTACATAAATAAAACGTGATCAATTTTCTTGTTTTTTTATGACAGGAATTCAGGATAGGTATCTAAACTACCTTTCACTGTTTATGGCGAAAAACGGGTCAGCGAAAAAAACTCACAGGGAGCACATGTCCTGGTTCACACAAACCATTACCTCGTCCCTCGGCAAAAAATATATCATGGCCCTGACCGGCCTGCTGCTCGGCGGCTTCCTCCTGGTCCATGCGGCCGGCAACGCCACGATTCTCCTCGGCCGCCCCGACTTTCTCTCCTATGCCCGACGCCTCCATTCCCTGGGCCTGCCGGTAACCATCGCTGAAATCACGCTCCTGGTCCTGTTCTCTATACATGTGGTCACCGGCCTGACCCTGTTCTACCGGAACAACCAGGCCCGCCCCTCGCCTTATGCGGTCAGCCGGAGGGCCGGGGGGCGCACCTGGGGTTCCGCCACCATGGCCTGGACAGGCATAGCCATTCTCTGTTTCATCACCCTGCACCTGACCAACTTTTATTTAGCCGATCACCGCCGGCCCCTGGCCGATATCGTTGGCGGCATCCTCGACAATCCTCTGTACAGCGCCCTCTACTGTGCCGGGCTGCTGGCCCTGACCCTGCATATCAGCCACGGGTTCTGGTCCATGTTTCAGTCGCTGGGACTCAATCATCCGAAATATAACGGCCTGATCGGGACCTGCCGATGGCTCCTGTGCGGCGGTATCGTCGGGATCTTTCTGGCGATTGTACTCCTGCTTCTTATCAAGCGCAATTACCTGGCCTGAGACCATGCAGCTTGACGCCAGGATTCCGGCCGGCCCATTGACCGACAAATGGGACAACCATCGGGCC
>JAADIK010000002.1:1109-13124 GCA_013151365.1 Deltaproteobacteria bacterium
TCGGCTGCGGCTACGCTTGCCGAGCTCGGCTATAACGTCAAGGTCTTCTGCCTGCAGGACAGCCCCCGCCGGGCCCATTCCGTCGCCGCCCAGGGCGGCATCAATGCGGCCAAAAACTACCAAAACGACGGCGATTCCATCTCCCGCCTCTTTTACGACACCATCAAGGGCGGTGACTTTCGCGCCCGCGAAGCCAATGTCTATCGTCTGGCCCAGGTCTCCAACAACATCATCGATCAATGCGTGGCCCAGGGCGTCCCCTTTGCCCGGGAATACGGCGGCACCCTGGCCAACCGGTCCTTTGGCGGCGCCCAGGTCTCCCGCACCTTCTACGCCCGCGGCCAGACCGGCCAGCAACTGCTGCTCGGTGCCTATTCGGCCATGATGCGGCAGGTTGCGGCCGGCCGGATAACCGTCTATCCGCGCCGGGAGATGATGGACCTGGTGGTTATCGACGGCCATGCCCGGGGTCTTGTCTGCCGCAATCTCGTAACCGGCGAATTCGAGAGGTATGGCGGCCAGGCGGTGGTCCTGGCCTCCGGCGGTTACGGCAATGTCTATTACCTGTCCACCAACGCCGTGTCCTCCAATGTCTCGGCGGCCTGGCGGGCCTATAAACACGGCGCCGGCTTTGCCAATCCCTGTTATGTCCAGATCCATCCCACCTGCATCCCGGTCCATGGAGATTACCAGTGCAAGCTCACCCTGATGAGTGAAAGCCTGCGCAACGACGGCCGGATCTGGGTACCGAGGCAGGCGGGTGACCGGCGGCAACCGGCGGCCATCCCCGAGGAGGAACGCGATTACTACCTGGAACGAAAGTACCCCGGCTTCGGCAACCTGGTCCCCAGGGACGTGGCCTCGCGCAATACCAAGGAGGTCTGCGATCAAGGCCGGGGGGTCGGGAAAAGCGGCCGGGCGGTGTACCTCGATCTCCGTGACGCCATCGAGCGCGACGGCCTGGAGGTCATGCTGCAAAAGTACGGCAACCTGTTCCATATGTACGAAAAAATCACGGCCCGCGACCCCGGCCGCGAACCGATGATGATCTACCCGGCCGTCCATTACACCATGGGCGGTCTCTGGGTTGACTACAATCTGATGTCCACCATTCCCGGCCTCTTTGTCCTGGGCGAGGCCAACTTCTCGGATCACGGCGCCAACCGGCTGGGCGCCAGCGCCATGATGCAGGGACTGGCCGACGGCTATTTCATCCTCCCCGCCACCATCGGCGATTACCTGGCCGAGGTCGGCCATGAGCCGCCGAATACCGGTGACAAGGCCTACGACCTTGCGCAGAGGCAGGGTGAACAGCGCCTTGCCGACCTGCTGAAAAACACGGCCGGGAAAAAACCGGGCCTGCGGACCGCGACTCATTATCACCGCCGACTCGGCAGTCTGCTCTGGAATGACTGCGGCATAGCCCGGAACCGGCAGGGCCTGCAGAGAGCGCTTGCCGCAATCCCCGAGCTCCGGGAAGAGTTCCGGCACAATGTCGTGGTCCCCGGCTCGGGCCGGGAACTTAATCAAGCCCTGGAAAAGGCCGGCCGGGTGGCCGACTTCATGGAATTTGCCGAAATCATGGTGCGCGACGCCCTGGCCCGCGAGGAGTCCTGCGGCTGTCACCTGCGCGAGGAGAGCCGGACCGCGGCCCACGAAGCCCGGCGCGATGATGAACATTTTTCCCATGTGGCGGTCTGGGAGTACAACGGCGAGGGCCGGGCGGTCATGCACAAGGAGCCCCTGAGCTTCGAGCAGGTCACGCCTTCGCAGCGCAGCTATAAATAAATCCGAATCCATGACGGCACAAACCATCACCATTAACATAAAAATCTGGCGGCAGGCCGGACCCGATGCGCGGGGCAACTTCGAGGAGCATACCCTCAGGGAGCTCGACGTGGACATGTCCTTGCCGGAGATGCTCGAGGTTTTAAACGAACAGCTCACCCTGCAGGGAAAAGATCCGGTCGCCTTCGATCATGACTGCCTGGAGGGGATCTGCGGCATGTGCGGGGCAGTGGTTGACGGCGTCGCCCACGGGCCGGAAGAAAAAACGACGCTCTGCCAGTTGCACCTGCGGCATTTTCACGACAACCAGACGATTACCATCGAGCCGTTCCGGGCCCGCGCCTTTCCCGTTATCAAGGACCTGGTGGTCGACCGGTCGGCCTTTGACCGGATCATTCAGGCGGGCGGCTTCGTGTCCGTCAACACCGGGGCCGCACCGGACGGCAATGTCCTGCCCGTGGCCCGGCATCTTGCCGAGCAGGCCATGGACGCCGCCGCCTGCAGCGGCTGCGGCGCCTGCGTGGCCGCCTGTCCCAATGCCGCGGCCATGCTCTTTGTCGGCGCCAAGATCAGCCAGCTGGCCCTGCTCCCCCAGGGCCGACCGGAACGCGAGAGGCGGGCGCTGGCCATGGTCCGGGCCATGGACCGGGAAGGTTTCGGCAGCTGCGGCAACGAGCGGGAATGCGAGGCCGTGTGCCCCAAGGGGATCTCCATCCGCAATATCGCCCGTCTCAACCGGGAATTCCTGCGGGCCTCTCTGGCGGCGGACGAAACGGCATAAGGCAACAGATACGGGGACCGGACACCGGGCCGTTCTGCTACCACTCCTCGATCCGTTTTCTGAACCAGGCGAGCTGGTGCTCTTTGATTTCGTTCATGTCCAACCGGTAAATATCGGCGGGAAAGAGAAACTCGGCCACGCCGCTGTCGAAAAGGCGTTTGACTTCATACTCGTCATGGGCCACGTCCCGCTGGTAAATATAATTGAGGTAGGAGCGATTGGTATGGATAATGAACTCCACCCGCATCCCGCCCAGCCGGGCAAAAAACTTGAGCATGGGCGTCTTGCCGGAACTGCCGCGGGAACTGCTGCTATACCTGCCCCCGGTCAGGGTGTCCGAAATGTCTTCCAGGGTCATGAACGAATCGGCCTGGACGGCGCTGCGGGTCAGGTGGCGCAGGAATCGTTTGACATCGCCGTTGGAGTTGAGGACCGCCATGAGCCCCAGGTCGTCATCCACGGCGGCCGACGGATTCTTTTCATTTTTACGCAACAGTTTCAAGACCTTGGCCGCAGGCGGCTTTTTGCGGATACTGACGTAGATCGGGATTTCCCGGCCCTGGTCGCGAAAACTCCGGCGCTTGATAAGGGTCAACTTTTCCCCGGCCTGCGGTGAGAGGGACTTGGCTTTCTCCTCCGAGACAACATGGACCTCCCGGCAACTGAAATCATCGGGATTGTGATAGCTGTGCAGGTAATTGATTTCCAGGTCACCGATCTGGCGGACCGGACTCCAGACAAAGTCATTCAGAAAATCGAGGAAGTCGGCAAACTTGGTTTCGATGTCCGTCTCCCTTTCCCGCTGGTCAATGGAGCCGGCCAGGATCATGAGCATCAGTTTCCGTTTGGCTTCAAACCGGGCCTTGCGATGAAACCGATCGTTAAAAATAATCAACAGCAGGGTCACGGGATCAAGCGCGGTTTCGATCTCGTTGGTCATCTCGATGTAGGAGCTGTACGGCGACAGGACCTTGGAACGCAACGAGTTGATGACGTCGTCGGCAGTGCGGGCGTAATCGTACAGATAACGGTCGACCTCCCGGACATTGCCGGCGATGCCGAACATATTCCCGAGAAGATGGTGCGCCCGCAAGGCCGTTTCCGTCCGGGCCCGGCGGTCATGGATCAGAATCAGGATTTCGTCAAAGGTGCTGATGCCGAGAAAGTCAAAGATCTGATTCCGCACCGCCCGGTATTTGGTTTTGAGGATCGGTTCACGCATGGTCCGGACCCATTCTTTGCTTTCCCGGGAAAAAGGATGGGCAAAGGGTGGATGATCGCCCACGGCAAAAGGACCATCCTGAAGCATGGTGGTAAATATTGATTCCTGAGTAAGAATGCTCATAAGGGATGGTATGTTTCCAGAAAATGTTTGAGCCGACCAACCGGCAGATTACCAGGAGTGTAAACTCTGGCCGCGTCTTTTCAAACAGTTTTTTTTATGCTTTCTTGCAATTTAACTCCCCTTCCCGCCCGCAGTTGCCGGGGTTGAGCAGTTCCGGACAGCCTCTTAATATACCGTAAAAAAAAAGGCCGCCCCTGCGCGAAAAAACGCGCGGGGGCGGCCTGGTGAAAAAACAACCATGTACCTGCGGGCTCGAAAACCGGCTTAGCGCCCGGCCCGCAGCCTGGTATCAGTACGAAAAGCCGACCGATACTCCGCCGTACAGGAAGTTGTCGTCATTGCCGCTGGCACTGCTTGCCTTCATAACATCCGAAGCCGTGTTGTTCAGCGCGAATGAATAATAGAGCTCGGGGGTGACAGTGACATACTGATTTACCGGAATGCTGATCGCCGCGGAAATCAGGCCGTCGTGAAAATCACTATAGGCATCGCCGGAATTATCGGGATCGGCCAGGGTGCTGGCATCGTCAACGACCAGGTAGCTCGCCTGAGCGCCCAGATCCAACGAAACCTTGTCGGACAGCGCAAAGGAATGCGAAATCCCCAAGGTCGTGTACCAGCCGGGATAATTGCTGAATTCCCGGTATACCGTAATGGTCGGCGACAGCAGGGTGTCGAGAGTGATACTGCCATACAATTCCTGCGAATCCCTGACCCCTTCGAGCCCGTAATAGATATAGCCCATGGTGTAATCCACCATGCCATAGGAGCCGTCATAGGAGACCGTCATGTCGGTTTCGTTCCAGTTGGCGCCGTCCTGGTCATAAAGCTCAAGGCTCTGGTCCGTATCAAGGTTGCCCCACAGGTTGAAGCCGAATCCTTCATAGGATGCCGTAAGAGACGGCTGGACGACCATGCTGTCCTTGCTGAGTTCATAGCCGCGCCAGACGTACTTACTGTACAGGCCGACCGAAAGGTCCAGAGAGGGATGGGCGCTCTCCGCAGCCAGGGTCGTGCCGACAGTCGCGCCCACCAGGAAGGCGGCCGCAACGATTGCTGAACTCAATTTTCCTGTTTTTCCGTTCATTCTTCTCATTCTCTTCATTCTTCTTCTCCTTTTTTAAAAATTACTCATAAAAAGACATCGCGGGAGTAAGCTCCCGCGATGGTTTAAAACTTAATCATAAATCATAACATAACATAATATTAATCATAACATAACGCAATTATTAATGCTCAAGGAGCTGAAAATCATTGTAGGCATGGGCTGCATGCTCGCTGATATCAACACCGATCATTTCCTCTTCCTCGGAAATCCGCAATCCCACGGTGAGACTGATGGTCTTGAAGAGAATAAAGGCGAAGCCGAATGCCCAGACAAAGGCGGCCAGAATCCCGAGCAACTGGGTCGAGACAATGGCAAGCGTAGCGCCGCCTATATTAAAGAGACCGGCAGCCAGGGTTCCCCAGGCACCGCAGACACCGTGGACAGAGACCGCGCCAACCGGATCGTCAATGTGCAGCCGGTCAATGCCGACAACCGAGAGAACAACAATGACACCGGCAATAAAGCCGATCACGACCGCGCTGGTCGGGGTGACGTTGGCACAACCGGCGGTGATGGCTACCAGTCCGGCCAGGGAGCCGTTCAAGGTCATGCCGACATCCGGCACCTTGAAAATAATCCAGGAAATAACCAGGGCGCCGATCGTCCCGGCAGCGGCGGCCAGGTTGGTATTGACAAAGATCATGGCGATTGAGGGGTCACCGACGGTAGTCGAGCCCGGATTAAAACCGAACCAACCCAGCCAGAGGATAAAAACCCCGATAGTGGCCATGGGGATGTTGTGGCCGGGGATAGCCCGGATTTCGCCCTTGGGTCCGTACTTGCCCTTCCGGGGCCCGAGAACGATGGCACCGGCCAGGGCGCACCAGCCGCCGATGGAATGAACAACGGTTGAGCCGGCAAAATCAATAAAACCCTTGGCCTCAAGCCAACCGGCGCCGTGGAAAAGGCCGCCCCAGGCCCATGAGCCGAAGACCGGATAAATAACGGCGCAGACCATGAAGCTGTATACCAGGTAGCCCGTGAATTTAATACGTTCGGCCACTGCCCCGGAAACAATAGTTGCCGCGGTGGCGGCAAAGACGACCTGGAACATCCAGAAGGCCAGTACCCACTGATCTCCCTTCAACCCGGCCCAGTCACTCAGAAAAAAGCCGGAGGTTCCGAACCAGCCGGTGTGGGTCGTACCGAACATGATGCCAAAGCCGACGGCCCAGAAGGCCAGCGAGCCGACGGCAAAATCCATCAGATTCTTCATCATGATATTGACTGCGCTCTTGGCCCTGGTAAAACCGGACTCGACCATCGCGAAACCGGCCTGCATGAAAAATACCAGCGCCGCCGCAACGAGGGTCCAGACATAGTTCAAATTGGTCTGAACCGCCGCAATGGCGGCGGCATTGCCTTTCAGTGTAACTTTTACCGCCTCATCCGCGCCAAATGCCGGAGCGACGGTACAGGCGGCGACGACGGCGATTACCGCAAGTACTATTTTCTTCCGCATAATAGTTTTTCTCCTCACAAATACTGTGTTATCCGGATTCCAGATGAAATCCTCATCAATCTTAAATGGCGTCTTTATCAGTTTCACCGGTCCTGATCCGACAGATTTTCTCAACCGGCAGGACAAATATCTTGCCGTCTCCGATTTTCCCGGTGCGCACCGTGTTCATGATGGTTTCAACCACCTGGTCGACCATATCGGCCGCAACCACGATTTCCACCTTGATTTTGGGAATAAAGTCGACAACATATTCGGCACCGCGATAAATCTCGGTATGCCCCTTTTGTCGGCCGAACCCCTTGACCTCAACCACCGTCATGCCCTGCACTCCCAGTTCATGAAGCGCCCCCTTGAGGTCATCGAGCTTAAATGGCTTGATGATGGCTTCGATTTTTTTCATAACTCTCTCTCCTTGGTTAATAATTTACTCCCCTGACAAGATTGTCTAATGAGTTTTGTTAGACAATCTTCATGCCTGATATTAACCTTCTTGTACATTTTACTGATAACATACCGAAACAACAGATTATATTTTTTACAACCAGGGGCAGGACCCGCCCCTTTCGACCATGAAAAATATTTCATTTATGCAATATCCTTGTCTCTTTTTATACATTTATGTAACATCTCCACGTCAGGCCTACTTTGTCTTTTCCATTACCTGGTTCCAAATAACGAAGTCGCGCCAACCGGTTTATTACGTTTGACCGGCAGGACATTCGCAGTTTGCCGAGTTTATTTTTTGGTCAATAGAATATCGCTTCGATATTCTACGGCCCGAAGCCCCCGTTAAATCTCTCGCCGGACCGGCAGAACCTCTCCCCGGGTCATCCACGAGAAATGGCGGGGTTGTGGTCAACTAACTAGGGAGCGCCCCCTGTTTTACATTGACAGGGAGGGAGAGGCGCTGGTATCTTCGATTTATCTGGCACTCTGCGTTTTCAAGGCGGATCGGCCGACCATGAACAGAAGTTAAACCGCCCCCGGCCGGGGGTTTGAAATCAGTACGGAGAAGAATGAATGACTATACGTGAAGCGGCTCTGGCCGGAAAAAAAACCGGCCTGTTTCAAAATTGCGCCGACAACGAATCTATGAATATCGAGGACCTCATGGCCGGCGTTGCCGAAGGAGTCATCGCTATTCCCAAAAATATCCACCACGACTTTGACAAGGTTATAGGTATCGGCAAGGGGACCTCGACCAAGGTCAATGCCAACATCGGTTCCTCAAGAGAAATTTCCAGTGTCGAGGCAGAGCTGGGAAAACTGCGGGTTGCCGTCAAGGCCGGCACGGATACCGTGATGGACCTGAGCATGGGCGGCGACCTGGACGAGGTCCGCCGGGGAATTCTTCAGGACTGCCCCATCCCCCTCGGCACCGTGCCCATCTACCAGGCGGTTGCGGAAACCGTCGAGCAGCAGGGCAAGGAACTGGTTGAAGTAACGGTTGACCACATTTTCAAGACCATCGAGAAACAGGCCATTGACGGCGTTGATTTCATGACCATCCACTGCGGCATCACCCGTCATTTACAGCAGCGGCTCCTCCGGCAGAAACGGATCATGGGCGTGGTCAGCCGCGGCGGCTCGTTCCTGCTGGAATGGATGAGCCATCATAAAAAGGAAAATCCCCTCTATGAACATTTCGATGACCTGCTGGCCATCCTCAAAGAGCATGAAGTCACCCTCAGCCTGGGCGACGGAATCCGGCCCGGCTGCCTGGCCGATGCCACGGACCGGAACCAGGTGCAGGAACTGATCCATCTCGGCGAACTGACCGAGCGGGCCTGGGAAGCAGGGGTCCAGGTCATCATCGAGGGACCGGGGCACATGCCGATGAACCAGATAACCGCCAATGTGCTCCTGCAGAAACAGATGTGCAAGGGTGCGCCCTTTTATGTGCTCGGACCGCTGGTTACCGATATCGCTCCGGGTTACGATCACATCACCGGCGCCATCGGCGGCGCCATTGCCGGGGCTGCCGGGGCCGATTACCTCTGCTACGTGACACCGGCCGAGCACCTGAAACTGCCGGACATCGATGATGTCCACGAAGGGGTGATCGCCTCCAAGATCGCCGCCCATGCCGCGGATATCGCCAAGGGGCTGCCGGGGGCGCTGGCGCAGGATAACGAGATGGCGGTTCGCCGCAACCGCCTGGACTGGAAGGGACAGATCGAGATGTCGCTGGACCCGGACAAGGCCTCCCGCTTCCGCGAAGAAGACCTGAGCGACAAGGGACCGACCTGTTCCATGTGTGGTCCCTACTGTGCCATCCAGGTATTTAACCGCTCACAGCATAATCTAAAAAAGGAGTTTGCCCATGCCGGATGTGGGAACGATTGCCGGTGAAGCCGCTGACAAGGCCGGAGGTTTTTTAACCAGACTCGGCGGCTTTATCCAGGCGACCAACATTCCGAAACAATTCAAGGATGTTGATTTTACCGGGCTGTTCACCAACCCTTGGTTCCTGGTTCCTTTCATTGCCCTGATCGGTTACCAGATCTATAAACAGGCCTTTCGAGACCTCTTTATCGTGGCCCTGATCATCGGCATCTGGTACCTGTCGGGAACCGAGTATATGCAGACCCTGGTTGTAAACGGCGAACTGCAGATAAGCAAGGTCCTACCGGTTGTTTTCGGCGGGGCGGCGGTTCTCGGGTTTATAATCTATTTGTTTTTCGGTCGGTCGCAATAAATCTTTTTCGCCCGACCAATCAGTGCCCGTCCGGAGACCTCGCCGCCGAGGATAGATTCAAAGTCCCAGCGCACGAGGCCAAGGCACAGGTGAACTCGTACGGGCGGAGTATCCCCGAGATTGTCGCTGCCGGTGAACTTGTTACACTCTTTTAACATATCTCCTGGACAGAATTTACATGGAATTTTGTGACGCCATTTTTATTGTCACCGAAGAAAGGCAGTGTCCAATTTATAATGTAGGTGAAGAATTCAGGGTCGCGAGAGATCTCCTGATCGGTCCCGAGATCAAACCGGCGTGCCTGATCCTGGTTCGTCAGATTCTAAGGATTACGACAGGACAGTCCGCCCTCCAGCATTCCTCGGTATTCGGTCAACAGAAAACCAAATTCGAGTGCGGCGGCTGCAGCGGCCTGATCCGGTTTGAGTTTAAAAAAGAAAAGGAGTATGCCACCACCCAGATGAAACTGCTGGCTGCTGCGGACAAACGAAAAAGCCATCACGAACTGGAAAAATTCAAGGACCTGCTCCAGTGCTTTCCCGTTTTTGCGCCGCTCAGCGACAATGACCTTTATGACCTTTTCACCCTGCTCAGCTTCAAAAAATTTAAGGCCGACAAGATCATCCTGCACCAGGGAGATCCCGGCAAGAACCTGTTTATTATTCTCTCGGGCAAGGTAGCGGTGATCGACGATGAAGGTAAGACCATCTCCGAACTGGGACCGGGCGGGGTATTGGGCGAGATGAGCCTTCTTACCGGTACCCCGGTCGCCAGCTCGGTTTATGCCAGGGAAGAAACCCAGCTTGCCACCCTGACCAGCAAAGACTTCAAGCATGTCCTCCACCGGTATCCCGTACTCCATGTCTTTTTCTACCGCCTGCTCATCGACCGGGCCGGCAGGGAGAGCAAAAAGCTGGAAACCGACATCAACCTTGGTTTGTCCGGGGACGTTTCAGAGATTCACGTGGTCGAGCTGTTTCAGTTGATCAACTCCAGCCAGAAAACCGGGACTGTCCGGTTCAAGCTGGCAGACGACGTGGCCGAGGTTTTATTTAACGAGGGCGAAGTCGTCCATGCCCGGTACGGAGATTTAATGGACAGGAAGGCGTTTTTCGCCTTACTGGGAGTGAGCAGCGGCCAGTTTACCTACTCTCCGGGGATTCCGCCCGCAGCCCAGGGATATGCCGTGATCGGCGGTTTTATGGGGCTGGTCATGGAAGGCATGCAACTGCTTGACGAGGAGGACGAAACCCTTCGTCCGGAAGAGGGGTCGGATATTTATCTCTGATGATCAGTAGCTTTGCCCCGCTGCGAAGGCCGGCCAGAGGCGCATAACCCGCAAGGCCTCATCCCGGCGGCACTGGCTGATAAACAGGGACCGGGCAGAGAGCGGCAGGCAGACCTCGTTATAGATACGCTCATCGTCAAAGCCTAGCGCCGCAGCATCCGCCCGCGTTGCGCCGAAGGTCAGAGACGAAATCCGGGCCCAGTATATGGCGGCCAGGCACATGGGGCACGGTTCACAGTTGACATACAGGTGGCAACCTGCCAGCCGGTAACTGCCGAGCCGCGAACAGGCATCCCTGATGGCCACGATTTCAGCGTGGGCGGTCGGGTCGTTGCTGACCAGAACCCGGTTCCATCCCCGGCCGACGACCCGCCCCTCCCTGACAACCAGGGCGCCGAACGGCCCGCCGTCTCCCCTCTTCATCCCGGTATCCGCCAAGTTAATGGCCTCGACCATGAACAACCGGCTGTCGGTTCTCCCGGTCATGCGAGAGGTCGCCGGCCCAGGTATTTATCCCCGGGCTGCCCGTCGTCTATCCGCAATCCGTTACCGTTAAAAATCCGCATCATAACCATGAAAAAACGCCGCCAATGTTAAAAATGTTGCGGGGCCGCCTTTATTTCCCTGACGGCCGGTGAGAGCCGTTCTTAACCCGGCTTCAGGAAAGCAGGTTTCTCTTGAAAAAACAACATTTTTTCAAGAGAATGTGGAATTTGTCCGGCCAATGATTATATAATGCAAAGGCGGGGCGGTATTGCGCTCGCAGAAGGATCGCCGCCGCTGCCAACCACTCAACCGAGAACTCAACTTCGGCGCCGCAAGGGAGAGAATCATGCTGAAAAAAAAGATGCAAAAGGCATTGAACGAACAGATTAATGCCGAAATGTATTCGTCCTATCTCTATCTGTCCATGGAATCCTATTTTCGCTCGATAAGCCTGGTGGGCATGGCCAACTGGATGCGGGGCCAGGTCCAGGAAGAACTGTTTCACGCCATAAAGTTTTACAATTTTGTCGGAGAACGCGGAGCCAGGGTGGAACTTGGCACCATCAGGAAGCCGGAGGCCGACTGGGCATCTCCTCTGGCGGTCTTTGAACATATCCTGAAGCATGAACGGATGGTAACCGATATGATCAATAACCTCGTGGACCTGGCCATTGCCGAAAAAGACCACGCGACCCGGAATTTCCTGCAATGGTTTGTTGCCGAACAGGTTGAAGAAGAGGCCAGTGCCGGCGAGATCGTCGACAAGCTGAAGCTGATCAAAAATGATACCTCGGGCCTGTTCCTCCTGGATGCCGAGCTGGCCAAGCGGGTGTTTACCATGCCGCCGCAGGGCGAAGTGTGAATCGGACCCGGCCGCCGAGGGCATGGCCCGGCCGCTGACAGGAGAATCATGAGCAGCCGCAAAATCAAAAAAAAGGTCCTGGCCCTGCTGGCCGGTGCCGACCTGAGCGATACTCTGGCCCGGCTCCGGGAACTGCCGGCCGTTGATGTCACTCACGGCCTCTTTGCCGCCATCTCCCGCCACGAAGAAATCATCCG
>JAADIK010000114.1 GCA_013151365.1 Deltaproteobacteria bacterium
GGGCGGAATGAACGTAAGTCGTCACAGGCACCCCATCTTCACGCGGTCACTTCCGCCCGCATAGAAGGACTATCGGAGTCTCCCTTCGGTCGCTTACCTGCGAACGGAAGCGACTACGTAAATCTGTGGCGCCTGTGGCGGCTTACAGGTTGGAGGTAAGGAATAGCGCAGAGTTTCACACCCTGTGACCAGTTACGAATGAACCGGTTACGAATGAACATGGATTAAGCCAAAAGGGGCAAGGATGTATACCCGTATTTATTTTTTACGTTTTCCCAAGGAGACCAGTGATCAGCCCATCATCTATTATCTGGTTAAACGATATGATGTTGAGTTCAATATCCTGAAGGCGGACATCCTGCCGCAACGGGAAGGAATCATGATCATCGAGTTCAAGGGTAACCGGGAAAATATCCGGGAGGCCTTGTCCTACCTGAAGGATCTCGGGGTCCAGGTGGAGAGGCTGGCCGGCAAGGTGAGCCGTGATGATGAGAAGTGTTTCCAGTGCGGAGCCTGTACCGGCATCTGTCCGGTGGGCGCCCTGTACATGCGGCGGCCGGAGATGGCCGTGCTCTTTGATCCCGACCGCTGCTCCGGCTGTGGTCTCTGCGTCGCCGCTTGTCCGGTCCGGGCCATGGCCGTCTCCTTTGAGGAGCTTTAGCCTGCCCCCCTGCGATGCGTCTTTTTCTGCTCTATGCGGCCTGCTTCTTCCTGGTCGTCTGTTATGTCAATATGTTTCCGCTCTGGGTCTGGCTCCTGGGGCAGCCGGGATACGGACCCTGGATCGGCCGTTTGCCTGTCCTGGTCACCCTGGCGGTTTTGTTGCTGAGTATTGTCTCTTCTGTTCAGCGTTTTCGTAAGGGCATCAGGGTACATTTTATCTTTCTTGCCCTGGGCATAGGTGTCGCCTTCCTGGCCCTGGCGGTCCCGGACCCGCATGTCCCCATTAAGCGAATCCATGTCGCCGAATATATCATCCTGTCGTTTCTGGTTCGATTTGCCCTCAGTCATCGTCTCCGGGGCAACCGGCTGGTCCTGTTTACCGCCTTGGTCACCCTGCTTTTCGGCATCCATGATGAAATGATTCAGGGGTTGCATCCCCTGCGTTATTACGGCTGGCGGGACATGATCGTCAATGGTCTGGCCGGCTGCGGCGGCGCTTTGCTGGGACATGGGCTGCGTTTTTTTGTAACCGCATCTCCGCACGATGCGGACCATGGACCACGGCGGCCGGTTTCGCCGGCCCTTGCCTCTTTCTATGTCCTGCTTTTCGCCGCTGTCGGCTGGCTTGTCGTTGCACTCTACGAGCAGCGGGGCGGTATTGTCCCGGTCACCTCGTTGCTGCCCCTTGCCTGCATGTGCCTGGTCATCACCGTGCTGTACCCGGAAATCATTGTCGATTCCCGGGTACATCACGGCCTGCAGGCCGTATTCTGGCTGGCCCTCGGCCTGACGATATACCCCGTGTTGATCAATGTCGCCGGCATCCGCTTTATGTGACGAGGTTGGTCGCAAGTCGCGTTGCCGAATCCGTGACGCCTTGCATCTGCACCGTTCGAACGCTCACGAATTCAGGGCGTTGTTAAGATTGCTGCTCGCCGGCGATGATTTCCTCCAGCTCGGCGCCGGTGATTTTTTCCTTTTGCAGCAGGATTTCCGCCGCTTTTTTGAGAAGACTCTGCTTGTTTTTGAGAATATTCAGGGCGACCTCGTACTGCTTATCGATAATCTTCCGCACCTCCTCGTCGATAATGCGGGCGGTCTCCTCGCTGTATTCCGCCGCTGTGCGCAGGCCGGGCTGCAGGAATTGGGCCGTCGGCTCTCCCTTGAGATAGACCTGGCCCAGCTTGTCGCTCATGCCGTATTCGATGATCATGGACCGGGCAATATCCGTGGCCTTGGCCAGGTCGTTGTGGGCGCCCGTGGAGACCTCGTTGAAGACCGTCAGTTCGGCGGCCCGGCCGCCAAGCAGGCTGGCGATCTTGTTCAGCAGTTCTGATTGATTCATCAGGAAACGGTCTTCGGTGGGCAGCTGCATGGTATAGCCCAGGGCGGCAATACCCCGGGGGATAATGGTAATTTTCTGCACCGGGTCAGTGCCCGGCAGGGACATGGCAACCAGGGCATGACCCAGTTCATGGTAGGCGACAACGTTGCGCTCCTTGGGATTGATCACCCGGTTTTTCTTTTCCAGGCCGGCAACGATCCGCTCCACGGCCTCTTCAAACTGGGCCATCTCCACGGTCTTCCGGTTTGAACGGACGGCGAGCAGGGTCGCCTCGTTGACCAGGTTGGCCAGGTCGGCTCCCACCATGCCGGCAGTCATGGCGGCAAGACGGTCCAGGTCCAACTCGCCCACCCGGGTGATTTTTCGTAGATGTACCTCCAGGATTTTTTTCCGCCCCTCCTTGTCGGGACGGTCGACCAGGACCTGGCGGTCGAAGCGGCCCGGCCGCAGCAGGGCCGGGTCGAGTACCTCGGGCCGGTTGGTTGCCGCCATGAGGATGACGCCGATATTGGAATCAAAGCCGTCCATTTCAACGAGCAGCTGGTTCAGGGTCTGTTCCCGTTCGTCGTGACCGCCGACGCCGCCGACTCCCCTGGCCTTGCCCAGGGCGTCCAGTTCATCGATAAAGATAATGCAGGGCGAATTCTTCTTGGCCTCTTCAAAGAGGTCACGCACCCGGGCGGCACCAAGGCCGACAAACATCTCAACAAATTCAGAACCGCTTATGCCGAAAAAGGGCACGTTGCTCTCTCCGGCAACGGCCTTGGCCAGCATGGTTTTGCCGGTACCCGGCGGCCCGACCAGCAGGAGTCCTTTGGGCATCTGGCCGCCGAACGCCGTGTATTTCTCAGGCGTTTTCAGGAATTCGATAATTTCTTCAAGTTCGACCTTGGCCTCATCGACCCCGGCCACATCGTTGAAGGTGATGTTGATGTCCTCCTGTTTGTAGATTTTGGCCTTGTTCTTGCCGAATGCCATGAAGCCGGGCTGTTGGGGCATCATTTTTTTCATGAGAAAAAACCAGACGCCCAGGAAGATGAAAACCGGCAGTATCCAGGAGAGGAGATCGCGGATCAGGGTCGATTCGACGGTGCCGGAGTATTGAACATGATATTTATCGAGCAGCCGCGAGATTTCCGGATCAACCCGGATTGTTTTGAAGTACTGGTGCTTGCCGCCTGTCGTTTCGCTCTTCAGCCGTCCCTGGACCTGGTTGGTCGATATGGCCACCTGGGCGATTTTCCCCTGTTCGAGATAGGAGATGAATTGACTGTAGGGGATCGTTTTGACGGCAAAGGAGGATGCCAGGTAGTTTTGTAACAACAGGACGCCCCAGATGCCGATGATGAAATACCAGATGGAAAATTTGTAATGTTTTTTCATTGTTCCTTGTCTGTGGCTGAAATTGTCGGTTGCGCCGCCGGCGAATCAGGCGGGACGGGGAAGGCCCCGCCGGGGATGGCCGCTTCGGCCGCCCGGAGGACAGCGCGGGAAAAACGGCCGCCGGTTGTGGGCAGGTCTTCATGGCCGAGAATGAGGCGGATAACCTCCCGTGCTTCAAGGTTCTCCGCCGGAGCGGCCGGGACAAAGGTGGTCTCTCCGTCCTCGATGCGGTGGAGGATGCCACCTTTGGTCAGCAGTTCGGCGACCTCCATGATCTCGCCGGGCTGTTCGCCGGGATGAGTTTGTGCCAGCCGTTCCACTGTCGTGGTTTCGCGGTTGGCAAAGTCACGGTATACGCTGTCGAGGATATCGAAGGCCAACTGCAGTTTACGCTGGGGGGTGACGCTGGTGCCGGGCAGGTGATACAGTTTTCGGTTTTGCACGGCATAGGCCAGCAAGGCCCCGGAGAGGATGAATGTCCAGCCGACCTGGATCCAGATGAGAAAGAGGGGCACGGAGGCAAAGGAACCGTAGATGGCATTGTACCTGGCAACGCCGATCTGCAGGTAAAAATAGAACCACTGGACTATCAGCCAGAACAAGGCGGCAAAGACCGCCCCGATAAAGGCCGCATGGGTCTTGACTTTGACATTCGGGAGAAAAAGGTACATGACCATGAGGGAGAGAACAATAAAAAGAAAGGGCAGAAATTTGAGCAACATGGTCACTGCCCATGCGGACGGGATAAGTGCATGGAGGCGGGCCATTATTTTCGGGGATTCCAGGACGGCGTCACCGGCCAGGGCGACATTGATGGAAATCGGCAGGAGAATGAGCAGTGCCAGGTAATTCATGGTTTTGCGCAAAAAAGACCGCCTCTTCCGGCAGTGCCAGATGGCGTTCATGGCCTCTTCAATCGTACTCATGACCAGGATGATACTCAGCAACAGGCCGACGATACCAAAGGCGCCGAGGGCGGTGAAATTGGTCTGGTCGACATAGTTGAAAATGGTGTCGAGGGCATTGCGCAGCAGGCCGTTCAAGGATTGCCGGGGCAGCGGCTGTGTTGCCGGCTGTGTTCTTACCCCGGCCCCGGCGACGGCCTGGCGGCCGCTGTTTTGGGCGGGCGCAGGGGCCGTGGCGTCCCGGTCCAAAGTCCCGGCCGGGATTTGCAGCCCTTCCACCCGGCCCGGCGTGTTGGCCGCCTTCTCCACGGGGCCGGGGCCGAGTTGGTCGAGCAGCCGGTAGGCCGCGACCCGTAACCGGTTGCCGCTGCCCATTCCCTTGAGGACCGCCGTGCCCATGGCCAGCATGGGTACCATGGACAGGATGATGGTGTAGGTGAGGGCGGAGGCGCGCAGGGTTATTGCGGCTTCCGTAAACTCATGAATAATGATCAACAAAATGCGGAACCAGCTGCGCAGGGCCGCCGCCGGTTTGCTTTCGTCCGGCCGGATGCTGAAAGCCCATTGCCGAAGCCGGCAGTTCCCGCCATTGGTGCCGGGGAATTTTCCCCCCGGTTCCTTCCCGGCTTGCCGCTCTTTTTTCAGCTCTGTTTCCGACATGGCCGCCACTCCGCGATTAGTGCCTTGCTTCTGAATTCCTGTCATAAAAAACAAGAAAGTTGATCATGTTTTATTTATGTGAACCAGTAGGTTGTTCAGTCTGGCTGGAATTTTGATCGTGTTCGCAGCAACGTGATATGTTCCCTTCTCTTTACCGGAATCCTGCCGGGAATTTTCAGCTTCTGGTCGATGCGGATTGTCGCCTTCCGGCTCAGGTTGTTGGCGCGAATAAGTTTTGCGACCGTGATCCGGTATCTGTCGGCAATGGCGCCGGCGGTGTCTCCCCGGCGGACGATGTATTCGTGGTCCCGTATCTGCCTTGAGTGGTAAAGCCATGAAGGGATATTCGCAACCAGCCTTCGTGTACGCCTGTTGGCCGGAAGACGGATGGGAAAATCTTTCGGGATATATTTTTCCCCGGCCAGGATCGGTTTTCTCAGGGCCGGGTTCAAGCGGCTGAAATCTATTGCCGAGATTTTAAAATGGGCGCGGATGTCACTCGCGCTGGCATAGCCCCGCAGGCGAATCGTCAGGGTCGCCTGCGGCCGGTCGAGAATGATGGCGGGATTCTTTTCGAGTTTGCGGGCCGTGTACACCGCGGCCAGGAATTCGGAATAAAAGTTGCGGGAGGCGAATCTGAACAGCCTGGTCCGATGGTTGTTGAAAATGTTTTCATAGTTTTTTCGCTCCCGCAACGCCCGCTCCATACCGGCCTGGCCATAATTGTAGGCGGTCAGGGCGAGCGGCCACGAGCCTAACTGTTTATAGCTGCTTTTCAGAAAACGAGCGGCGGCGCGGGTGGACAGCAGCGGGTCGTTCCGTTCGTCGATGAGCCTGTTAATGATCATATATTGTCTGCCCGTGGCCCTGGTGAACTGCCAGATGCCCGCGGCGCCGGCCTTGCTGTAGGCCTTGGTGTTGTAGGACGATTCCACATGCGGCAGATAGGCCAGTTCGGCGGGCAGGCCGTACGACCGGAAGATTTTTTTAATGGAATGCATGTAGGCGCCGGAGCGGATAACGCCGCGCCGAAAGCGGTCTTTCTGGCCGATTTGCAGCCGGATGTCGTCCCGGGCCCGGCGAAAGGCCAGGTGGCTTCTCGTGGGAAACATGGCGGCAACCCTTTTTTCCTCGCGGGTCACGGGTTTCTTGCCGGCGCCGAGTTCGGCAAGAATTTTTTTGTAGTGCCGCCGGGCCAGCCTGATCAGCTCCCGGTTGATGCGGGTGGAACCTGGTGCGCTCCAGTCGACAAGGTCAATGACGGTGTAAATGATATTCAGTCTATGCTTGTCATGCAGGACTCCCTGCCTGGTTGTGTAGCGGTTGTAGATTTTTTCCCAGAACCGGACATTGGGCCTGATGTCGGGATAGAGCGGAAACCGCTCCCTGCCCTGGGCAAGGCCTCCTGTCGTCAGCACCACCAAGAGAGTAATGATCCAGCAAAGTCGGTAGTGTTTTTGTGCCGATGTTCTCATGGGCCAGGATATCCGGGGAGGAGATTGCAAGGGTCGGAAAACAAAAATCTGTGGTTTCGGCGGCAGTTTTTTATTTCTCTGTTCCACATATTGTAAGTTATTGTATCATATTGTCCGGGAAATGTGATCTGAAAAAAATAGCGGGCCGAGAACCCCCGAGGTTGCCGCCCCTGGTGAACTGTTACGCAAAACCTGATCCTTTACCAAGGAAAAGAAAGGAAATTCAATGTATACTCCCATCATCGGCACGCTGGGGTATGTTCTTTCTCCCGATCGAACCCGAACCCTGCTGGTGCATCGCGTGGCCCGGCCCCACGATCACCATTTCGGTAAGTATAACGGTCTTGGCGGTAAGATGTTGCCCGGTGAGGATGTCATGTCCTGCCTGACCAGGGAGTTCCGGGAAGAGGCGGGGATAACCTGTGAAGAAGCGGCCTTGCGCGGGACCATTAACTGGCCCGGGTTCGGCCCCCGGGGGGAGAATTGGCTGGGTTTTATTTTTTTGATCACCCGCTATTCCGGTGTCCCTTGTTCCGCCAACGAGGAGGGGGAGTTGGACTGGTATCCCCTGGACAGGCTTGATGAGCTGCCTATGTGGGAAGGGGATCGTTATTTCCTGCCGCTGGTTTTTGACGGGGATCCGCGGATTTTTCACGGCTATATGCCGTACCGGGACGGGCGCCCGGTGGCCTGGCATTATAACAGAATTTAGGCCCTGTTGAAAAACTCTTGCACTCTGGGTTCCCTCTCAGTATATTGATTATGTGGTTTAAGTTTATCTGTAATTTCAGATAGATGATGCGTTTATATTGATTATTTTCTGAAAAGGGAAAGGGACGGCCTTATGGAAAACACTACTGAACTGGTGCGCCTGGAACAGTTTGTCGATAAATTATTGAATCAGTACAACGAGCTGAAGGCGAAATTTCGCGCCCTTGAGGTTACTCTGCAGGAGCGGGATTCGCACTGCGCCAGCCTGCAGGATACTATTGCCGAGTTACGCGGCGAACGGTCGATGGTCGGTGACCGGGTCGCCGGTCTGATCGACCGGATTGAGCAATGGGAAGCGGAGCAGCTTGCGGGCGAGGGCCAGGAAAACGAGGAGTCAGCCAATGCCCAGAGTACATTATTTGAGCCGGATCAAGAAAAAACGTGATTGCGATCGGTTGGTTTTAAGGGGGACGGGCATGTTTGCACCATCATCCTTTCTTCATTATGCTTAAGGGGCGGCAAGTGGAACGTCTGGTCCATTTTACCCTGTTTGGCCAGGAATTTTCTTTTTACACTGACGCCTCGGAAGAGGATGTTGAGCAGATTCTCGACGTTTTGCGGCGCGAACTGGACGCCGATGACGGCCCGGCCGCCAGAACGTCGGTGCCGTCCAGCAAGATGCTGGTCCTGGGATGCCTGCGAATCGCGGCCCGGTATGTGCAGCTGGCAAGCGAGTATGACAGTTTCCGCCGGAAACAGGATGACTCCATTGATCACCTGATCAATAAGGTCTCTTCCGGCATAGATTGACACGGTTGCGGCGAAATTATAGCTTTGCTTTTGCAGTTATTCTGCTATAGTAAAGACAGTCAGGGTGAATTGTTGAATTTCCCTGCGCTGTTGGTGATCTACGAAATATTGAGCCAAACACTCTTAAATAGGGTGGCTCCACTGTCAATCAATGGAAGTCTTCATTGATTACCAGCGGTTGGCATGAGCGCTGCCCACCTAATTCCTATTAGGTTTAATCATTTCGTTGACACGGCAGTGTGGGGATTTTTGTGAATTTCAGCAACAGCGACTGCTGTTTTATATACAGCCTTCCCTCCATTGTGACGGGATGGCGACGAGTGGAACTGACGGATGGAAATCGGTCTGGAGATCACATGATATTCTGATGAGATCAGATTTACCATATAACTCGTGTCCGTCCTGAAACGAGGTTTTTTTGTTCGAGATCAAGGCATGCGAAAAATAACGCAGGCCGAATATTCCCAGGATTATTTTTTGAGCATCACGAGGTAAACAAGCTCGCAAGACTCAGGGATATCGGGTAAAAAGACCGTTTCTGGATAGGCACTAAGTGTCAATCTGATGGCCTGTTTGTAAGGAGAACGCCTTTCGGCCCAGCTGAACCGGGTTCCTTCCTTTTCGCCGGTTTGTAGTCTGAATTTATCATGATTTCCGTAGCAGGCACGACCATGAGTCCTGCCTGGATTTCGTTGGGGGCCGTCCTTTCGTGCGGCCTTCTCCCCGAACCGTTTCGTGTTTTGAAGCGGTTGCCCATCCCTCTCGTTTTCTCTTTCTTTTGCAGCGTGCCCTTCTTTGATCTTGGCAGTGGGGAGACTGTACAACATAACAGGTGTAAACTTATGAATATAAACGGCACGGCCCTGATTCTGTACGGGGTGGCCCTGGCTGTCGGCGTGATAGTGGGGGTCTTTCTGCGGAAAAAGCTGGTGGAGGGAAATCAGGCCAATATCAAAGCCCAGGCCCGGCAGATTGTTGAAAACGCCATCCAGGAGGCTGACCGGCTCAAGAAAGAAGTCGAACTGCAGAGCAAGGAGGAAGCATACCGGATCAAGCAGGAAGCCGAGCGGGAGATCCGGGAAAGTAAAAACGAGCTGAAGGATGAACAACGGCGGCTCGACCGGAAACTGGACGAGGCGCAGAATGAGCTTCAGGCCCTGGAGAAACGGGAGACCGGCCTGCGGGAGCGGGACCGGCAATGCCAGGCCCGGGAACAGGCTGTCGCCGCCAGGGAAAAAGAGCTTGAGACCCTGATCGACACCCAGCGTTATAAGCTGGAGAAAATTGCCGGTATCGGCCGGGAAGAGGCCAAGCAGCTCCTGATGGACTCTATCGAGAGCGAGGCCCGGATGGATGCGGCAAAACGCCTGGTCCGGATCGAGAGTGAATTGAAGATGGAGGCGGACCGCAAGGGCAAGAATATCCTGGCCCTGGCGATTTCGCGCTATGCCGGTGATTACGTGGCCGACAAGACGGTATCCATGGTGCCGCTGCCGAGCGATGAAATGAAAGGCCGGATCATTGGCCGGGAAGGCCGCAATATCCGGGCCATTGAAGCCGCAACCGGCATCGACATCATTATTGATGATACCCCGGAGGCCGTTATTCTCTCCGGTTTTAATCCCATTCGGCGCGAGGTCGCCCGGCTGGCGCTTGAGCAGCTGATCACCGACGGCCGTATCCACCCGGCCCGCATCGAAGAGGTCGTGGCCAAGGTCACCAAGGAACTGGAGATTACCATTCGCGAGGCCGGCGAACAGGCCACCTTTGACGTGGGCGCGCACGGCCTGCATGTTGACCTGATCAACCTTATCGGCCGCCTGAAGTACCGTACCAGTTACGGGCAGAACATTCTCCAGCATTCCCTGGAAGTGGCTTTTCTCTGCGGGGTGATGGCGGCCGAACTCGGCCTGGATGTGAAAAAGGCCAAACGGACCGGCCTGCTCCATGATATCGGCAAGGCCGTTGACCATGAAGTCGAGGGCTCGCACGCCATTATCGGCCGTGACCTGGCCAGGAAATACGGAGAACCGGATGACGTCGTCTACGCCATCGGCGCCCATCACGAAGACCAGCCGCCCAAAAGCGTGCTCGATATCCTGGTGCAGTCCGCGGACGCCCTTTCCGGGGCGCGGCCCGGGGCTCGCAAGGAAATGCTGCAGAGTTACGTCAAACGCCTTGAGGACCTGGAAAACATTGCCAACGCCTTCAACGGGGTGGACAAATCCTATGCGATTCAGGCCGGCCGCGACCTTCGGATCATTGTCGACAGCCAGAAGGTGAGGGATGACGAGGCGATACTGATGAGCCGGGATATCGCCAAGGCCATTGAAGAGCAGCTCTCCTATCCCGGCCAGATCCGGGTTACCGTGATCCGGGAGATGCGGGCGGTGGAGTACGCCAAGTAGCCGATGAAGATGAAGTCAGTAGACGAGCAGATCGCCCTCATTGAACGGGGGGCGGTTGATCTGATCTCCCGGGAAGACCTGGAAAAGAAGCTGACCCGGTCCCGCGAAACCGGGCAGCCGCTGAGGATCAAGGCCGGTTTCGATCCCACGGCGCCGGATCTCCATCTCGGCCATACCGTTCTTTTGCAGAAGTTGCGTCATTTTCAGCAGCTTGGTCACCGGGTTTATTTTCTGATCGGCGACTTTACCGGTCTGATCGGCGATCCCACGGGTAAATCGGATACCCGCCCCCGCTTGACCCGGGAGGATGTGGAGAAAAACGCCGAGACCTACAGGGAACAGGTTTTCAAAATCCTGGATCCGCTCAAGACCGAGGTGGTCTTCAACTCGGCCTGGCTTAGCGAACTCAGTTCCTCGGAAATGATCAGGCTGGCCTCCCGGCTCACCGTGGCCCGCA
Organism: Deltaproteobacteria bacterium; assembly: GCA_013151365.1. Taxonomy (GTDB): domain Bacteria; phylum Desulfobacterota; class Desulfobulbia; order Desulfobulbales; family Desulfobulbaceae; genus BMS3Abin13. The sequence goes on from JAADIK010000114.1 coordinate 10,818, forward strand.
TGCTTGAGCGTGAAGATTTCAAGCAGCGCTTTGAAAACAACCGCCCCATATCCATTCATGAATTTCTCTATCCCCTGATTCAGGGTTATGATTCCGTGGCCATGAAGGCCGACGTCGAGATCGGCGGTACGGATCAGCTCTTCAACCTGCTGGTGGGCCGCGACCTGCAGCGCAGCCACGGTCAGGAACCGCAGGTCGTCCTGACCCTGCCGCTGCTGGAAGGGCTGGACGGCGTCAACAAGATGAGCAAGTCGCTGGGGAATTATATCGGCATTACCGAGTCGCCGGATAATATTTTCGGCAAGGTCATGTCGTTATCCGATGAGCTGATGTTCCGCTACTATGATCTGCTCTCCGACTTGTCGGTCGATGAGATCGCGGTGTTGCGGGAAGAGATGAACGGCGGCAAGGTTCATCCCAAGGAGGTGAAAATGCGGCTGGCCCGGGAACTGACGGCCCGTTTTCACGATCGGCAGGCTGCGGACCTGGCGGCGCGGCAGTTCGACCAGGTCTTCAAAAAGCACGAACTGCCGGACGATATTCCGGAGTGCCGGCTGGAGGTGGCCGAAGATGTCATCTGGCTGCCGAAACTGTTGCTTGAGGCCGGGCTGGTCAACTCGACTTCCGATGGCCGGCGCATGCTCAAGCAGAACGCCGTTTCCGTGGACGGGAAAAAGATAAGCATTGTGGATACGGATATCCCGGCCCGGGGCAGGGTTTTGCTCAAGGTCGGTAAGCGGCGTTTTTGCCGGGTTGTTTTTGTTTGATTGTGAAAATAGTCCCGGGCGCAGCTCCGGGGCCGTGGAGATTTTCGTTATTCGTTGCGGCTGTTATTGAA
>JAADIK010000027.1 GCA_013151365.1 Deltaproteobacteria bacterium
CAGGCCCAAGAGAGGCCGGCCCAGAAGCAGTTTTTTAAAGGGCCGGTTCCGGGGTTTAACGGTCTCGATCGAACCAAGTCCCCTTATGTAAGAGGCCAGGTCTGCAAATTCTTCACCCCAGTAGATGAAGGTGGGCTGAACGATGATGGTTTTATACCCCTCATCCTGCAGGTCGGCAATGGTCGCCAGCGGACCCTTGGCATAAAGAACCGCGGCCGGGACATCCTGGTGCCCGGCCAGGTAATCCTCGTCCCGCCGCCGTTCCTGCCATATTCTTCTGATCATGTTGGAGGTCAAGGCCACCTTGACCGGGGTTCCGGGGAAGGCTTCCTCCGCCTCCCGCTGCATGGTGGTGATACCGGTCAGCGCTTTTGGATACGTGGCCCCGAACCATGCGAGAACAACGGCCTTTTCGTCTTTGTCATGTTCCATTTATATTCATCCTATTTTTTTATTCCGTCAGCTCTTCGATTTCACCTTCCATTTCCAGGTATGCCCGGCGCAGTTCATCCTCCATATCCCGGTCCGTGTTCCACATTCCCCGGCCGATGGCCTCCAGCAGTTTGTTCAGTATGTTTTGCAGGGCATAGGGGTTTACTTCCTTCATCCATTCCTGCATCCCGGGATCAAGGGCGAATTTTTCAGCTATCTTTTTATACATCCAGTCGTCGATCACCTCGGCCGTGGCGTCCCAGCCCAGGACCACGTCCATCATGTGGGAAATATCACCGGCACCCTTGTAGCCGTGGCGCTTCATGCCCTCGAGCCACTTGGGATTGGTGAGCCGGGCCCGGAGGACATGCTTGGCCTCCTCGAAGGTCGTCCGCATCTTTATCCTTTTCGGGTCGGCGCTGTCGCCCACCAGGGCGAACGGCAGCCGGCCGCGGACGGTCTTGGCCGCAACGATGAGGCCGCCGTAGTAGTTGTAAAAATCGGTGCAGGACATCATATCATATTCCCGGGAATCCTCGTTTTTGACCGTCACATCCATGCGGGAGAGAAGTCGCCGGAAGGCGGCCGGCTTCTGTCGGCCGTAACTGCCCCGGCCATAGGCATGGGCGGTATAGCGGATGTAGTTGTTGCCCAGGTCTTCCTGGCTCTCCCAGTTCCCGGATTCCACCAGCTCGGTCACGCCGGCGCCGTAGGTGCCGGGCGGACAGCCGAAGACCCGGAAGGTGGCCTCGCGCATGGCCTCTTCTTCGCTCATCCCCTCCTGCACGCAGGTCTCCCGGTCCCGCAGGACATTGTGCCGCAGGATATTGATCTCCGGCGGTTCCTGCAACGCGGCCACCATCCGGACGGCCTCGTCGATCCGTTCCACCAGGTTCGGAAATGAATCCCGGAAAAATCCCGATATCCGGGGCACCACATCGAGGCGGGGCCGGCCAAGCTCGGCCGCCGGGATCACCTCGAGGCCGATCACCGCGCCGCTGCCCCTGGCCCAGACGGGTTTCACGCCCATGAGATAAAATATCTCCGCGATATCGTCCCCCCTGGTGCGCATGGCAGACCCGCCCCAGACGATGATCCCCACGGACTCCGGGTAGGTCCCGGTCTCTTCCAGGTACCTGGCGATCAGGGCGTCTCCCAGTTTTTTACCCACCTCCCAGGCCCCGGCCGAGGGAATCCCTGCCGGGTCCACGGAATAAAAATTACGGCCGGTGGGGAGGATGTCGGCCTGGCCGCGCGTGGGAGCTCCGGACGGACCCGGCAGGATAAACCTGCCGCTGAATGCCCGGAGGCTTGAGTCCAGTTCGTCGGTGGTCTGCCGGATATTGGGGACCAGGGTCGCGCAGATATAGCGCAGGGCCTCGGCCACGTTGCCGGCGCCGCGCCCCAGGTGGGAGGCGACGACGGCATCGATCAGGGCCGGATCAAACCCTTCTTCCTGGAGCGCCCGGACCATGGCATAGCCCTGTTCATGGGCCTGCCGGATAATCCGGCCGCCGCTCTCCCCCCGGTAACGGGCGAGGGACCGGCCCCGGTTGTCCTGCAGGTCGGCATAATCAAAGCCCCGGGCGTTAAGGATCGCCTCCCGCAATGAAGGCACCCCGCCGTTATCCAGCCGGGTCAGCTGGACGAGAAACTCCGCGAGCCGTTCTCCCGCCGGCGGCGTGCCCATGGTGTGGAGCCCGTCGTTGATCATGGTATCGGCGAGCTCGGACAGGTAGGCGTGCAGCTTTTCCAGGAAACCGGCGAAATCCGCGAACACCTCCTTTTCGTTTATCTCGAGGTCCTTGTCCAGGTCGGCCGCGACCACCGCCTCCCAGAGCATGGGCTTGAGGACCGGGATCTTGCCGGGGTCCTCGCGGCCGGCGGTATCGTAATCGTGCAGCAGGTTCTCCACCCCGGCCAGGTCTTCGTAGAGATCCGCGTTGACAAAGGCCGGGGTGAGGTGGTCGATGATACAGCAATAGGACCGCCGTTTGGCCTGGGTCCCTTCGCTGGGATCGTTGATGATGTAGGGGTAGATGTTGGGCAGGTCCATGATGGCGAGGTCCGGGTAGCACTCCTCGGAAAGCCCGAGGGCCTTGCCGGGCAGCCATTCCAGGGAACCATGCTTGCCCACGTGCATGACGGCATCGGCCTTGAAGACATCCTTGAGCCACCGGTAATAGGCAAGATAGTGATGCGGAGGCGAGAGGTACATATCATGATAGATCTTGTCGATGTTCTCGAAATAACCGCGCGGCGGCTGGATGGTGATGAAGATATTGCCGTTGAGCAGGCCGGGGAAAAGCATCCGCCCCTCATGCACGAAGAGGTCTCCAGGAATCCCGCCCCAGTCGGCGGTCATCTTTTCCCGGATCGCCCGGGGCAGGGCCTCGTGCCATGGCCGGTAGCGGTCCGGACCGGCCGTCGCCCGCGCCCGCTCCGCCATGCGCTCCGGCGTGAGCCACCGCTGGTCGCAGGTCATCGAGCCGAGCAGTTCCCCGGCCAGTTCGTCGCCGCTCTCATAGACCCTGTCGACCAGGTAGCCATCTTCCCGCAGCCGGTCCAGGAGAAGCTTGACGCTCGCAAAGCTGTCCAGGCCGGCGGCGCAGCCGATCCGGTCGTTCCGGGGCGGGTAGTGGTGAAAGATGACGGCGATCTTCTTGTCCCGGTTCGGCTTCTTCCCGAGCCGGGCCCAGTTGAGCGCCAGGGAAACCATGCGCCGGACCCGGTCCGGGATGGGCCGGTTCCTGGCGAGCAGGGCCCCGGTGACCGGGTCCACCTCGTCCTCCTCGCGCGTGGCCACCGGCACGGTGATGAGCGTGCCGTCGAATTCGGGCTGGGCCGCCGAGTAGGAAACATCCATGGTCGAGACCCCCTGGAAGCCCTCTTTCCAGTCGGCATAGGAATTCATCGAGACCAGGGCCTGGATAAAAGGCACGTCCAGGCGCGGCAGGAGGTCCCGGTACTCGGGTGCCGCCAGGGTCAGGGAAAACATCATGGCATTGATCAGGACATCGATGCAGGGGCGGCCGTCTTGCATGAAAAAATGATCGACGATGTAATCGGCCCCGCGGTTGCCCCGCTCGGCATCCTTGTATCGCAGATGGAACACGCAGATGACATTGGCCCCCTGCCGTTCGATTTCGCGGATCATGGCGTCGATATGGGCCAGGTTGTCATTGAGCCAGTAGGTCTGGTAAAACCAGATGCCCACGGTGATCCCGGCCGGGTCGATCTTTTTCTCCAGGTATTCTTCAAGGTCGGGGACACCGCTGAAATCCGGGTGGTAGATCCCTTCCTGGGGCAGGCGGCGCGGCGGCTCGCAGGGGTTGGCCGCGTGAAACCGCAGGTTGTAAAGATAGACGAACATGTTCCGGAGATTGACGCGGCCGCCGTGTACCATGTAGCGGTTCAGGGTATCCCATGTTTCGGTGCCGAAGCCGTCGGAATGCTCCCGGGCGGCCATGACGGCGTCTTCGTCGCTGCCGATCGGCTGGACGTGAAAATAGGGCACCCTGGACGCATGCTCTTCCTGCTCCTGCAGGGCCGCGACCACCGCGGCAAAGGCCGGGCAGGATTCCTTGCCCCCGTGCAGGGTGATCATGACGACATCGGCGGCCAGCGCCTCCCGGACAAAGGCCTGGACCCGGGCTTCATCAAAGAGCTGGCTCCGGGTCCGGGCAATAACCCTGATCCGGCCGCCCTGTTTTTCATATTGCCGCACCCCGGCGCTGAGAGAAGGAATCTCCATGGAATGGGCGCTGAAGTAACAAATGGTCAATAATTTCACGGTAAACTCCTTTTGCTGAATCCGTTCTCGGGCGCTCACGGATTCAGGATTTTGCATTCCGCCCACAATGTCCGGTACATGACACAGGCAAGTCCTGCGTCCGGGGCATCGTTATAATGCTGCCGGCTGGGACAATCACCGGGGCAGAAACCGGCAAGAGGACAATCCCGGCAGCGTTCATCTGCCGGCCGGGCTCCTCCCAGATGAACAAGATCCAAGGCATCCGGGGCCGCAACCGAGCCGCAGGCAAAACGGGGATCACCGGCTGTCTGGGCGCACGGGTAAACGGAACCGTCGGGGAGAACCGCCATGGCCCTGCCGTCGGCGGCATGACAAAACCGGCGCCTCCCCTCTCCTGCCGCGGCCCGTTTCAGCAGCTCCCATTCACGAAGCTTGACCGGCTGCGGCCGCTTGTCATTGATCCAGTTCAATGCCCGCACCAGCCCCTGCAAGCCGTTTTTGAGCTCTGCCGCGGCCGGTTGCGTCACCCGGCCGCCGGCCAGGGCGCGGCCCCTGGAGACCAGGAGGTCCAGGCCCAGCCCGCGGACGGTCGGCAAGGTGCCGAGCAACAGGGCCAGCCGGCCCAGGGCATGGACATTCTGCCCGGTCACCACGGTGGTCACCCGGAACGGCACATCGTGCGCGGTCAGGAGCTGCAATCCCCTGAGCGTTGCCGCCGCCTTCCCCCGCATCCTTTCCTGCACCTCCGGCGGGCCGTCCAGGCTGACTCCCACCTGGATATCGTAGTGCTTGCAGATCCCGACCAGGGAGCGGTCCAGGAGGCTCCCGTTGGTCTGCAGGCCCACCGTGGCGGGCCAGCCTTTTTTACGGATCAGGGCAACGATCCACTCGACGAGTGCCGGTTCCAGGGTCGGTTCCCCGCCCGTCAACTGGACATGGAACGGCAGGCCGGAGCCGGCCGCGTACTCCAGGCTGCCGGCGGCGACCTCGCGGTCCATGGGCCGCGAACTCCCCGGCTCTCCCCGGTAACAATAAACGCAGCGGAGGTTGCACGCCTCGGTGAGCATGAGCACCAGGTAGCGAGGTCCCGCTCCGCAATTTGTTTCAGGTCTCACCTTTTCGGGAGCTTGAAAAAGTATCGGGGCTTATGGTCCGGAAACAGTCCGGGATGCAGGATTGCCGCGAGGTCGGTAATAATTTCATCCGTCTTGTCGATCGAATCCCAGTACCACGGCTGAAAACACCAGACGCTGCCGCTTTTTACCGACCTGAAATCGGCGAGAACGGGATTGAGGGCAACCAACTTTTTTATCGAGGTGATGCCGTACCGCGGCAGCGGCTCCGGACATATATAGATGGCGGCATCCCTGCCATGTTCATAAAACTGCTCCAGGCTTATCGGGGCGCCACCCATCCTCTTTAATCCCCTCAAGACGGAATCTCCGCCCGCGATGGTAATCATCCTGCTCACATAACACTTCCCCCGCGGCGCATAAATCGTCCCCCCTCTCCGGATAAACCCCCATAATATTCTTGGCTTTTTCTTTACCTTCTCAATCTTTTTCGATAGCTGCCGTACATTCCGGACCGCCTTGGCAAAAAAATCATTCGCCGCCTTTTCCTTGTTATAGAAGGCGGCAAAAAACTTTATCCATTCCATCCTTCCCAGGGGATTATTTTCCAAATACTCGGTGATCACGGCGTATGGTATTGCAAGCTCGTTAAGTTTATCGGTTTTTTCCCATCTACTGACAAAAAATACATCGGGATTTATGGCGTACATTTTCTCGTAATCTATAGTTCCATGAGCGCCCAGGCTTGTAATCGCGCCCTGCGCCATCCGCTCTTTAATTTGTTCGTTGCACAACTCTTCCCTTCTTGTAGTTACGCCGACAATGGTGCGCATAGTCCCCAGTGCCTGCAAAAGGGAAGGGATCGTACTCCACCTCGTGACCACCCTTTTTACCGGGATCCTGATGACCGGGCTTGCCGGAGAGAGTCCGATAATCTCCCGGCCCCGGGGCACAAGCAGCAGTTTCCTGCCGGCCCCGTCCGTCACTATTTTGCGGCCGTCCAGCAGGTATTCAACATTAAAGTGGGTAGCATATAGCAGATGAAGGGATTGCCCCTTATATGGTTGACATTCTCCTCCACCTGCTATTGCGGTTACAAAAAAGAGAAACAAAGCGATTAGCATGAATTTGACAAATCTCTTTCGCAAAACCATGCTTACACCTTCCGGTCTTCACAACGCGCCGCCATGCGGGGCGTCCGATAACGGAGCATCCGCACCATCATCGGACGCTCACGGATTCAGGTTGTACTCGCCGGGTCTCCCTGGCCGATGGTGAAAACGGCATCAAAACCCGATCGTATATTTTCCGAAGAAAGAACGCCCGGGCAACGGGTATCCTTTTGTTTCATAATAGTATTCGTCAAAGACGTTGGCTATTTGGAAACTCAGGTCCTGGCGTTTGGCCAAGTGGAAATTAACGGCGACGTCAACCACGGTAAATGCGGGATTCTCAACTTCAGGGGAACCCTTGACGGCCCAGTCCGTATCTTTCCGGTGTCCCACATAGCGGGCGGTCAATCTGCCGTTAAAAAAATGACCATCGTCATATTCCAGGCCGTAATTTATTTTGGTATCGGCGATATTGCGGATATCCTGCCGACCGGTGGACAGGGTCTCTTCCGCCTTGAACAACCTGGTGAAATTGGCAAAAAGGCGAACGGAATAATCCAGCTTTGCCAGTGTGCCGATGTCAAAAGAAAACTCGCCCTCTAAGCCGCGTATCCTGGCTTTCAGAGCATTTTCATAGGTATAGAGCGAGTTCCCCACCTTGACCTTTTCGATTTTGTCATCAATATCGGTCATGAAGTAGGTGAGATCACCCGAAAGACCCCATTCTTTTTTGGAATGACTGATGCCGGCATCCCAGCTAACGCTGTTTTCCGGGTCCAGGCCGGGATTCCCCTTGGTGGTGGTACCCCAGCTGCTCACCCATGTTCCGGCTACCTGTTCGGGCTTCGGGGTTACGAAGGCCGTGCCGATAGTGGAGTGGATCTGCCATTGGGGAGAGAGAAAAAGCTTCAGGCCGCCGCTGGGATTGAAAGCGTTAAATGTTTCAGAGCCGGGCGTAAAGCCTGTTTTATAGGGGGTTTCCTTGGTTTTCAGTTCTATGGCATTGTATCTTCCCCCCATGGTGACGACCATCCGGTTATCGAAAAACTTCAGCATTGCCTCACCGAAAGCACTCAATGTTTCACGTTCGTTGTCCGGTCGCCAGGGACCCTTGCGCGTGCCGTCGGCATTCCAGGATTTTCCTTCCTCGGTGACTTTCTGATAATCAACCCCGAAGGTCAGACTATGCGCGCCCCAACGATGGGTATCCTGAAGCTGCGTACCCAGCCAGTCAAACCTGTTCCAGGAGCCTTTATACGGATTGATTCCCGCATACTCGTAGCGGTATTTATTTTCTTCCCGTGAATCATAAAAAGTCAGGTTGACCTCATTGTTTTTTGCAATCTTTCCGGAAAGACTTAAATCGCCCCCATATTGATCAACATCTCTTTTTTTCTGTTTGCTGTCCCCCCAGTCTATGTCGTTCGGATTTTCTATGTCCCGGCCGGCATACCAGTTGCCTTTCATATCCAGACGCCAGCTGTCAGCCAGGTCCAGTCCTAATCTCGCGGTGCCGTTATATTTTTTGAAGGCCGTATGGTCTCGCTTGTGACCATTGCCCATCCGGATGTCGCCGTTCTGTTGGTAGGCGGAGGCATCAATGTTAAAATCGATCCGGTCCGTTATATTGCCTCCCGACGAGAGTTCCGTATTCCAGGTAGCAAAACTGCCGCCGCCCGCGGCGAGTGAAGTCTTGATTTTCCCCTTTGTTTCTTTTGTAATAATATTCACCACTCCGCCCATGGCATCCGAACCGTACAGGGAAGATGCCGGACCCTTGAGGACTTCGATCCGCCTGATGGTATTCTTGTTGACGGATGCCAGGGTGGTCGCGCCGATCGGCCGGCCGTCGACCAATATCAAACAGTGCTTAATCGTCCCCCAATAGTCCGACCTGACCCCCCGGATGCTTATAGTACCGGAATATCCTCCGGGATATTGGATCACATCCACACTGGAATTTTCTTTAATGACATCCGTGAGATCATCTCCTACCGACATGCTGATATCTTTCGTCGAAATTACGTCAACGACCTGGGGCAGCTCTTTTTTCTCCTCCGGGGTCCTGGTGGCGGTGACCACGATATCTTCTAATTTAAGGGCCTTTTTCGCCGGTTCCCGGCCGGTTGCCATATCTTGTCCGGCAAGGCCGATCCCGGGCAGGGCCATTAACTGAGTAACGGCCGCACAGACAATCGTGGTTCTGGAAAAACACTTCATTTCAAGTCTCCTTCTTTCATTCAATGCACAAACAGTGCACGGCGTTCAACACTGTGGGCGGCCCGCCCTTGCACGGCCGCCGGCCACAGTACACGCCTCTTTTTGACTTTCCGGAGGCCCGGTGCTAACATAAAAATGTCAGATCAACCGAACCTCTTTTCCGGCTTCGGTTTATATCCGGCGGCAGGGTGGGCCGAACTTTAGCGGGTCGCCCTCCCTGCCTTTCCCTGGTTATATTCTTTTCAGCGCTCACCTCCTTGCCGGCGGATAGGATCAGGACTCATTGTCCCATCCGCAATTTGTTTCAGGTCTCACTTTTTCGGAAGCTTGAGAAAGTATCGGGGCTTATGGTCCGGAAACAGTCCGGGATGCAGAATTGCCGCGAGGTCTGCGATAATTTCATCCGTCTTGTCGATCGACTCCCAGTACCACGGCTGGAAGCACCAGACATTGCCTCTTTTTGCCGACTTGAAATCGACGAGGATGGGCTTGAGGGCGACCAACTTTTTTATCGAGGTGATGCCGTACTGCGGCAGCATGCCCGAAGATATGTAGATATCCGCGTCTCGGCCCCGATCGTAGAATTCCTCCAGCGTAATGGGGGCGCCGCCCGCCTTTTTAAGATCCTTGAAGACGTAGGCACCCCCGGCCATGGTTATCATTTTGGCCACATAGGAGTCTCCTCCCGGCACATAGACCCTGCCCCTGCCCGCGATAAACCCCCATAATACGGTCGGCCTAGCGCCGACAGCCTCAAGCTTCCGGGAGAGCATGTTCATGCCGCTCACCGCTTTTGCGAAAAAACGTTCCGCTTTTTTTTCCTTGTTATAAAATGCCGCAAAAAATTTAATCCATTCCAGTCTGCCGAGGGGATTATCTTCCAAATATTCGGTGACCACGGCAAAGGGTATTCCCAGCTCGTCGAGCTTGTCCGTCTTCTCCCATTCGCCGGCAAAAAATACGTCCGGGTGTACGCGCAGCAGCTTCTCGTAATCAGTCGCCCTCGATTCCCCCAGGTACTTGATCCTTCCGGCTGCCATGCCTTTTCTAATTGCGGCGATATGCCAGTCCTTTTCCCTCGTGGTTACTCCCACAACGCTGTTCATGACCCCCAGCGCTCTGAGCAGGGGCGGAATGGTGGTCCATTTGCTGACTACTCTTTTTACAGGTATTTCAACAACCTGATCTTGCTTATATCCTTTCGGCGGCCGTTGCCCGCGCGGGACCAGAAGCAATTTCCGGCCGGCGCCGTCGGTTACCAGCTTGCAGCCATTGCCAAGATATTCAACCTGGAAATGAGTGGCATAGCGGAGGTGCAGCAGTACTCCCCGGGGCGGAGGAACAGCGCCCCCTCTCGCGGTCCCGGCAAGAAGGAGCAACAGCACACTCAGGATGCCGGCCATACGCCGGCCAAGCCTCAGATATTCCGCCATTTTTCCGTAAACCCCATGGCCAGGCAGTAATAAATAAAATCCAGGAAGACTCCATTTTCAAAACTGAATTGCCGACCATCCAGCCTGTTTTTATAAAACACAAACCGGTCATATTTACCTGATACCGCCGCGGCCAGCTGGGCACCGTAGGTGCTGAATATCTCGGGCACACAACTTTGCGGCAGGATATGCCAGACAAGTTTATCCCGCAGATGCACCAGGGCGGCCACGGCGGCGACAGTTATCGGGTCCCGGTCAATACACGCAAAATTCTTGCTTAAAAGCTCACCGGAATCCGTTGCCAGGTATTTTTTTATGCCCGCCTCCATAGACTTGGCTGCCGCGCCGAATCGTTCAAGATGGACCATCATGGAGCAACGGCTTTGCGGAGACATGTTGTTCTGGAGTCGGAGCGTTCCGGCTACCGCTTTTTTCACGGTCAGGCCAATCAGTTCTCCCAGTTTTGAATGTTTGCCCGCGCTGGTCAGAGGAGGGTCCCCGGTGAGAGCGCCGGCAACAGCGATCTGGTCCGTACCGGTACCGGTGGCCAGGCCGCTTGAATAGCGGGAATTGATATTCAGCTCCTGCAGGACCCCGGTCTTCGCCTCGGTTGCAGTCATAACGGCCCTGACCATTGCACCGGGAGTCAGTTTCCGGTTGATACAAACAATAATATTGATGGTGCCGCTATCCGCCTCTGCCTTGGCGACCTCACATTTCTTCTCGCCGTTTTGACCTGACCGGCCGGCGACCGGCATGAACTTCCCGCCTTCTTCGTAAACGGATGCGGGATCTCCGGCCCGCCCGGCATTGGTCTCCACCCCGCCGGTGCAGATAGCCGCCACCTCAAGATCATGAAATTTTTCCGACTCCAGGGCTGCGCAATTCATGTTGGCGGCCGTACCGAGCGATGCGCAATTTTCAGAAAGTTTATGCTGCCGGCAAATTTGCCGTAGATAAACGAGGGGCTGACGGACTGCCAGGGCGTGCGATTCAGGCATGTGGCCCGTTGGTTCACCCGACTGGTGGTTGAAAATCAAGTCAAGATCCTCCCGCAGGCCGCCGTTCGCTCTGCAGGTAGAAATAACCTGGTGCGGCACGAGAAACTTGACCGTAATAATCTTGTCCTGACGATGGATTTCAATTCCCCCGTAAAAAGTCCTGATCAACATGTCGATATCCTGGTCATTTTCCATACTCCGGGGAGATTGTTCCAACTTTTTTGTCTTCATGCTCCAGGCGGAAAATGCCGCTTGTATGCGTATATTCTTTAGGGGGACAAAAGCCCCCCTAAAGAATGGAGAACACCCTCGCCTCAACCTGAATCCGTGACGGCTTGAGGTAGTATTTCATGCAATACATGGAATTTGTTGCACTATTACCGCATAAACGTATTTTTTACTTTTCACCGCGCCGCCCTGCGGGGCGCCCGATAACGGCACATCTGCTGCGTTGGCAACTCGTTGATATCACACCAGGATAATCAACCTCGTTCGCCTTGCATCTGCACCGTTCTCGAACGCTCACGGATTCAGGTGGCGGAGATCAGAACTTGAAGGTATAGGTGCCGAAGAAGGAGCGCCCGGCCAGGGGGAATCCCCTCTTCTCGTAATAATATTTATCGAACAGGTTGCCGACTTTGAGGCTCAGGGTCTGGTTGCCGGTCAGCTTGAAATTCGTCACCAGGTCCACCACGGTATGGGTGGGATACTCGATCTCCGGATAACCGGCGGTAACCCAATCCGTATCCTTCATGTGTCCGACATAACGGGCTGTGACCCTGCCGCTGAAGAAGTGGCCGTCGTCGTATCCCAGACCGTAATTTATTTTAAAATCAGCCACATTGTGGATATCCCGCGTGCCGGAGGAGAGAGTCTCTTCATCCTTGAACAACTTCGTAAAGTTGGCAAAGAGGCGGAGAGAGGAATGCCAAGCGGCGAGCCGGCCGATATCAAGAGAAAATTGCCCTTCCAGGCCCTGGATCTTCGCCTCCTGGGTATTTTCAAAGGTGCTCAGCGTACTGGTCACGGCGACCTTTTCTATCTTGTCATCCACCTTGGTGTGAAAATAGGTCAGGTCGGCGCTAAGGCCCCATTCTTTCTTGTCAAAGCTGATACCGCCATCCCAGGTCAAACTCTTTTCCGGGTCGAGGTTGGGATTGCCTTCGGTGGTTCCACCCCACCAGTTGACCCAGTGTCCCGCCACTTCCTCTGGTTTGGGCGTGACAAAGGCCGTGCCGATCGTGGTGTGGAGCTGCCATTGCGGGGTGAGAAAAAATTTCAGGCCGCCGCTGGGATTGAAGGTGCTGAAGTCCGCCGAACCGGGAGTGAAATCCGTTTTATAAGGGGTTGCCTTGGTCTCCAGCGTAATTGCGTCATAACGGGCGCCCATGGTGGCGATCAGGCGGTTATTGAAAAATTTCAACATGGCCTGGGTGAAAATACCGGTGGTCCGGTGTTCATTATCCGGCATGTAAGGAGCCCGGCGGCTGGAGTCGGCATTATACGATTGTGACTTCACTTTGATACGCTCGTAGTCGATACCGAAGGTCAGGCTGTGGACGGAAAAATAATAGGTATCCTGGAGCTGGCCGCCGATCCAGTCGGTCGTGCTCTCATAGTTCTTATAGGGAACGATACCGCTGTATTCTTTATGGTATTCGGAGTCCTCCCGCGACTGGTAGAAAGTCAGGTTGATTTCATTGTTCTCGCCGGCAAAGCCGGAGATCTTGGCGTCGCCCCCGTAACGATTGATATCTTTCCGGGACTGCCTGGTCGTGCCATAGAAGATATCCCCGGGGACCTCGATGTCCCGGCCGGCGAACCAGTCCCCGCGGACATCCATCCGCCAGTCCTGGTTAAACGCATAGCCGAGTCTCGCCGAGCCGTAACGTTTTTTGAAGGCGGTATGGTCTCTCTTGTCCCCGTTGCCCATGCGCAGGTCACCGTTCTGATTGTCGACGCTGGCGTCAAGGTCAAAATCGAGTTTTTTGGTCAGGTTGCCGCCTGACGCGGCCTTGACCTGCCAGGTACTGAAACTGCCGTAGCCGAGGGTCAGGTGCGACTTGATCCTGCCCCGGGATTTCTTGGTGATGACGTTGACCACGCCGCCCATTGCCTCGGAGCCGTACAGCGCCGAGGCCGGGCCTTTCAGGACCTCGATGCGCTGGATATTGTCCAAGGGAATGGTCGCCAGGTTGGTCGCGCCCGCGGGCCGGCCGTCAATCAACAACAGGGTGTGCTTGGTGGTCCCGGAAAATTCGGGCCGGAAGCCCCGGATGCTGATCCCCGAAAGGGCTCCGGGGTACTGGATCACATCCACGCTGGCGGTCTCTTTGAGGACATCCGTGAGATCGGTCGCCACCGTCTCTTTTATATCCTTTGCGGTAATCACTTTTACAACCTGGGGCAGCTCCTTCTTCTCCTCCGGAGTCCGGGTGGCGGTGACCACGACATCTTCCAGTTTAAGGGCCTTTTTCGCCGGTTTCTGCGCCGGGGCCGTGTCTTGCCCGGCAAGACCTATCCCGGGGGCCATTAACTGAGTAACGGCCGCACAGACAATCATGGTTCTGGAAAAACTTTTCATTTCAATTCTCCTTTTTTCATTCAATGCACACGGTAGTGCATGGCGTTCCACAGTGGGCGGCCTGCCCTTGCACGGCCGCCGGCCACACTTCACGCCCATCTTTGACTTTTCGCAGGCCCGGTGCTAGCATGAAAATGCCAGGTCAACCGGACCCCATTTTTTTGGCTTAGGGCCTGTAAGAAAATAACAAGAACATCTTGCATCTCATCTTCAGGCCATCTTTGGCTACGGTGCAATCGCAAAATCCTCGACGTAGC
>JAADIK010000038.1 GCA_013151365.1 Deltaproteobacteria bacterium
ACAACTTAGAGTGGTCAATAATTACGTATGGTGTCCCCGGAATTGTACTATGCCGGTTAACGTATTCTTAAGAACGGATTCCACAAAATCAGTATCACCGAGAATCCGTTCATCGCTGTGCATCTTTATGTCTGCTTGTTACAGAAAACGATTACAAAAACGAGTCACACCAAATTTATAACCAGTTGAAATTGTTTCAATAAACGTTGGGACACTAGTGAGCTGAAATATGAAGTAATCTTTAAAAGCTATACCACTGCCAGCCAAATATTGCGGACAAGATCACCGTATAGGCGAGGAGGACGTAATACCATCGGCCGGCAAACTTGGGGGTTTTAATCGGGGCCACATTCAAAGCGGCCAGCAGCATAAGCAGGATATAGATAAAAATAGAAAAAGCAGTGTGGCTGATTAAACCATTAAACAGAAAAGCAAAGACCAGGATGATGATATTGTTGTCTAGCGCCAGTCCCATGTAGGTCGACTTGTCAACCAGGCCGAAGACATTGAAATAGCTGAGTCGGAGTACCCCGGTCGCTACGATGATAAAGGCTCCGGGCAGGAACCAGGGACTGAAATGTCCGTAGCTCAACAGGACAATGGCCGGGCAAATGCTGAAGCTGACAATGTCGATCAGGGAATCGAGCTGTCCCCCGAACTCCCGCTGTTTATCGTTCCGCCCTTTCAGGCGCCGGGCGATAATGCCATCACTCCAGTCAAAGAATACCGCCCAGATCAGGCCGATCATCGCGGCTGGAAAGATGCCCAGGACCGCATAATAAATAGCGACAACCGCGCATAGAAGCCCTGCCAGAGAACATATGTTCGGCAGGTCTTTGGCAAAAGAGAGTATGGAAGCGGGCGAATCTGATGAATGTGGGGCTGCCATTATTCTCTCTCCAGACCAATAACGTCGCGCAACGCTTCAACCAATCTCCTGTTTTCTGCCTGGGTACGGCTGGCTATGCGGATATAACGGTCAGATTCCGGCATTGTCTTGTCCTGACAGTGCTTTATGTAGATATTGTGCTTAACAAACAGTTTTTCGGTTACTTCCGGACCGGATGCGGCCTGATCGGGCAGACGGCAGAAAATATAATTGGCGTCAGGCTGGTAGACGGTCATTCCCTGGACCGTTTGGAGTTGCTTATAAAAATGGTCGCGATCAGCCTTGACCTTATTACAGCTATCAATAAACTGCTGACAATACTGCGGGGCAAGGCGCAGGAATTCTTCCGCGAAACCATTAATGTTCCAGATATGGAGCCCTTGCCGGACTTTTGCGGCAAAGTCAGGGTTGGCGGTCAGCATGTAACCGATCCGGATGCCGCAGATGCCATAGGCCTTGCTCATGCTTTTGAAAATAGCCAGGTTAGGGTATTTATCAATCTCTTTTTCAAGAGTTTCCTGGTCGCGGTTTTCGGCAAAATCAATGAAAGATTCATCAACGATGAGCATACAGTCGTGGTCGGCCAGTTTGTTTAGCAAACGAATAAGTTCAGCTTTAGGGACCAGCAAAGAGGTGGGATTATTCGGGGTGACCACCACTGCCAAACCTGCCTTGCAACGGATGGCCTCTGCAGCGAATTTGTCCACATCCAGCTGAAAGGAGGGTGACTCAAGGGCAAACTCAACTACATTTCCAGTGAGCGCCGCATTGGCGTATTCATTGAACGACGGAACCGGCACGATCAATTTGCGGCCCATCCCGGCGATAATCTTGATAAGCTCTGCCGCCCCATTGCCCACTACAATCCGCTCCGGCGGCTGGGCGATCAGGTCGCCCATCAGGCCGGCCAGGTCTTTCTGGGCAACGGGATAGCTTAATACCAACTGATGGATGTGCCTGGTAAGATGGGTGAAAAAATCCTCCGGCGGAAAATAGAGGTTATAGAGATAGTTATGATCGATGAAATCATGACGCCAATAGCCGCCATGCTGACTAGAAATAAACTCGTAGTGCTGTTGAGCGGTTGAGTATTTATTTGTCATTTCTCAGTATACTTTATCAATGGATTACAGTGGTAACGTCGAAGCTGACATCCTTGGCAACGGACACCTCTATGCCGGGATGACGGCGGGAGCCCTTGTTAACTCTGCCAATGGCAGCAGGTGGCCGGTGATGTAGACCGAGCACCTGTTCAGCTGCTCTGAGATCGGCAATGGTGTCAATCTCATACCAGCGGTTGATATCAAAGAAAACCGGTTTAAAAGAGAGACAGCCCTCGTTGACCATATCCGCGAAAACAGTCTCATAGTAGCCATTCACCATATTATTTGAAATATGTCGGTCCAATCTTTCCCGGAGCAGTTGCCAGGTTATGGTGGAAAGGCTGTAAATATTGACGGTCTTGTAATGGGTATCATCATGTTTATGAGCGCCGCAATAAAATGCCTTAACCTCCCGGCGGCTATTGAGCATCACCGTGGTGCCGTTCATCCAGGGCCGCAATCTGGCCACTGCGATTCGATCAGGATAGAGCATATCCTTGAGCATTTTCGGGTCGAAAACAAGATCGCTCTCAATCAGCAGGAACGGTTCATCTATTGCCTTTCTGGCAAGCCATAAGGAATAAATATTGTTGGTTGTCCGGTATAAAGGACTGGTTATATAAGTAATTTCCATCCCCCCGGCCCGAGTTCCAAGAAAATTACGGATACAGTCAGCTTGATGGCCGACAACCACAACCAGACGCTTGAAATTGTGTACCTGGAGGGAGTGGATCAGCCTCTCAAGAATAGATATTTCATTGACAGGAACAAGGCATTTGGGCGTCATATCGGTCAAAGGAGAAAGGCGGCTGCCCGTCCCTGCCGCCAACAGCAGAGCCGTGCTTACCTGTTCATTCGCAAGACCGGGATAAATAGTCCTGTTCTTCATTTATATTCCCTCCGAAATTATAACCAGACCATGGCAGCGACAACAACACGGTGCAGTTTAGGGTGTTGCTATTATTTTCTGCCGATTGTCTCTGGAAAACTAGCTGAAGGGCAAAAAGAACTGATAGCAGGACGAACGTAAGAGGACGAGGACGACGGCAAAAAGGCATTTAACTGACAGGGAATCAGATGGCCAATTCGCGAAAATAACGACCTATATTAGGATTATATTAGGATGACATTAGGATGATATTCTCAGTACGTCAAGGTTATTCGCTAATTCCGAAGACGACAAAACATCCAAAAGGAGTTAAATAATGACCTTGGAACAAGGTGTTATTGAGTTTTAAAAGCCGAGCAGCCTGCCATATTGAGGGAAAGGGAGGAGGGAGATGGCAAAGAGTGGGGGGCAAAATTGTTGTGACGGATGGCCGAAGAGATACCACCCGAAAGAGGGGGACACGGGAATACGCACAGAATATTTCAGAAAGATAAATTCCTCTCAATTGTTGACAACAGATGATTTTATCCTTACTATCAAGTAAGATATAAATAAAAGTAAGGAGAAGGCAATGGCGCTAGCGACACTCACTACCAAAGGGCAAGTAACTATTCCCAAGCAAATCCGAGAATCTTTAAAGTTGCGAACCGGCGATAAAATTGAAATTATAATTACCGAAAAAAGAGAAGCTCTCATTCGGCCTATATCCAAAAAAGTTGATGATATTTTTGGAAAACTACACGTACCTGGAAGAAAGGCGGTCTCGGTCGAATCTATGAATAATGCTATCAAGAATAGAATGAAGGCCAAGTTCTGATGCAAGGAATAGATACAAACATTCTTGTCCGATTCCTTGTTGATGACGACAAATTACAATCAAAAAAAGTATACAAACTTTTCAAAAAGACAGAATCAAATAATAGCGAGCTCTTTGTACCGTTACTTGTGGTTCTGGAGTTGATTTGGGTCCTGGAGTCTGCCTACGAAATACCTAGAGCAGACATTGTTGAATCAATTAGCGATTTACTTTTGATGCCAATCTTAAAATTTGAACACCAATCAGCTCTTCAGCAATTCACCCATTCCGCACAAAAAAATCGTTACGATCTATCCGACCTCGTAATTGCATATTCCGCCAAAGAACAAGGCTGCGAGAATGTCATTACTTTTGATAAAAAAGTATCTAAATCCAATTTATTTGAACTCATAAAATGATCTGGTCCCCCTGTGTCAAGATAGTTGTCACGTAACTGGTCACAAGATGTGGCACTCTGCGTTATTACTTGCATCTAACCGGTGACGGCTTACGGCTAGGTCTATTGACATTACCGGGGCCGAAGCGGCCTTCCGTCACCTGGGCGCTTACCAAGGAGGACAGCGATGATTTTCAAGGTCTTCAAAAAAAAGGAACTGGCCGCCCTGTATGAACTGCTAGCCGTTAATGCCGTGGTCGGTCCGGTTCGCAAAGGAACGGATCGGCATAACCAACCTCTCAATGACTTCGCCCGGGTTTACAGCTTTGCCGACCTGGCGCTTGACTATTCCACCACCGTTCATTCGCCTAAACGTTTTGTCCTGCCATACAGGAAAGATCTGGCCCGTTTTACAGTTAACGAACAGAAATGGCGCAAGGAGACCGATCTGGATACGGAACGGCCGGTGGTCTTTTTCGGCATGCACGCCTGTGACATCAATGCCCTGAACAAGCTGGACAAGGTGCTGGCCGAGAGTGTCTATCCGGTATCGTCTTATATCCGCAAGCGTCGCAATATGTTCATTATCGGCCTGAACTGCCGGCCCAGCCCCCAGTGTTTCTGCCGCTCCATGGGTACGGATTCGGTGCTGCACGGCTATGATATGTTCTTGACCGACCTGGGCGACAAGTATTTTGCCGAGATCTCTTCCGTCACCGCCTTTAATTTTCTACAGCAGATAAAATGCCGTGATCCCGGCCCCGGGGACGAGAGGCAATACGAGGCCGTGACCGCCGAAAAAACGGCGCGGTTTACCACCGAAGTTGACACCAGCGACCTGACCAAGATCCTGGACCTGGAGTTCTACTCCCCGGCCTGGGATCGTTGGGGACGAAAATGCCTGTCCTGCGGAACCTGCGCCAATGTCTGTCCCACCTGTTACTGTTACGGGGTCGAGGAAAGCGTTGATCTGAATTTGCAGGAAGCGCATAAAACCAGGTTTCTTTATTCCTGCAACCTCCATGACTTTGCCAAGGTCGCCGGCGGTCATAATTTCCGCCCCCTGGCCTCCACCCGTCTGAAATATCGTTACTATCACAAGCACCGCGGTTTCGTCGAGGCCTTCGAGGAATCACTCTGCGTGGGCTGCGGCCGTTGCGGTGCGGCCTGTCTGGCCGGTATCACCCCGCCGGAGGTTATAGCCGACGTGCGCGGCAAGAAAAAATGCGTACACGGCAGAGAGGAAAAACATGACGAATAGAGTTACCCCTTATGATACGCCCGGCCGTCATGGCCGGTGCCGGGCGGGGGACCCGGCCAGCTTCGAATCCTCCTTTCAGGCGGAGATTACCAATATTTATTCCCTGACCGCCCGTGAAAAACTTTATCAGATTCAGCTTGTCGACCAGGAAGAACGGAACCGTTTCATGTTCCGGCCGGGACAGTTTGTCATGCTGGAGATCCCCGGCATAGGGGAGGCGCCCTTTTCCATATCCTCCTCGCCGTTGCGGCACGGCAATCTGGAACTATGCATCCGGGCGGTGGGCAACCTGACCAACTTTCTGGACCGGGTGCGGAGGGGATGTTCGGTCGGAATATCCGGCCCTTTCGGCACTCATTTTCCGGTGGAAAACATGCATGGCCAGGATATTCTGCTGATTGCCGGCGGTCTGGGCATTGTTCCTCTGCGCTCGCCGCTCTGGGAGGTGCTGGATAACCGCAACCGCTACGGAACCGTTGATATTATTTACGGGGCAAAAAGACCGGTCGAATTGCTTTTTACCTACCAGTACGAGGAGTGGCGCCAATTTGATATTAACCTGCAGATCACGGTCGATCAGGGGGATAAGGACTGGCATGGCTCCGTGGGGCTGATCACCGAGATCCTGAAAGAACGGCTGAACCGTGATGGCGATGCCTTGGCCGCCAAAACCTGTGCCATTGTCTGCGGGCCGCCGGTGATGTTTCATTTCGTCTGCGACATGCTCATCAAGGCCGGGATTCCCATGCAGAAAATATTCGTCTCCCTGGAGCGCCGCATGCACTGCGGCCGCGGAAAATGCTGCCGCTGCAATATCGGCTCCACCTATACCTGTCTCGACGGGCCGGTTTTTGATTACTGGTCGGCGATGAACCTGAAGGAGGCAATCTGATTATGGCCGATACGCTTTCCTATCTCGGGGTGCCCCTGTCCAGGCCCAGAGTGGCCTTCTTCGAACTCACCTCCTGCGAGGGCTGCCAGTTGCAGATTTTCAATAACGAGGCCTCTCTTCTTGATTTTTTGTCCCTGGTGGAAATTGTGAATTTCCGGGAAGCCATGACGGAAAAATCAGACGACTACGAGATAGCCTTTATAGAAGGAAGCATCAGCCGGCGGGACGAGGTCGAAAAATTAAAAAAGATCCGCAGACAGGCGAAAGTCTTGGTAGCCCTGGGGTCCTGCGCCTGCTTTGGCGGAGTAAACCGGCTCAGGAATCGTTTTCACGATCTCGACTGGGTGAAAAAAGAGGTCTATGGAGACTTCCCTGTCGATACGGCGGAGGTGCAGCCCCTGGAGGCACAGGTGCCAGTGGACTTGAAAATCTATGGCTGCCCGATCAAAAAGGAAGAGGTCGAAAGAGTGATCTCCAACCTGGTGCTGGGCAAGGCGGTGACGCCGCCTGAATATCCGGTGTGCATGGAGTGCAAGGCCCACGAAAACCTCTGCCTCTACGAACTGGGCGAACCGTGCCTAGGCCCGATCACCAGGGCGGGCTGTGACGCCTGGTGCCCGGATAACCGCCGGGGCTGCTGGGGCTGCCGGGGACCGGCCGAGGAGGCCAATGTCAAGGAGCTTGAAAAAATCATGCGCCGGTATCATTTTTCCCGCGAAATCATAATCGACAGGCTGGAATGCTTTGGCGGCTTTGCCGCTTATGTGGATAAATTGCGCGCTCCGGGACGGCACACGCACGGGTAAGGACGGCGGGAGAAGAAAAAAATGAAGCAGAATGTCAAGGTGAACATCAAACCGCTGACCAGGGTGGAAGGCCACGGCAATATCAAAATCAGCATCAAGGACGGTCGGCTTGAGGAAGCGAACTGGGAGGTCGTGGAGACCCCGCGTTTTTTCGAGGCCCTGCTGGTGGGTAAACACTACGAAAACGTGCCCTATATTTGCGGCCGGATCTGCGGCATCTGCTCTATCAGCCACACCCTGGCCAGCATCAGGGCGGTGGAAAACGCCTTTGGCATCGTCGCGTCCCGGCAGACCACCATGTTCAGGCTCCTGCTCAAGCACATGGAAACCATGCAGAGCCACATCCTTCATCTCTATTTTCTGGTGGCCCCGGATTTTCTGGGCGCTGGCAGCGTCCTGCCTCTGACCCGGACCCATCCGGAAGAGGTGCAAGTCGCCCTGCGGCTGAAACGGCTGGCCAACGAAGCCTGCACCCTGATCGGCGGCCGCTGTTTACATCCCATCAGGACAGTGGTGGGCGGATTTACCATGCTGCCGGCAAAGGCGGAACTGGCCCGACTAGGCCGGCGCCTTGAGGAAGCGCGCTCCGACCTGGAACGGGCCGTGGAGCTCTTCACTTCTTTCACCATGCCGGATTTTGTCAGGGAAACGGAATTTGTCTCGCTGAAGGGAGATAATACCTACCCTTTCATCGGAGGGAACCTGGTGTCCAGCGATGGGGTCTTAAAGCGGGAAGACGAGTACCTGGCCATGACCAACGAGTATTGCGTCGAACAGTCCACCGCCAAGTGGAGCCGACTTTCCCGGCCATCCTTCGCGGTTGGCGCCCTGGCGCGATTTAACAATAATCACGCCCTGCTGCAGCCGGAGGCCGGGCGGGCGGCGGAAAGGCTGGGCCTGCGGCCGGTATGCCATAATCCATTTATGAACAATATTGCCCAGCTGGTGGAATGTCTGCAGGTGGTGGAAGACTCCGCCCTGATCATTGACAACCTGCTGGCCTCGGAGTGGCAGGAGGCGCGGCAGTCGGTAACCCCGCGCCGGGGCAGAGGGGTCGGCGTCGTAGAAGCGCCGCGCGGAATCCTTTATCATTATTACGCGTTTGACGGCAAGGGCCGGCTGGAAAAGGCGGACTGCGTGATTCCCACCAGCCAGAACCACGCCAACATCCAGCATGACCTGCAGGCCCTGGCCGCGCACTATGCCAAGGCCGGCAGAAAAGATCAGGATATCGAGCTGCTGGCCCAGATGTTGGTACGGGCCTACGACCCCTGTATTTCCTGCTCCGTGCATTAGCACGAAAAACGGGGGACACGTTTTTCCCGCTATTTTTCCTATTTCCCGACCCGAGGAGAATCTACTTACCGCCGGCCTCGGCGGTTATTGCGCCCGCTCAGGTAAATCCCGACCCGGCCGTGCAGGCAAAACAATAGACACCGGTCATGATCGGGGTGCCCGGGACAATAGCTCCCGCATCGGCAACGTGAATCGGCGTGCCGGTATAGGGCACGCCGGCCGCCAGGTTAAAGTCGCAATCATACAGAAAACCATCCCAGGAAACGCTGATCAGTTTTTTGCACATGAGCCCGGCAACCGTTGCCGGATTGAAGCTGTCGACCAGTTTGTCCGTGTAGGCATCGAGATTGCCCGACCGTTCCAGCCAGGTCCGGAATCGTCCCAGGGGGACATTGGCGAAGGTAAAGAGGCCGGTGAATTCTATGCCCCATTTCCCGGCCAGATCGCTTTTGAATTTTCGTTCCGCCGTGCACTGATCAACAGGCAAAAAGGCCCCGGCCGGGTTGGCCACCAGATAGAGTTCCAGCCCGGTGCCCTTTTGTCCGTAACCAAGCCCGTTCAGCTTTTTCAACATGCTGATGCTCTGTTCCCATACCCCCTGGCCGCGCTGTCCATCCGCCTGGCTCCGGTTGGTCGACGGCAAGGAGGCCACAATGGCCACCCGCAGCCGGCAACACAGCTCCAGCAGGTCGTCTTTGCCTCTTTCCAGCAGTACGACAAGGTTTGACCGTATCATCAGCCTCTGCGTCAACGGCGCGAGCCGTTCGAGAAAGGAGGTGATACCAGGCATCATCTCCGGCGCGCCGCCGGTGATGTCGATGGTGGTGAAAGAGTTGCGGCGGGCAAACCCGATAACGGCTTCCATGGTCTCCCGGCCCATGACCTCCTGGCGGCCGGGTCCGGCATCGACATGGCAGTGTTTACAGCTCAGGTTGCACAAGCGCCCCACATTGATCTGCAACGTGGTGGTATGGTCCCGGTTCAGTTGCAGGTTGCTGCCGGCCAAGGCCGTTTGAAAAACATTCTCCGCCACGAATCGCTACCTGCCGGAGTTACATGGAAATTTTTTCGCAGATATTGCGCATCTGAACGCCGTGCACCAGGGAAGCGCCGCCGCGGATGGCGCAGGCCACGTGAACGGCCTCGGTCATTTCCGCCTTGTTGGAGCCCTTTTCGAGACAGGCGTGCGTATAGGCGTCGATGCAGTACGGACACTGCACGGCATGGGCAACGGCCAGGGCGATGAGGGCCTTTTCCCGCTCCGTCAATTCTCCTTCCTTGAAAACCGCTTCATAATATTCAAAGAACTTCCGGGACAGTTCCGGGACTTCTTCGCCGATTTTACCAAATTTTGCCAGATCGTTCGGATCATAATAAGTATTCATGCGTTTCTCCAGAATAGCAAAAAATAAATTTATATGAAAATCGTCCCGGACACGGTTACAAGGCAAAGAACCGGAGCCCGGCCTGCAGAATCAACAAGGCATAGAGTCCGGCGACGACGTCGTCGAGCATGATGCCCAGGCCGCCGTGGATATGGCGGTCCAGCCAGCCCGCAGGAAAGGGCTTGAGAATATCCAGGAGACGGAACAGGAGAAAAGCGGCCAGGACGGGCAGCGGACGGGCCGGAACCATGGTCAGGGCTATGAGCTGGCCCACCACCTCGTCGATGACCACCAGGCCGGGATCGCTCCGATCCACTATTTTCTCGGCCGACCCGGCGCAGAGCGTACCGATGAGCAGAAGGACCGCGACCCCGCCGAGATAG
The DNA here is from genome assembly GCA_013151365.1 of Deltaproteobacteria bacterium. Taxonomy (GTDB): domain Bacteria; phylum Desulfobacterota; class Desulfobulbia; order Desulfobulbales; family Desulfobulbaceae; genus BMS3Abin13. The sequence continues at coordinate 10,098 of JAADIK010000038.1, forward strand.
GGGGCGAGCGCCAGCCGACCGAGCCCCAGCCACAGCAGCACTCCGACCGCCGAGCCCCAGGTCCCGGGGGCCTTGGGCAGGTAGCCGGAATAGGCTCCCGTGGCGATGAACATAATCAGACGATCCATTTCAAGGTTCCGGTTTCAAAGTTCCGGTTTCCGGTTTCAAAATTCTGGTTTCTGGTTTCCGGTTTCCGGCTTCTGATATGGCCACGGCCTCGTACAGCCTTTTAAGGGGGATATTTTTCTCTCTGGCCAGGCGGCGGCAATCTTCGTATTCCGGGGTGATGACCGGACCGGCCGGGGTGTCGATCAGCTTGGCCCGGACCGGGCCCCAACTGGTCCGCACCATGACCGGCTGCCGCGGCAGGGTCAAACGCTGTTCGGTGCGGAAACGCAGGCCGATGGCGCTGGTCTCGACCAGGATCGTTTCCTTGACGGCCGGACTGCGGGCCGGTTCGCAACAGACCCGCAAGAGATACCCTGCCCGCCCCTTTTTCATCAGGATAGGAACCAGGCTCACGTCGACCGCGCCATTTTCCATGAGCCGTTCGGACACATGGGGCCAGGTTTCAGGGTTCCAGTCATCCAGGTTGGTTTCTATGACCTCGATCCGCTGCGCCTCATCGGCATGGTAATCGGTACCGATCACCAGCCGCAGCAGGTTGGGACGGCCGTCGCGACGCTGCATGCTGCCGGCGCCGTAGCCGGTGCGCTCCATGCGCATGGGCGGCATGGCCCCGAACCCTGCCGCTTTTTCCCTGACCAGGGCCGCCCCGGTCGGCGTCACCAGTTCCTGGTCGATATCTTCCCCGTACACCGGCAGGCCGCGCAGCAATTCGCAAACCGCCGGTGCCGGCAGCGGCAGCTCGCCATGGGCGCATTGCACCCAGCCACGGGGCATGGGCAGCGGCGAGCAGGTCAGCCTGCGGATGCCCAGGTGATGCAGACCGGCAATGACCCCGGCCACATCCACCAGGGCGTCAAGGGCACCGACTTCGTGAAAATGGACCTCTGCGGCCGGGACGCCGTGCACCGCCGCCTCGGCCCGGGCCAGGCGTTCGAAGACGGCATAACTCTCCTGCCTGACCGTCCCGGCAAGGCGGGCATGGTCGAGAATATTTTTGATGTCGCCCAGGTGCCGGGACGGCTGCGGCTCATCCACCTGCACCCGGACCATGGCGGCGGCCAGGGAACCGGCCGTTTGCCTGCCGATCTCCAGGCGGCAGCCGGCCAAACCCAGCCCGTTCACGGTGTCGTGCAGAACAGGCTCCGGCAGGCCGGCGTCCAGCAGGGCGCCAAGCAGCATGTCGCCGCTGACCCCTGAAAAACAGTCCAGGTAGGCAATTTTCATCAGTGCAGCTGCCCCGCCGACGGGCAGGGACAGGCCGCAGAGACAGGCCTGGACGCCCATGCGTTTTTTGCCTTCCGGCTGGATTTCCCGGACCAGCAGGTAATCATGGCCGGTGGCGATCAGGAGGCCGTTTTTGTCGGCCCGGCAGATGGTGCCGGGCTGTTCGGCAACCGGGCCGTCGACGACCAGCGGTTTAAAGAAACGAAAGCGCTTGCCGGCCAGGAAACTGTAAGCCGAAGGCCAGGGGTCCAGGCCGCGGATCAGGCAGTGCAGGTCGCGGGCCGGGCGGTGCCAGTCCAGATGGCCCTGCTCCTTGGTCAGCATGGGGGCCCCGGTGGCCAGGCTGTCATCCTGCCGGACCGCCCGCAGTTGCCCTTTCTTGAGCTGCGAAATCGCATTCATCAGGGTTTCGCCGCCAAGTTCCGCCAAGGCGGCGAACAGTGAGCCGGCGGTATCATCGTCTTTGATGGGCCGGGATGCCTGCAGCAGGATATCACCGGTGTCCATGCCCTCATCCACCTGCATGATGGTGATCCCGGTTTCCTGTTC
>JAADIK010000037.1 GCA_013151365.1 Deltaproteobacteria bacterium
CAAATTCATCAAGAATGCCCTTTTACAGAGTACAATTGAGAGTTATTATATTCCATTCCGGCAAAAAAATCACTGGAATCCGGCATAATCTTAATCATGGACGATCAATAAGAATGAAAAAGAAGTACGGGAAAAATACCGGGACCATTTTTTCAGTCAATTCTTTTCGCCCGGCCCGGCCCGCCGGACCATGCCAAAAACGGCCTCTTTGCGCCGCAATTTATATCTCCCCTTACGCCTCCTGCGGAACAAGGCAGGGAGCATAGACCCTGGAACAGATGAAAGAAATAAGAAATTTCAGCATAATCGCCCACATCGACCACGGAAAATCGACCCTGGCCGACCGCATGATCCAACACTGCGGCATGGTGACCGACCGCGAATTCCAGAATCAACTGCTGGATTCCATGGACATTGAAAGGGAGCGGGGCATTACCATTAAAAGCCAGACCATCTGTCTGCCCTACACGGCGAAAGACGGCAAGAGCTATACCCTGAACCTGGTCGACACTCCGGGTCACGTTGACTTCAGCTACGAGGTCTCCCGGGCCCTGTCCTCCTGCGAGGGGGCGCTGCTGCTCATCGATGCCGCCCAGGGGATCGAGGCGCAGACCCTGGCCAACCTCTACCTGGCCATGGAAAACGACCTGGAGATTATTCCGATCATCAATAAAATCGACCTGCCCTCGGCGGAACCGGACAAGGTCGCCGCCCAGGTCGAGGAAGAACTCGGCCTGGAGGCCGATTCCATCCAGCGCTGCTCCGCCAAGACCGGCGAGGGGGTGGACCGGGTCCTCGAGGCCATTGTCAACCTGCTGCCGCCGCCGACGGGCGATCCGGACAAACCCCTCGAAGCCCTGATCTTCGACGCCCGCTATGATCCCTATCGCGGCACGATTATCTCCTGCCGCATCTTCAACGGCCGCGTCAGGCCGGGCGACCAGATCCTCTTCATGTCCAACAACGCGGAATACCGAGTCGAAGAAGTGGGCCTGTTCCGCCTCCACCACGAGGCGCAGAAAGAACTCGCAGCCGGCCAGGTCGGCTATATCATTGCCGGCGTGAAAACGGTTTCCGACACCCGGCCGGGCGACACCATCACGCTGAAAGAATCCCCCTGCGCCGCCGCGCTGCCCGGCTTCCAGGAAGTCCAGCAGGTGGTTTTCTCCTCTATTTATCCAATTTCGACCGATGAATACGAGGACCTTGCCAATGCCATGGAAAAACTGAAACTCAACGACGCCTCTCTGACCTTTCAGAAGGATTCGTCAGTGGCCCTCGGGTTCGGATTCCGTTGCGGATTTCTCGGCCTGCTGCACCTGGAGGTCGTCCAGGAACGGCTGGAACGGGAATTCGGCATCTCGTTAATCCTGACGGTCCCCTCGGTCCGTTACCTGTTTTATCTGCGGGACGGCACCAGGCTCGAGGTGGACAATCCCGCCCATTTTCCCGATCCGGGCAGTATAGAACAAGTTAAAGAGCCTTTTATCAAGGCGACGATCCATATCCCGGAACGCTACATGGGCGTGGTCATGAACCTGTGCATGGAGCGCCGGGGCGAAAAAACCAATTATCACTATCCGATGCCCGGCCGGATCGAATTCACCTGCGAACTGCCGCTGGCCGAAGTGATCTACGACTTTTACGACCGGCTGAAATCAATAACCCAGGGCTATGGTTCGTTTGACTATGAACTGCTTGACTACCGGCCCAGCGACCTGGTCAAACTCGACATCCTGGTCAATGGCGAAAACGTGGACGCCCTCTCCCAACTGGTCCATAAATCACGGGCGCGGGAACGAGGCCTGAAGGCCTGCGAACGGCTCAAAGAGGAAATCCATCGCCAGATGTTCAAGATTGCCATCCAGGCCGCAATCGGCGGCACAATTATTGCCAGGACGACAATCTCGGCCCTGCGCAAGGATGTCACGGCAAAATGTTACGGCGGCGATATCTCCAGGAAACGAAAACTCCTGGAGAAACAGAAGGCGGGAAAAAAGAGAATGAAAACCGTCGGCAACGTAGAAATACCGCAACGGGCATTTCTGGCGGTACTCAAATCAGAACAGTAATAATCGACCGCACCTTACGAAAAACGAAGGGGGGACGATTCATACCGATCAAAAATACGACCGCGACCCTTTACTGGCCGACGGCCTTTAACTGCGGGCACTGAGCACCCGTAACATCCACACCTTTCTGGCTCATGATGCTCAGAATTTCTTCCTTGCTGAAGATAGAATTCTTCTGCTTGACCACGTAAACGATACAATCTCTACAGATGTTGAAGGAAAAGGAATCTATCTCACCCATAACTTCCCAGCATGGACGGTCGTCCTGGTACGCAGGACACCGAGTGGCCTGTTCGGGTTGACATTTCATAATCTCCCAACAGGGCCAGTCAGATCTCAGAGACATCCTACTCTCCTCTTTTCGCTCTTGATCATCTAATATCTTCCAGGTTACAACGGAACCCCGGAAAGATATCTGAAACAATTGCTACAAATAAATTTACTAACAGCTTTCTCCGTAAGATGCAAGAAAAGTCTGCAAGGCCGCACAGCCCTGCCCGGTTTTTCCGGAAAACAGGATTCGCTCCTCGGGCCTGACGGTCAACGCAGCGTCCAGCGCCGCGGCATTCTGCAGTTGTTTGTTACGTGAGAGCTTGTCCGCCTTGGTATAGACGGGCAGGAAAGACCGGCCCTGGTAGCGCAACCATTCCACCATTTCCCGGTCCTGAATTTTCAATTCATGACGCAAATCGATGATCACCACGACACAGACCAGACGTTCACGATTTTCGATGTAATCGACAATAAGCTTTTGCCATGACGAGCGCACCTCTTTGGAGACCTGGGCGAAACCGTAGCCGGGCAGGTCAACGAGATAGAATTGATCGTCGAGAACAAAAAAATTAAGGCTCTGCGTCTTGCCCGGACGGGAGCTAATTTTAACCAGGTTGCGACGACCGACCAGGCGGTTTATCAGGGTGGACTTGCCCACGTTCGACCGCCCGGCAAAGGCGATTTCCGGATAGAGGGGCTCAGGCAGCTGCCTGATTTTGAAAACGCTCTGGAGGAAGCTGACATTATTAAAATTAGGCGGCGGCATCCGGTCTCTCAGATAACTTTATTGAGAGTGTATTCGACAATGCCTTCCGCTCCGGCCTTTTTCAGCTTGGGCACCAAGTCGCGCACCTGGTGTTCGGAGATCACGGTTTCCACGGAAAACCAGTCCTGCTTGTACAGCTTCGCCACCGTGGGCGCCGTTACGCTGGGCAGCATCTCGATCACCTTGTCAAGCATGCCGAGCGGCACGTTCATCTTCAGGCCGACAATACGGTCAGCCCGCAACGCCCCCTGCAGCAACATGGAGATATTATCTATTTTTTCTCTTTTCCAGTTATCATCGAGGGCATCTTTATTGGCGATAAGCTGGGTATTGGACTGCATCATCTCGTGGATGATCCGTAAGCCATGAGCCCGGATGGTGGCTTCCGTCTCCGTAACCTCGACAATGGCGTCGGCCAGGCCCGAAACCGCCTTGGCCTCGGTGGCGCCCCAGGAAAAAACGATATTCACGGAAACGTTGCGCTCGGCAAAGAACCTGCGGGTCACGTTGACAAGCTCGGTGGCAATCGTTTTGCCCTCCAGATCCTCCACCTTTCTTATATCGGAATCGCCGGAAACGGCAACGACCCAGCGGGTCGGTTTTTTGCTGACCTTTGAATAAATCAGATCGGCAACGACCTCGATATCCGAATCATTCTCCATGGTCCAGTCCTTGCCGGTTATGCCCGCATCGAGCATCCCGGATTCGACATAACGTGACATCTCCTGGGGCCGGCAGATGAAACAGGACAGTTCCGGATCATCAACTTCAGGAAAATAGTTGCGGGAAACCAGTTTAATCTGCCATCCCGACTTTGCAAAAAGCTCAATAGTGGCCTGTTCCAGGCTCCCCTTCGGTATTCCTATTTTCAGCACGCCCATGTTTTCTTTCACCTTTTTTTTAGGGACTCGGCAAATAATAATCTACCATAACGCATCCCTCGTTTCACTTTTTACCGTAAACCTCTTCAGGATCAAAGACCGGTTCGCTGTTGACAACCAGGCGGTCGCCTTCAACCCGGCGGAAGAAACAACTGCCATAGCCCTTGTGACAGGCGGCGCCGCCCTTCTGCTCAACCCTGTAGATTACCGTATCCTCATCGCAGTCAACCAGAATCTCCTTTACCACCTGCACATGTCCGGAGGATTCGCCCTTGAGCCACAGCTTGTTCCTGGACCGGCTCCAGAAATGTCCCATGCCGGTGGCAAGCGTCTTGCCCCAGGCTTCTTCGTTGATATAGGCCAGCATCAAGACCTGGCCGGTTGCAAAATCCTGAACAATGGCCGGCAACAAACCGTTTTCGGCCTTGGTAAAATCGAGTTCAATCATAATTCCTTCCCGCTTGTCGGCCGGCCGGCAGGGGCAGCCGTCGCCTCCGATTTGGCAACATCCTTTTTGCCGTTTTCACTGCCCATAAAATGAATGATGCAGGATGTCCTGAACTTACAGTAGTCACCAGGATGATGGCAATAGGCCTCCTCGGAAGACATCTTTTCCTTGTATTTGGCGCATTCAAGTTCCATATTCGTTCCAATCCGGATTCTTTATTTTTACAGATGGAGGACATAGTTATGCCCTGAAACATCCTTTGTCAAGATCAGCCACCGGTTTCGGGACATATTGCCGGACAATGTACCACTCTACAGGACGGTCATCAAACATTTCAGCCATTCAAATAACCGATCAGGGGAAAAAATAACCGCAGGCATACAAGTGATCCCGGAGCCTCCACATCTTCCGCTTGCCGCCGAGGATTATTTTCCGAACATAATGTCGGAATCGAGCAAAAAGACCGCTGCCGGCAGGGCACCGGTAAACGGTCGGCCGACAAAATCCGAATAATGCCGACTTTCCATTGAAAATGGTTCATGTTGTCATTCCCGGACAAATAGAATAAAATAAACTCTCGTCGATGACCACATTGCCGCATAAATTCATTTCCCGGTCTTCACCGCGCCGCCCTGCGGGGCGCCTGATAACGGACTCAGGAAAATTACAAGATAGAGGAGAAAATCATGTCCTGGAAACCTGAAACCCTGGCCCTGCATGCCGGCCATACACCCGATATCGCCACCCGGAGCCGGGCCGTCCCCATTTATCAAACGACAAGCTTTGTCTTTTCGGATACCGAGGACGCCGCGAGCCTGTTCAGCCTGAAACCCGAAGTCTGGGCGCCCCGGCTCAATCTCGACCAGGAGGGGCTGCGGCCGACGGATTTCGCCCCCGAGGCCACAGGCAACATCTATACCAGGATCATGAACCCAACCACCGATGTGCTGGAAAAACGAATGATGTACCTGGAAGGCGGAGTCGGCGCCCTGGCCACCAGCTCCGGTTCGGCGGCCATCACCTACGCCATCCTCAACATCTGCCGGGCCGGCGACGAGGTGGTTTCCGCGTCCAGCCTCTATGGCGGCACCTATAACCTCTTGCGTCATACCCTGCCCCAGTACGGTATTCAGACCACCTTTGTCGACGCCGGCAAGCCGGAGAGCTTTGCCGCCGCCATCACCGGAAAAACCAAATGCGTGTTCGTCGAAACCATCGGCAATCCCCGCCTGGATACCCCAGATCTGAAAAAAATAGCCGCCATCGCCCACCAGGCCGGAATACCCCTTATTGTCGACAATACCGTGCCGACCCCGGCCCTCTGCCGGCCCTTTGATTTCGGTGCCGATATTGTCGTCCACTCCCTGACCAAATTCTGCGGCGGTCACGGCAACAGTATCGGCGGCATTCTTGTCGACAGCGGCAACTTCGACTGGAGCGCCTCGGACAAATTCCCCATGATGACCGAGCCGGACCCCTCCTACGGCGGCGTGGTCTGGAGCCAGGCGGTCGGCAAGGCCGCCTATATCATCCGGGCCCGGACCATCCTGCTCCGCGACACCGGCGCCTGCCTGTCGCCGTTTAACAGCTTTCTCATCATCCAGGGCCTTGAAACCCTGCACCTGCGGATGGAGAGGCACTGTCAGAACGCCATGGCCGTGGCCCGTTTTCTTGAGAATCACGACAAGGTCGACTGGGTCCTCTACCCCGGTCTCGCCAGCCATCCCACCCATAACCTGGCCGCGGAATATCTCGACAACGGCTTCGGCGCCCTGGTCGGCTTCGGCATCAAGGGGGGACTGGAAGCGGGCAAAACCTTTATCAACGGCCTCAAGCTCTTCAGTCACCTGGCCAACATCGGCGATTCCAAAAGCCTGGCCATCCACCCGGCCTCCACGACCCATTCCCAACTGACCCCCGAGGAACAGCTGGCCGCCGGAGTCAGCCCGGATTTTGTCCGGCTGTCGGTGGGGCTGGAGCATATCGACGACATTGTCGCCGACCTTGACACGGCCCTGGCTTCAGCCTGAACCGACGCCATGATTGGCCGCCAAACCACAGGAGAGAGGCAATGCCCTCATCAGCCCATAACCAGAAAGAATTAACACGCTTGCTTGATATCGTTACCCGGCTGCGCGGTGATGACGGCTGCCCCTGGGACCGCAGGCAGACACCGGCAAGCATCAAAAAATATCTCCTCGAAGAAACCAGGGAACTGGCCGAGGCCATTGACGGCTCCGACCCCGAACATATCCGGGAAGAAATCGGTGACCTCTTTTTTATCCTGACCATGCTGACCACCATGTACGAGGAGCAAGGCCATTTCGGTATTGACGAGACCTTGGCCGGCATAGCCGAAAAAATGGTCCGCCGGCATCCCCATGTGTTCGCCGGCATGAAAACCGGCACGGAGCAGGAACTCCGGCGGCAGTGGGAAGAAATCAAGGCCGGAGAAAAGGCGAATCAGACATCGATCTGAACTATCTCTTCACAACCGTAATTTCAGGCCGCGGCTTACCCCACAAGCTTGAAAGCACCCTTAATCCCCTCAATCACCATCTGGGTCCCGATTACGGCAAGGATCAAGCCCATCATCCGGGTGATCGCTCCCAAAGCGCTGTTGCCGATGAAGGTAACGAATTTCTCGCCGAAGACAAAAAACACGTACGTTATGACACAAAGAACAGCGAACATAACGATCGTCACGACCATGTCAACAAGGCCGCCGCGCGCTGAAAAATTCATCGCCGTGGCGATCGTGCCCGGACCTGCGAGTATCGGCATCGCCAATGGAGATATTGCGACACTGAGCGCCACTTCCCGGTGCTTCTGCGTGTCTTCGTCCGACTGATGAATGCTCGAGGAATGACCCTGCAGCATATGAAAGCCGATCAAAAAAACGATCAGACCGCCGGTAATCCGAAAGGCGGGCAGAGAGATGCCGAAAAGCTCGAAGATGACCTTGCCCGCAACGGAAAAAACAGCAACGATCAGGAATGCCAGCAGCAGCGATCTTAATGCCACGGCCGCAGTCGTCTGTTCATCATCGCCACTGGTGAGACCGAGAAAAATCGGGACATTGGCGATGGGGTTCATTATGGCGAAAAAACCCATGAACACGGTCGTTGCGTGAATCAGAATGCTTTCCATTTTTTTGTCCGACTCCTGAGATGCGGTACGTGGCGGCAACCGGCCCCTGTTGCCCGGCCGATGGTTGAATTCTATCCCTGCAACATCCTCTTTCTGCCGTCACCTTGCAACATTAATGTGCACCGAAAGGCCTTGCTGTTCAAGAAAAGGTCTCGTAAAATAGCAAAATATCCGGACCACACCAAGGTCCGGGAGGCGTTAAGTATTTTCCGCGTTCCTGAAACCTCAAGAAGGAGATATAATAATGTCTAAGGGACATACACGCATTGCCGCTGTAACTGGAGCCACATCTGGAATCGGTGAAGCCACAGTAAGAAAATTCGTTGCAGCAGGCTTTGGGGTAGTCGGAAACGGGCGTAACGCTGCAAAGCTGACTGAGCTTGAAAATGAAATCGGTTCCGCATTCTGTAGCGTGGCTGGTGATGCTTCTGATGATACCGTGTTGGAGAAACTCTTTGTCTTGGCTAATGAGCACTTTGGCAAACCGGTTGACATCGTTGTTGCCAATGCGGGTCGAGGGCTTGGAGGATCAATCAGCGATGCCGATCTATCGCAATTCGAAGACCTTCTAAAAATAAACGTGACCGGCACCCTCGCTCTTATTCAAAAAGCGGCGCGAAGAATGGTGGAGGCACAGCAAAATAGCTACCCCAAAGCGGCGGCCGACATTGTGATTATCGGGTCGGTGGTCGGGCGGCACATATCTCCGTTCAGTGCCGCATATGGAGCTTCAAAGTTTGCCGTACATGCGCTGGCGGAAGGTCTGCGGCGCGAAGTTGGGCCTAAAGGAGTTCGCGTCTCGCTGGTTGAACCGGGGTTCGTACTTAGTGGGTTTCAGGCGGGCGCAGGCTACACTGACAAAATGGTACAAAATTTTGAAAATAAATTTGGACCACTTTTGGTAGGAGACGATGTAGCAAACGCTATACATTATATTGTCACCCAGCCACCCCATGTACACATAAGTGATATGATTGTTCGCCCTACACGCGAAGATTATCCATGATTCCGGCAGGGCATAACCAATTACTGCGGTGGACTGGTAACTCGTCAACGAATTTTCGCGCGGGCAGAGGTGCCGACCATTCTTTTTTCGGCATGTCCTCCCAGGACACAGGCAATCAGTATTAGAGAGCCAAGGCGGGCAAGGCCCACAACCCAAATTAACTTCCAGCGTATCTGTTTTCAGGCTGTTAGGCTGTAGGCTGTTAGGGTAGGGCTAATAGCCTTCAGCCTAAACAACCTACTGGTTCACATAAATAAAACATGATCAATTTTCTTGTTTTTTATGACAGGAGTTCAGGAGTAAGGCACTAAGTGACTTAAGGAAGCCTTGAGACGATGATATTTGACACCCTGAGGGTTATTTAACAATCCAAGAAAAGAGGAAAAATTTAATGTCAGAAGCGTTAGTTATCATTGATATCCAAAAAGACTATTTCCCCGGTGGCCGCATGGAGGTTGTCAACTCAGCAGATGCGGCTCAAGCGGCAAAGTCGCTATTGGGCGTATTCCGGAAGAATAATAAAAATATAGTTCATGTCCGGCATGTATCAACGAGAGAAGGTGCAACATTTTTCCTGCCGGAAACAGAAGGCGTTGAAATACATGAAAGCGTAACCCCTTTAAACGGTGAAAAAATCATCACTAAACATTTCCCGAACAGTTTCCGTGACACAGATCTTGCAGATTACTTACATGACAACGGGGTAGAAAAAATATATTTTTGCGGCATGATGTCTCATATGTGCATAGATGCCACGGTTAGAGCGGCATTCGACCAAGGCTTTACCTGCATTATCGCTGATGATGCTTGCGCAACAAGAAATTTATCGCATGGCGGGATTGACGTTACAAGCTCAAATGTCCACGCCTCATACATGGCGGCACTTGGTGCAGTCTATGCCGATATAATGAATTCAAAGGAAATTATTGAACAAATTGACACATAGTAAAAGGGGGACAATCGGAGCCCCGGATTTGCGCAGTTGCTTCCGTTCGCAGGTAAGCGACCGAAGGGAGACTCCGACAGCCCCTCTGTGCGGGTGGGAGCAACTGCGTAAAGACAGGGCACCTGTGACGGCTTACGATTTATCAACCATCTAAAAGGGAGGAGTGGCCATGTCATACAATTTCCGCAATTTAGTATTAGAGGGTGGTGGCGTTAAAGGAATCGCATATCTCGGCGCACTTGATGTCCTGGCCGAACGGGAGATTATCTCTGGAATACAAAGAATCGGGGGCACCTCTGCCGGTGCGATAAATGCTATTCTCCTGGGCCTGGGATTTACCCCGAAAGAGACCAAAGATATATTGTGGTCACTTGATTTTAACGACTTTATGGATGATTCGTGGGGAATAGTTCGGGATACAGAGCGCCTTATAGAGAAATTCGGCTGGTACAAGGGGGACTTTTTCAGAGATTGGATTGGCAAGCTAATTAAAGAGAAGACAGGAAATAGCGAGTCAACCTTCGCAGATATCGAGGCCATGAAGGACAAAAGGAACTTTAAGTCCCTGTATTTCATGGGTACAAACTTATCGACTTCCTTCTCAGAGGTCTTTTCCGCCGAACATACTCCAAGAACCTGCGTGGCCGACGCAGTTAGAATCTCCATGTCCATACCGCTATTTTTTGCCGCAAAGCGTAGCGTACGAGGGGATGTATATGTTGATGGCGGCGTTCTTGCCAACTACCCTATCAAACTGTTTGATCGAAAAAAATATTTAAGCTCGAGAAACTACAAAGAAACTAAATATTACAAGGCGATAAATTCGCGGATTGCGGACTCTGAACGACCAATATCGAATTATGTTTACAATAAAGAAACATTGGGTTTCAGACTTGATACGAAAGAAGAAATTGCCGTTTTCCGTGACCATGCCGAGCCTCAACACAAAAAAATAAATGACTTTTTTGGTTACACATGGGCTCTTGTCCATACGATATTGGAGGGCCAGCAGAGTGCGCATCTGCATAGCGACGATTGGGCGAGGACAGTATATATCGATACTATAGGTGTCAGCACGACTGATTTTGACCTGCCTGATTCTAAAAAAAAGGCACTTGTCAAATCTGGCAGGAAAGGCGCATTGGCATACTTCGAATGGTATGACAATGCCGATTCAATACCAAACAAATAAACATCCGCTCTATACCAGCCTTGGTCAGACGGATGAAGAAAGGCAAGCTGCTTATCGGGAACTGTTTCGTTATGAATTGGAACCGGGAGAGATTGATGAGATTCGTGAGACCACCAACGGGAGTTTTGCACTCGAAGACAGTCGATTTAAACAAAAAATCAGCAAGATATTGGGACGCCGTGTAACTCCCGGCCAGGCGGGAAGACCCAGAAAAAATCCATCCCGGAGCAGATAATAAATGAAACGAGTCCAAAACAATCGTGGCCGGGTCCCCCATTTCCGCTATTTCAGGGGACGTACGCGATGAAGCGGAAGGAACGCGATCACGTCGTGAAGGAGTATTCTCTCCTCGCTCCGGAGTACGACACGAGGTGGTCGTTCTACATTGAAGCGACAACCCGCGAGACGATAGCACGAGTGTCGCTGGCTCCGGGGGCGCGGCTGCTCGATGTCGGTTGCGGCACCGGCGCTCTTCTTGATAAGCTCACCCAAAAATTTCCCCAGGCGACGCTGGTTGGCGTGGATCCCGTTCCGGAGATGCTGACAGTCGCCCGTGGACGGCTGCCGGCGAGTACCGAACTTGGCGGGGGCTGGGCGGAAGAACTGCCGTTCGCGGATGACAGTTTTGACACGGTTGTCTCGTGTAACGCCTTTCACTACATCCGCCAGCCAGTTGAGGCGTTGCACGAGATGACTCGAGTCCTCCGCCCGGGCGGCGAACTTGTCATGGTGCGATGATTATCTGGCGTGCCGCATTTGCGACCTATATCTTCGTTGGTTCAGTCCGGCGCACTTCAAGGTTTACCGGGAGCGGGAGTGCCTCCGCTTGCTCCAGGAAGCCGGGCACCCCGAGGCGCATATCCAGCGTTACAAGATCAACTGGATGTGGGGCCTGATGACGGCCAAGGCTACGAAATATGCCACCCAAGGCGTTACAACCGGACGCCATTGACGTATTCCCGGGACATCCTGCCTGAACAGAGGTTGTCGCCTTCAGAACATAAGCCTTCACCGGCACCCCATCTTCACGCAGTTGATCCCACCCGCATAGAGGGGCTGTCGGAGTCTCCCTTCGGTCGCTTACCTGCTCACGGCGGCAATATTACCCGGCGTGTTGACCCTGTACGAAATTATATGATAGACTCAGTTGAGAGTAAACGTTACTGAGGGATAAAAAATGGATACCTATTTTGCCCCGGCGGAACGAACTGGTAAAAAAGAGCTTCTTGGAGAAATTGAAACAGTAAACAAGAACCCCGTAATGTCGGGCCTGCTCCATTCAATCAGCGGCTTGCTCGCCATCCTTGATGAACATCGGCAGATTATTGCCATTAACGATTCATTCTTAAAAAAGCTCGGCATTAAAGATCCGTCTGAAGCCTTGGGGCTGCGGCCGGGGGAAGCATTACAGTGTATTCATGCTCACGAAAAACCCGCCGGATGCGGTACCACCAAGTTTTGCTCTACCTGCGGGGCCGCAATAGCAATAGTTTCCAGCCTCAGCCAAGACAAACCTGCTGAAAGAACCTGCGCCCTGGCGACGAACAGAGGGGGGCGGACGGTCGATATTGCCCTACTGGTTAAATCTCACCCAATAAAAATCGATGGGACAAAGTTTCTGCTGTTGTTTTTACAGGACATTACCATCCAACAGCAAAGGGCAGCGCTGGAAAGAACATTTTTTCATGATGTCAACAACATATTGAGCGGTCTCCTGGGGGCGAGTGAAATGCTTTCTCTGGAAAACGACCAAGCGGATCTTGTCAGAATTATCCGCCAATCATCATTACGCCTGAAAAAAGAAGTGGAAATACAACGATGTCTCTCGCAAAGTGAATCCTGCACATATCATCCGCTGCAACACGAAACCACAACCGGCCAGATACTGGAAGAACTTAAATCCTTTTTCCTTAACCATCCCGTGACCCGAAACAAAAAAATAGATTTTCCAGCATCCGCCACAGACCTGCCTTTCAACACGGACATGTCACTGTTGTTCCGTATTCTTTGCAACATGATTACCAACGCCCTCGAGTCCACCGAGGAAAATGGCACGGTAAAGGTATGGTTGGAACATAACGACAACTTTCTCTCTTTTTGCGTGTGGAACAGGCAGCTTATTCCGCAGAATATAGCTCGAAGGATATTTCAACGCAATTTTACCACGAAAGATGGCGCCGGGCGGGGAGTCGGCACCTATTCCATGAAATTATTCGGGGAGCAAATCCTTGGCGGACAGGTGAATTTTACAACATCTCAGGAAGGAGGCACGGTTTTCAGATTTTCTCTGCCCTTATAAAAACACCGAACAAAAGGAACCGATCACAGGGAGTGAAACTCTTCGCGATAGTCCCTC
>JAADIK010000183.1:0-915 GCA_013151365.1 Deltaproteobacteria bacterium
CGCAAGACACCGGCCGTGTCCGTGGTGAAATATGGATTGCCGGTGCCGGCCCCGAAGATCACCACCCGGCCCTTGTCCAGGTGGCGCAGGGCCCGGCGCCGAATGTATGGTTCACAGACAACGGGCATGGAAAAGGCCGACATGACCCGGCAGGGCACGTCAACCTGTTCCAGGGCATCCTGAACGGCCAGGCTGTTGATCATGGTCGCCAGCATGCCCATATTATCGGCGGATGCGCGGTCCATGCCCGAAGCGGCTCCGGCCACCCCCCGGAAGATATTACCGGCGCCGATAACCAGGGCCAGCTGGACGCCCTGTCCGTGGATGGCCTGAACCTCGGTGGCCACGTATTTGATCATGTCCGGACTGATCCCGAATGAACTGTCGCCCATCAGGGCTTCGCCGCTCAGTTTGAGAAGAATGCGCTTAAATTTCATTGATCGCTCTTCCGTCTCCGACTCTGAATTTTCCCGGCTTCCGGTTTAGGCCCCGATCTGAAAACGCGCAAAGCGCTTGATCGAAATGTTTTCGCCCATTTTGGCAATGAGTTCATTGAGCAGGTCCTGCACTGACAGGTCCGGATTCTTGACAAATTTCTGTTCAAGCAGACAGACCTCGGCCAGGTATTTTTCTATCTTCCCGGAGACGATCTTCTCGATAATATTCTGCGGCTTACCCGAATCCAGGGCCTGGGCGGAATAAATCTCTCTCTCCCGGTCAAGCATGGCGGCCGGAACTTCGTCACGACTCACGGCCACAGGGCCGGCGGCCGCAATCTGCATGGCGATATCCCGGGCAAAGGCCTTGAAATCATCGGTCTTGGCCACGAAATCGGTCTCACAGCCCACTTCCACCATAACCCCGAGCTTGCCGCCGGCATGGATATAACATTCGACGATCCCCTCTTTGGTTGCC
>JAADIK010000183.1:979-18013 GCA_013151365.1 Deltaproteobacteria bacterium
CACCATCGGTCTCGCTCAGGGCCCGTTTGCAATCCATCATGCCGGCACTGGTCTTATCACGCAGTTCCTTGACCATCTGGCTTGTAATTTTCACAGCACTCTCCTTATCAAATCGTCTTATTATCAATATAAAGAAGGGGCTCAAGGCCCCTTGAAAGATTCCACTGTATCTTCGAAACGATTCTACTCTGCCTGGTCCGGGGACTTCGGGCTTGCAGTTTCGACCGGGGCCGTGGACTCCGGACTCTCAACTGCAGCCGGAGCCGGCTCCGTGGATTTCGGGCTCTCGACCGCGGCTGCGGCCGGCGCCGGAGACTCAGGGCTCTCAACTGCGGCCGGGGCGGGAGACTCCGAGCCCTCGACGGCGGCTGCGGCCGGCTCCGTGGACTCCGGACTCTCGACCGCTGCCGCGGCCTGGCCTTCGGACTCCTTGAGCATGGCGGCTTCCATTTCCCCGGCACTGACCGCTTCTTCCTCACCACGGCGGGCCTTGCCTTCAAGAACGGCGTCCGCCATCAGGGAGGTCAGCAACTTGATGGAACGAATAGCGTCATCGTTGCCGGGAATAAGATAGTCAATGCCGTCCGGGTCACAGTTGGTATCGGTGAGGGCCACAACGGGAACAGATAATTTACGGGCCTCACTGACCGCGATTTCCTCTTTCTTCGGATCAATAACGAACAGCACATCAGGCAGGCTTCTCATGTTCTTGATGCCGCCCAGGCTGCGGTTCAACTTGACGCGCTGTTTTTCCATCTGCAGGATCTCTTTCTTGGGAAAGCGATTGATTGACCCGTCTTCCTGCATGGATTCAATCTTCTTCAAGCGTTCAACAGAGTGTTTAATGGTCTGGAAATTGGTCATCATGCCGCCCAGCCAGCGATGATTTACGAAATACATGCCGCAGCGTTCGGCCTGCTCGGCGATAATATCCTGCCCCTGCCGCTTGGTCCCGACAAAGAGGACGGTACCGCCATTGGCGGTAACATCGACCATATAGTTATAGGCCTTTTTGAACTGCCTCATGGTGGCGTCCAGATTGATAATATATATCCCGTTGCGCGGACCGTAGATATACGGTTTCATTTTCGGATTCCAGCGTCTGGTCTGGTGACCGAAATGCAGCCCGGCCTCGAGCATCTGTCTCATCGTTACCTTTGTCATAACTTCTCCATATTTATGGTTGAGCCTCCATCCCTCTGTCCAATCCGCTGAAAACGGACACCAAAGGACACCAATGGGATGTGTGTGATATATAGGCCCGAACAAGGACGTCCGGGACCACCTGATAAAAATTTAATCTTTTTTTCTAACACAATTTCCGTACAACTTCAAGCATTGACGTGACATAACCAGCATTGAGCTCCAAAATGACCGAAAAACCCGACCTTGCCTCCTTGCACCGTTCTCGAACGCTCACGGATTCAGGATAAAAAAAAAGCTGATATGAAGCGAATCATATCAGCTTTGTCCTGTCCGGCAGAGACGATGCGGAGGGCCGGGTTACTTTTCGTCGTCGACCTCTTCGGTCTCGTAGACCTCTTCATAACCGACGAGTTCGAGAATGGCCATGGGAGAAGCATCACCGGCGCGCGTGCCGGTCCGGATAATTCGGGTGTATCCGCCCTGACGATCGCTATACTGCTGACAGGTCTCATCAAACAATTTGGCCACGATGGCCTTGCTCTGAATATACGAACAGGCCTGCCTCCGGGCATGGAGATCGCCCCGCTTGGCCAGGGTAATCATCTTGTCCGCGACCCGGCGGGCCTCCTTGGCCTTGGGTACCGTAGTTACAATACGCTCATGCTCAAAAAGAGAGGTGACCATGTTGCGTAACATGGCCTTGCGGTGGGAGGCGGTGCGACCGAGTCTCCGGCCGTCTTTTCTATGTCTCATGGTTCTGTCCTCAGGGTTCTCACTCAAAAAAATCCAGGGAATCGACGCCTGGATTCAGGTTTGTCGTCGTTGCACCGATTGAGCGAAAGCTTATTATCTTCATTGTTGTGAACGAAACAGGGGGCACGGCAATCGCGTCGACTATACCTCTTCGTTTCCCTCGCCACGTTTTTCAGGGGAAACCCAGCCCTCAACATTCATACCCAGGGAAAGATTATGCTCCGAGAGAAGAGCCCGGATCTCGTTCAACGACTTCCGGCCGAAATTCTTGGTTTTCAGCATCTCGGCGTCCGTTTTCTGGACCAGTTGACCAATAAACTGAATCTTGGCATTTTTCAGACAATTTGCCGAGCGCACTGAAAGTTCAAGATCTTCCACGTTCTTATCGAGAAACGGCGGATAATCTTCAGTTCCCCTCTCGGTGGTTTCGTCAAAAGCAGGCTCGACCCCTTCTTCATCAAAATTGATAAAAATGGTCATCTGCTCCTTGAGAATCTTGGCGGCATAGGCCAGCGCATTCTCCGGAGTTACACTGCCGTCGGTCTCGATCTCGATGGTCAAGCGGTCATAATCGGTCTGCTGGCCAACCCGGGCCTGGCTGACAACGTACTGAATCCGCTTGATGGGCGCGAAGGCGGAATCAATGGGAATGACGCCGATAGCCTGATCCTCCTGCTTGTTCCGTTCGGCCGGAACATAGCCCTTGCCCCACTTCACTTCGAGCTCGGCGCGAAAGGTCACGTCACCGGTAATGGTACAGATCGGCATGTCGGGATCCATGACCTCGACATAGGCCCCGCCGTTGATATCACCGGCGGTCACCTGGCCGGGACCGGTTTTCTCAATCACCACGGTCTGGGCATCAGGGCCATTCAGCTTAAGGCGGACCTGCTTAAAATTCAGAATAATATCGGCAACATCTTCATGAACCCCATCAATGGCGGTAAATTCATGCAGCGCGTTTTCAAGCTTGACCGAGGTAATGGCGGCACCCCTGATGGACGACAGGAGAATGCGGCGCAACGAATTACCGATAGTGGTAGCAAAACCGCGCTCAAAGGGCTGACAAACAAACTTGCCGTATCTGGCCGTATGACTTTCCTTGTTGACCTCCAGGCGTGTCGGCTTAATCAAATCATACCAATTTTTGTAAAAAGGAATGTCTTCCCGTATTTTCTGTCCCATGCTGTACCTGATTGCTTAGAGTTACTTGGAGTACAGCTCAACAACAAGCTGTTCTTGAATCGGCATGGTTAACTCTTCCCTGTTGGGCAGAGCCTTGACCGTGCCCTGAAAACCGGCCTGATCGAGTTCAAGCCAGCTGGGGACACCACGGCGGGCAACGCCGTCAAGGTTGTCGGCAATCAACTCGTTCTTACGGCTCTTTTCTTTCAAGGTTATCACATCCCCGACCTTGACCTGAAAGGAAGGGATATTGACTTTTTTGTTGTTGACTAAAAAATGATTGTGGCGAACCAACTGCCGGGCCTGGTCTCTCGAACAGGCAAAGCCAAGACGATAGAGGGTATTATCCAGTCGTCTTTCGAGCAGGGACAGGAGGTTCTCGCCGGTCACGCCGCGAAGCTGATCGGCCTTGTGAAAATAGAGACGAAACTGGTTCTCAAGCATGCCATACATATGCTTAACCTTCTGCTTCTCACGAAGCTGTATGGCATAGTTGGAAACTTTCCGGAAACGATTCTGACCGTGCTGCCCCGGCGCGAACGAGCGTCTCTCAAACGCACATTTATCCGAGTAGCACCTCTCACCCTTTAAGTATAATTTCAGGTTTTCGCGCCTGCACATGCGGCAGGATGCTCCTGTATATCTGGCCAAGTCAATCCTCCATAAAAAAAGACATACGGTTCTTTTCCCGGATTTCTTATATTCTTATATTAAAACCCGCCTCAAACCGGAAACCAACTACCTGCTTCGCCGCTCAGACTCTTCTCCGCTTCGGCGGCTTACAACCGTTATGAGGAACAGGTGTTACGTCGCAAATCCGACTCACTTCAAGATCTACCGTAGTCAACGCCCGCAGAGCGGATTCGCGACCAGGTCCCGGGCCCTTTACCTTGACCTCAACCTTTCTGATCCCATACTCCTTGGCTTTCTTAACCGCATCACTCAAGGCATTCTGCGCGGCAAACGGGGTTGATTTACGCGATCCCTTGAAGCCGATAACCCCGGCACTGGACCAGCACAGAACATTACCCTGCCGATCGGAAATCGTGATAATCGTATTATTGAAAGTGGAATAGATAAAAACTATTCCCTCGGAAATATTTTTTTTCTCCCGGCGCTTTCCTTTTCCCGCGCCCCTACTCGCCTTTGCCATAACCACTCCGAAAATGTTCAAATCAACAGGCGATAAGACCTGCAGTCGATGATCTTAAACGACCTGCTACTTCCTACCGGCCGCACCGCGCCGCGGACCTTTCCTGGTCCGGGCGTTCGTCTTGGTTCTCTGGCCACGGCAGGGCAGACCGGTACGATGCCGGCGTCCTCGATACGATCCGAGATCCATGAGCCGTTTGATATCCATGGAAACCTCGCGCCGCCGGTCACCCTCAACAATGTAATCATCTTCAATGATCTTCCTGATCCGGGTGATATCATCACTGTTCAGGTCATCGCTGTTCATCTGATAAGGCAAATCGACCTTATCAAGAATTTCGCGCGCCGAGCTTAACCCTATACCAAAAATACTGGTAAGCGCTCGATCCATATGCTTGTTTCTAGGCAAATCAACACCTGATATACGTGCCAAGAGCGTGCTCCTTTACTTGATTCTTATATCTTTTCCAGGATCATCCCTGGCGCTGCTTGTGCTTTTTGTTCTTGCAGCTTACCCGAACAATCCCTTTACGTTTTAATATTTTGCAGTCACTGCAAATCTTTTTAACTGACGCCCTTACCTTCATGGCCGAGCCTCCCCGGTATATTATCTATTGTTTTTTCCCTTACCACCCTTGGAGCGGAAGGTTACCCTGCCCCGAGTCAAATCATAGGGAGAGAGTTCAACCGTAACCCGGTCTCCGGGCAGAATCTTGATATAGTGCATGCGCATCTTGCCTGAGATGTGCGCAAGAACCTTGTGCCCATTGTCAAGTTCAACCCGGAACATTGCATTAGGCAAGGGCTCGATAATCGTCCCCTCAACTTCAATGGCATCTTCTTTGGCCATACACCTCTACCCCAAAAAAATAAACAGGTCAAAAATTTAAATTATATCGAACAAAAGGTATTTTTACAACTTTTATTTTATCATTTCGTCAAAAACGCCAAATCATATCATTCACTCACGGCCCGGTAATCATCGCCGGGCCTGGCACTGAGGACATACGGTCCGTCAGCGGTCGCGGCGACCGAATGCTCAAAATGGGCCGACGGTTGCCGGTCGGCAGTCACCACCGTCCAGTTATCATGCAGGACCTTGACCTTATAGGTCCCCGCATTGACCATCGGTTCGATGGCCACAACCATCCCCTCGACGATTCGCGGCGAGGCATGATGCTTTTGCACATAGTTGGGAACTTCCGGACTTTCGTGCAAACTAGCCCCGACCCCATGACCGACAAACTGCCGGACTACCGAGAATCCATGCCTTTCGACATGATCCTGGATCGCGCGGGATATATCGGAGATACGGTTGCCGATCCTGACCTGCTCGATGGCCAGATCAAGCGACTCCCTGGTCACCCGCATCAATTTTTCCTTTTCAGCCGAAACCCTGCCAACGGCAAGCGTCAGCGCCGAATCGCCGAAAAATCCTTTATACTTGACGCCGAAATCCATGCTGACGATATCACCCTCACGGACAAACACTTTTTTCGAGAAGGGATACCGTGCACGACCTGTTCATTGATAGAGATGCAAAGACTGGCCGGGAATCCCCGGTAACCCTTGAATGCGGGGACGGCATGGTGTTCCCGGCAGAATTCTTCAGCCAATCTGTCAAGCTTGTAGGTTGTCAACCCCGGCTGCAGGCGCTGCCGAAGCAGATCAAGGGCGCCGGCCACAATCTGATTCGCCTCGAACATGACCTGAATCTCGTCAGGCGTCTTGACGATTATTTCCTTTCTCTGGTCGGTCACGGTCCGGGCTTGTTTAATGCCGTCCCTTAAGCCGGCCTGCTTTCATAAACCCTTCGTAATTGCGCATGACCAAGTGGGACTCGATCTGAGAAATAGTATCAATGGCCACCCCGACAACAATAAGCAATGCCGTACCGCCAAAATAAAAGGGGACGTTAAATTTATGAATAAGTATGGTCGGCATGACGCAGACGGCACTCAGATAAATCGCGCCGATCACGGTCAGCCTGGTCAGCACCTTATCGATAAATTCCGAGGTCCTCTTGCCGGGGCGGATACCGGGGATAAAACCGCCGTTCTTCTTCAAATTTTCCGCGACGTCATCCGGCTTGAAAGTCACTGCCGTATAGAAAAAACTGAAAAAGACAATCAAGGCGACATAGAGGACATAGTACGACACAGTGCCGGGCGACAGCATTGCCGAAGCCCGCTGAACCCAGTCGACCTTGATGAAACTGCCGATCGTTGCCGGAAACATCATAATCGATGAGGCAAAAATCGGGGGGATAACACCGGAGATATTGATCTTCAGGGGCAGATGACTGGACTGGCCGCCATAAACCCGTCTCCCGACGACCCGTTTGGCATACTGGATCGGAATGCGGCGCTGTGCTGTTTCAGCAAAGACAATAAAGGCGATCACGCCGAACATGAGCACCAGCAAAAACGGGATAAAGATGGACGGCAGTTCACCGGCCTTGACGAGCTGAATCGTATTGCCGATGCCGGCGGGCATCCTGGCGACAATACCGGCGAAGATGATCAGCGATATACCGTTGCCGATGCCGCGTTCGGTCATCTGCTCGCCGAGCCACATGATAAAGGCGGTGCCGGTTGTCAGGGTCAGAACGGTCATCAGCTGGAACTGTATGCCGGTGACCATGACGATTGGGGTCCCGTCCGGCCCGGCCATACTTTCAAGACCGGTGGCGATAAAAAAACCCTGGATAATGGACAGGCCCACCGTGCCGTAGCGCGTATACTGGGTGATTTTGCGTTGTCCCGCCTCGCCCTCCTTGGAGAGCGCTTCCAGCTGGGGAATAACAACGGTCAGTAGCTGGATAATAATAGAGGCGCTGATGTAGGGCATAATGCCCAGGGAAAAGATGGAAAAATGCTGCAGAGCGCCGCCGGAAAACATGTTGAACATGCCGAAGAGCGTACTGGCGTTCTGCTGGAAGAATGCCGCCAAGGCGTCGCCGTTGATCCCCGGGGTGGGAATCTGCACTCCCATCCGGTAGACAAAAAGCATCAACAGGGTGAAAATCGCCCGTTTGCGAAGCTCCGGGATATTGGCCGCGCTGGCAAGACCGCTCATCGGCTCATTCCTTTACCGTTCCGCCTGCAGCTTCAATTTTTGTCCGGGCGCCGGCGCTGACTTTATCCACCTCAAGGGTAATTGAGGTCGAAATGTCGCCGTTGGCCAGCACCTTGACCATGACGGCGTCCGACTTCTTGATCACGCCGGCCTTGATCAGGGCCTCACGGTTGACCGTGCTGCCGCTCTCGAACCGGTTCAGGTCGCTGAGAGATACCAGGACATACTCTTTCTTGAAAATATTGGTAAAACCGCGCTTGGGCAGCCGGCGGTGCAAGGGCATCTGACCGCCCTCGAACCCCAGCTTCTGCGTATAGCCCGAGCGCGAGAGAGCGCCCTTATGACCACGGGTGGCAGTCTTGCCGTGTCCGCTGCCCGGTCCCCGGCCCACCCTCTTTTTATTGCGGCGGGAGCCGGCTGCCGGTGAAAGATTATTCAGCGTGAGCATATTCTATTCCTCCACCCGTACCAGGTGCCTGACCTTGTTCAGCATACCGCGAAGCTCAGGGGTGTCCTTTCTGGTAACGGCTTTGTTCATCTTGGTCAGTCCAAGACCGACCAGGGTTGCTCTGATTTTTTTTGTGCTGCCAATAACGCTTTTAAACTGACGTATTGTTATCGTATCGCTCATGGTTCAACCTGTCTGTTCTGTGCCTGATCTCAGGCGACCATCTCTTCGACTTTAAGGCCACGCAGCCTGGCTATCTCTTCAGACGTCCGCAGTCTTCTCAAGCCGTCCATCGTCGCCTTTACCAGATTATGAGGATTATTGGAGCCAAGGCACTTGGTCAGAATATTCTGCACCCCGGCGGCCTCCAGGACCGCGCGCACAGCGCCGCCCGCAATAACACCGGTACCGTCGCAGGCCGGCTTCAGCATGACTGAGCCCGACTTGAACTTGCCCTGAATTGCATGGGGAATCGAGACATCGGTCAGCGAAACCATCTGCATGTCCTTTCTGGCACGCTCAACTCCCTTGCGGATAGCCTCCGGCACCTGGTTTGCCTTGCCCAGGCCATAACCAACCTTTCCCTTGCCATCACCGACCACAACGATAGCACTGAAACTGAAGCGACGACCGCCCTTGACGACCTTGGCAACCCGGTTGATAAAAACTATCTTTTCAATGAGTTCTTCCTGGTTACCGTCTTTAGCTCGTTTAAAATCAGCCAAGAAACACCCCCGTTGCTTTTAATTTGTTCACTTGATAATCATCAGGGATCAAGCGCATCAGAAGTCGAGACCGCCTGCACGGGCGCCATCGGACAATGCCTTGATCCGGCCGTGATACAGGTTGCCCCCACGGTCAAATACGACCTGGTTGATGCCGGCGCTTTTGGCGCGCCGGGCAAGCAACTCTCCAACTTTTTTAGCAGCGTCACATTTATCCTTGATTTCCGATCCATCAAACTCCTTGTCAAGCGTCGACATGGCGACCAGGGTGGTCTGTTTGATGTCATCGATAATCTGTGCATATATATGACGATTACTCCTGAACACACGCATCCTCGGTTTATCCGCAGTACCGGATATCTTGGTCCGGATGCGCTGAACGCGCTTGATCCGCGCCGTTAATTTTGGGCTTGTCTTTGCCATTATAGCACCACAACTTTTTTTATTTTTTAGGCGGAACCGCCGGCCTTACCGACCTTGCGAACGATATGTTCATCAGCATAGCGAATTCCTTTGCCTTTATAGGGCTCGGGTTTCCGAACCGCTCTGATTCGGGCGGCGGTCAAGCCGACGATCTCGTTGTTAATCCCGTCGATGGTAATGGTATTGTCCTTGTCAACCTCGGCCGTGATTCCATCCGGCAATTGAAATTCAACCGGATTGGAATAGCCGACGGAAAGGGTCAGGACGGCGGCGGCAACATTTGCCCGGAAACCGACCCCCTCGACAACCAGCTTTTTCTGAAAACCTTTTTCAACCCCGATAACCATGTTATTGAGCAAGGTCCTGGTCATTCCCCAGAAAGCCATCACCCGCTTGCTGTTGCCCTTGGGCGACACGACAAGCTGATCACCATCAATCTTGAGCTCGATTTCCGGGCGGATGTCACGTTCGAGCGACCCTCTCTTGCCGGTAACCGTAACATGGCTTCCCTTTATCTCAACCTTGACCCCGGAGGGTATTACAATAGGCTGCTTACCGATTCTAGACATCTTTTCTCCCTCTCCTCAGTCCGATCATTATTACCAGACCTCACACAGAACCTCACCGCCGACATTGCGATGACGTGCCTCGCGATCCGTGATGATGCCGTGGGAGGTTGAAAGAATGGCAACGCCAAGACCGCTCATAACTTTCGGGATCCGGTCGGCCTTCTGGTACTGCCGCAGTCCCGGCTTGCTGATACGGCGAATCCCGGTAATAACCTTTTCATTATGAGGACCATACTTAAGATCAATCTTCAAGGTACCCTGAACGTCGTCTTTCAGGACTTGATAATCTCTTATGTACCCCTCCTGCTTGAGGGTTTTGGCAACGCCCAGTTTCAGCTTCGACAGCGGCATATCAACCGTATCAAAATGGGCCATCGCGGCGTTTCTAATTCTGGTCAGCATATCCGCCAGCGGATCACTCATAGACATATTTTCACCAATTAATCACGTTGAAAATGAATGTGAATCATGTTCATCAACTGCATATTATATAGCCCGAACAAACATGGGCCATCACTATAAAACCGATAATCGAACATTCTACCAGCTTGACTTGGTCACGCCGGTTATCTCTCCATGAGAGGCAAGCTTCCTGAAGCACAGCCGGCACATACCGAATTTCCTGATAAATGCCCTGGAGCGGCCGCAAAGCGGACAACGATTATATGTGCGAACCTTAAACTTTTGTTTAAGCTGCGCCTTGGCAATAAGAGATTTTTTTGCCACACCTT
Source organism: Deltaproteobacteria bacterium (assembly GCA_013151365.1). Lineage (GTDB taxonomy): Bacteria > Desulfobacterota > Desulfobulbia > Desulfobulbales > Desulfobulbaceae > BMS3Abin13. The sequence continues at coordinate 11,190 of JAADIK010000183.1, forward strand.
CCTCCTGCAAAAATTCAATTCCTGGCCCGAACCGGCTCTATGCCGGATACAGCCTACTTCTCTCTGAAAGGCATACCCAGCAGTCGCAACAGGGCACGTCCCTCGTTATCGGTTTTAGCCGTCGTTACTATGGTAATATTCAGTCCCCGGATCTTGTCGATCTTGTCAAAATCAATTTCCGGAAAAATAATATGCTCTTTGATGCCCAGCGAATAGTTACCCCGGCCATCAAAGCCCTTGGGCGAAACACCACGGAAGTCGCGAACCCGGGGCAACGAGATATTGATCAATCTGGAGAGAAAATCAAACATTTTCTCATGGCGCAGAGTGACCCGGCAGCCGATAGGCATTCCCTCGCGCAGTTTAAAACCGGCAATGGATTTCTTGGCCCTGGTCACAACCGACTTCTGACCGGCGATCAGGCTCAACTCCTGCGCTGCTTTATCCACAATCTTCGGATTCTGCACGGCCTCGCCCAACCCCATATTCAGGACGACCTTCTCCAGTCGCGGAATCTCCATCACATTCTTATAATTGAGTTGTTCCTGAAGCTGCGGTCTGCATGCGCTTTCATAATGTTTTTTCAGTGTGCTCATCATAAACTCCCGAACAACATCGTCCTACTTTTTCTTTGTTTCTATGGTTGCGCCGCAGTTCCTGCAAACTCTGACCTTGGTGCCATCCGTAAGTATTTTCTTGCCGATCCGCACCTTTTCGGCGCATTCCGAGCAAACCAGCATAATGTTGGAGATATGCAGGGAAGCCTCCCGGTCGATAATCTGTCCGGGCTGCGAGGCATCAGTGGCCTTCTGGTGCTTCTTGATCATATTGATCCGCTCGACCACCACCCTGTTTGCCTGCCTGTCAATCTTGAGGATTTTACCAACACGGCCCTTGTCTTTGCCGGCGATCACTTCAACCTGATCGTTTTTCTGCAACCTTGTCTGTCCCTGGCGCATTATTCAATTCCCCGTTTCTCGCTGCCGAGATACCGATTCACGTCACAAGGACGCGAATTACAGTACCTCCGGTGCAAGAGATATAATCTTCATAAATCCCAGCGAACGAAGTTCCCTGGCTACAGGCCCAAAAATACGGGTGCCCACCGGTTCTCCGGAATCGGCAAGCAGGACCGCGGCATTGTCGTCAAAACGAAGCGTTGTATCTTCAGGACGTCTGATTTCCTTCTTGGTCCGAACGATAACCGCATTCATGACATCACCTTTTTTTACCTTGGCGTGCGGAATCGCTTCCTTTACCGTCACAACGATCACATCGCCGATGCTGGCGTATCGCTTGCGGGTGCCGCCAAGAACCCGGATGCAGAGAACCTTCTTCGCTCCGGAATTGTCGGCGACATTGAGTACTGTTTCTGTTTGAATCATGGTCTCACCTGATGAACTTCCCTGTCCCGGGCCGTTCGTTAAGCCTGGTTTTATATAAAAATGGGCTTAGGTCCGCTCAAAAAATAACTGCAAATTTTCGCATCCCGAATTCGGCTGTCTTTGGTCGGGCCGCAACCGGCCCGCCATCAAACGGCGCGCTCGACAATATTGATCACCCGCCAGCGCTTATTCTTGCTCAACGGACGACACTCCTCGATGAGGACAATATCACCGACGTTGCACTCGTTTGCCGCGTCATGGGCCATATACTTAACCCGGCTCCGGATAAACTTGCCATACAGTTTATGACGGACTTTCCGCTCAACCTGGACAACGATACTTTTCTCCATCATGTTACTGACAACGGATCCCTGTCGTGTCTTTCTCGTCTTTTTCCTGTCGCTCATTCTTTACAGTCCAGTGGAGATTTTTCTCTCGACCCGTTTAAGCGCGGGCCTTCTCGTTCATGATGGTCCGTACCCTGGCAATATTCTTGCGGAGCTGAGCCAGGCGCGCCGGGTTCTCCAGGGTGCGCGTACCGTGCTGGAACTTCAATTTAAACAGATCCTCACGCAGGTCCAGCTCCTTCTTTTTCAGTTCGTCCGGGGTCATCTCTCGTATTTCTTTCAACTTCATATCGTGGTGCTCCTCGAGATCACCTTGGTGGCAAACGGCAATTTATACCCGGCAAGCTTCAGGGCCTCCATGGCCAGCTCTTCGGGAACACCGCTCAACTCGTATAAAATTCTGCCGGGCTTGACCACGGCGACCCAGTATTCCGGCACACCCTTGCCTTTGCCCATCCGGGTTTCGGCAGGCTTCTTGGTGATGGGCTTGTCCGGAAAAACACGAATCCACATCTGGCCGCCACGTTTAATTTTCCGGTTGATGGTGATACGGGCGGCTTCAATATGAGCAGCACTCATCCTGCCGCACTCCGTGGCCTTGAGAGCAAAATCCCCAAAGTTGAGATCGGAGCCGCGATAGGCGGTGCCATTCATGCGGCCCTTGTGCTGCTTTCTATATTTTACCTTGCGTGGACTTAACATTGTTCTGCACTCCTGTGAAGGAAGTATCTTTATCGATCTGCAACGGGGTGAACGGCATTACCTGTCCGTCGCTTTATCACCTACTGTTCAAGCAAAGGCCGCCATTTCGGATTCAGCAAGAACTTCACCCTTGAAAATCCAGACCTTGACCCCGATGATACCGTAGGTCGTATGGGCCTCCGCCATACCGTAGTCAATATCGGCCCGAAGGGTATGAAGGGGAACACGGCCTTCCTTGAACCATTCCGTTCGTGACATCTCGGCGCCGCCGAGACGGCCGGCGCAGGAGACCTTGATCCCTTTGACGCCAAAGCGCAGGGCCGAATTAATCGATTTCTTCATCGCCCGGCGAAAAGCGATACGACGCTCAAGCTGCATGGCGATGTTCTCGGCGACCAGCTGGGCGTCGGCCTCCGGGCGGCGGACTTCCTGGATATCGATTAAACATTCGCGGCCGAACTGCCGTTCAATATCCATTTTCAGCGTCTCGATCTCCGTTCCCTTTTTGCCGATAACAATGCCGGGGCGGGCAGTGAAAAGCTTGATCCGGATTTTTTCGCCGGTCCGTTCGACAACGATACGAGAGATACCTGCGTGATATAGACGTTTCTTCAGATACTTCCGAATCTTCTGATCCTCATGCAGGTTGCGGACATAATTCTTGTCCGCATACCAGATCGATTCCCATGTGCGGGTAATATTAAGCCGCAATCCAATAGGATTAACTTTCTGTCCCAAAGTTGTCCTCCGTTCCCACTACCAGTTGATCTCTTATTCTCTGCTGCGCCAAGACCTTTCAGGCCTCGTCCACAACCACGGTAATATGGCTGGTACGCTTCAAAATTCTTGTGGCCCGCCCCATGGCCCGCGGACGCATCCGTTTCAGCATGGGACCACCGTCAATCAAGATGCTTTTGACATACAGGGTATCAGCATCAATTGTTTCGGTCTGTATCGCATTGGCAACTGCCGACTCAATAACCTTGCGCAGTATCCGCGCCCCTTTCTTGGGCATGAACTTCAACGTGGTCAGAGCACTGTCAACATCCATTCCCCGCACCACGTCGGCTACCAGACGGGCTTTCTGCGGAGAGATGCGAATATATTTGGCGACGGCCTTTGTTTCCATCGATGTTCTCCTAATCGCTGTTGCAAGCGGCGGCGGGATTACCGCGAGCCTTTCCTGTCAGAGGCATGACCGTAGAAGGTCCTGGTCGGCGAAAATTCACCGAGCTTATGCCCAACCATGTTCTCAGACACATAAACAGGAATAAATTTCTTACCATTATGGACGGCCAAGGTGAGTCCCACCATATCAGGAATAATATCCGATCGGCGCGACCAGGTTTTAATAACCTTGCGGGAGCCGGATTCCTGGGCATTCTCAACCTTTTTCAGAAGGTGCCCGTCAACAAATGGTCCCTTTTTGACAGAACGAGACATCGTTATATTCTCCTGATATTATTTCTTACGTTTGGTGACAATATCACGATCAGAACCCTTGCGGCTCCTGGTCTTGTAACCTTTGGCCGGAATACCCCACGGACTACACGGATGCCGTCCGCCGGAACTCTTACCTTCACCGCCACCCATGGGATGATCGACCGGGTTCATGGCCACACCGCGAACATGCGGCCTTCTGCCCAGCCAGCGGCTTCTGCCCGCCTTGCCAAGTTTCTCGCTGCCATACTCGGAGTTGCCGACCTGACCGATGCAGGCCCGGCACAGCTTGTTGAATCTGCGAACCTCGCCCGAGGGCAGCTTGACCAGGACATGATCACCCTCTTTGGCCATGAGCTGCGCCGCCGTCCCGGCACTGCGAACCAACTGCGCCCCCTTGCCGATTTTCATCTCCACGTTGTGAATAACGGTACCAAGTGGAATATTGGTCATGGGCAGACAGTTGCCGGGTTTGATATCAACGGTTTCACCGGCCGCCACCTGATCGCCCACCGTTAAGCCGCTGGGTGCCAGGATATAGGCCTTGTCGCCGTCTTTATAGGTCAGCAGCGCCAGGTTGGCCGAGCGATTCGGATCATACTCGATGGCAACCACTTTGGCCTCGACCCCGATTTTATTTCTTTTCCAGTCAATGAGCCGGTACTTTTTCTTGTGACCGCCGCCCCGGTGCCGGGAGGTAATACGGCCGTAGCAGTTCCTGCCGCCGGTTTTCTTCAGCGGCCGGAGCAGGCTCTTTTCAGGTGCCTTGTCTGATATATCAGGCTGCAGTACCGTTACCTGGTGCCGCTTGCCCGGTGATGTCGGTTTATGGGTTTTGGTTGCCATTGTTCTTCCCGTTGCTCTGCCTTGAGATATTTGCCTTACTCTACCCTTTTCCGCGGATCACGTTAACGTCAGTGAATCCTACAGTTCGTCAAGAAAGTTAATTTCGCCTTCCGACAAGGTGACATAGGCTTTTTTCCAGTTACTGGTAAAGCCTGTCGATTTAATGCCGACACGACGTTTCTTGCCATGAAGCATCGCCGTCCTCACGTTTTGTACTTTAACGTTGAACAGCTCTTCAACAGCCCTTTTGATTTCAATCTTGTTGGCCTTCGGATGAACCTTGAACACAATGGTTCCATGGATCTCCTGGAGAAGGTTGCTCTTCTCTGTCAGGCTGGGCCTTTTGATCACATCAAACAGAACCTTCATACCATCAACCTCTCTTCAAGCGGTGCCAGCGAGGACTGCACGAGCATCAGCTTTGAATATTTCAGAATGTCATAAACATTGAGGCCGGCGACAGGCAAAACCTTGTAGCCCACGGCATTACGGGCGGACAGCTTGACCGTGGCATTGTCCTCCTCGATAATCACGAGGCAGTTGTCAAAGTTGAAATTGCCCATGACATTGACAAACTCTTTGGTCTTGATCGACGGCAGATTAAATTCATCAACAATAACCAGGTTCCCCTCCCCCAGACGGGCACTAAGCGCCATGCGCAAGGCGAGCCGGCGAACCTTTTTGGGCAGTTTGTAGCTGTAATCCTGCGGCTTGGGGCCGAAGGCCACGCCGCCGCCGCGCCAGACCGGTGAATTTTTCGTCCCGGAACGCGCCCGGCCTGTTCCTTTCTGACGCCAGGGCTTGGCGCCGCCGCCGCGAACCTCGCCGCGGGTCTTGGTCGATGCGGTACCCTGGCGGGCGTTGGCACGCTGCATGCACACCACCTCGTGGAGGATACTGGGCCGGACATCGACAGCAAAAAGCTCATCGCGGAGTTCTACTTCTCCAACCTTTTCGGCCGAGATATTTTTCACATCGCATACTGTCATTTACTTTTCCTCGAAAGCGATAAGGGCCGGTTACTCTTTTGTAAAGATGGTGATCAGGCCATTCCTGGAACCCGGCACCGACCCCTCAACCAGCAAAAGGTTATCATCATTCCTGATGTCGACAACCGTCAAATTTTTCTGGGTCTTCAAAAAATTACCCATGCGACCGGGCAGTCTCTTGCCCTTGAATACCCTGGAGGGCCAGGCACTGCAACCTATGGAGCCGGGAGCGCGGTGAAACATCGATCCATGCGTTGCCTTGCCGCCGGCAAAACCGTAGCGCCTGAAGACTCCCTGGAAGCCTTTGCCCTTGGATTTCCCCGAGATATGCACCTTGTCGCCGATATTCAAGATCTCGGCAACTGCAATCTGCTGGCCCAGTTCATAAGCCGCCGAATCAGCGACCCGGAACTCACGCACATGGTAAAAACCCTTACCTCCGGAGCGTTTAACGTGTCCGGCTTCAGGTTTATTCAGGCGCGAAGCCTTTTTCTCCATAAAGCCGACCTGGATGGCGTCATATCCTTCCTGGTCTGCGGTTTTCTTCTGCAGTACCGTACAGGGACCGGCCTCAATTACGGTCACAGGAATCGAACGACCCTCTTCGTTAAAGACCCGGGTCATTCCAATCTTCCGTCCAAGTATTCCCATTGTTTTCGGCATTTGTCTACCTGTCAGCTCTAAAATCTCTACTCAGCAGTGTCCTGTCGACACCCTCGTATACCTGCACCGCTCCCCGGCTATCTCAGGGAAGCTTGATCTCTACATCAACCCCGGCCGACAGCTCGAGTTTCATCAGCGAATCAATCGTCTGCTGAGTCGGCTCAAGGATGTCAAGAAGGCGACGGTGGGTACGCATCTCAAACTGTTCCCGTGATTTTTTGTCAACATGAGGAGACCGCAACACCGTGTACTTGTTGATGGACGTCGGCAGCGGAATCGGCCCGACTACCGTTGCCCCTGTACGCCGTGCGGTTTCGAGTATCTCTCGTGTCGACTGATCAAGGAGCTTATGATCGTAAGCCTTTAACCGGATACGAATCTTATCTGTAGGGATCATCGTCTTCCTCTTACTCGATAATTTTGCTGACGACGCCGGCGCCGACGGTACGGCC
>JAADIK010000119.1 GCA_013151365.1 Deltaproteobacteria bacterium
GTCTCCTGGATTCTTACGGCATCAAGGTAGGGCAGTCCCTGGTCCTGGACAAACAGAACGAGCCCTTTCCCATCCCGGTAACCAGGAACCTGGGCGGTCTCCAGGTCCAGGAAATCAGGATGCTGAATTACCCGTTCTTCGTCGATGTCCGGGGCAGCGGCATGGACAAGGACAGCCCCATTGTCGCCAACCTGCCGGCCGTGACCATGAACTGGGTATCGCCCCTGACTATTGATCCGGCCAAGAGCAAAGGCCGCAAGGTGGCCAGGCTGCTCACCTCCAGTCCCGATTCATGGCTCCGGAGCAGCACCGATATCCAGCCTGATTTACAGCGTTATCCCCAGGAAGGTTTCGCGCCGGGGCGGAAGATGAAGAGAGAGCTGCTGGCGGTCTCCGAGCAGGGGGTCTTTAACAGTTATTTCGCCGACCGTCCCGACCCGCGCCAGGTGGAACGGGAAAAGGAGATCAAAGCGGCCGCGGCTGCCAAGTCCGCCAAGGGCAAGGGCAAAGCCGCGGCCCGGCAACAGAAAAAGGTGAACCTGCCCATGGGGCCGGTAATCAAAAAATCTTCGGCGGCCGCCCGCCTGGTGGTGGTCGGCAGTTCGGAGTTCATCGACGATACGGTGCTGCAGATTTCCCGCTCGACCAACCATGACCGTTTCCTGAACAATATGGGTTTTGTTCAGAACTCGGTGGACTGGGCCGTGGAGGATGAGGATCTCCTGGCTATCCGCTCCCGTGGTTCCCAGTCCCGCCTGCTCATCCCTCTCACCCGGCAGCAGGAAATTTTCTGGGAGTGGTTGAACTATGCGGCGGCTCTTCTCGCCCTGGTGCTGGTCAGCCTGTATGGCGGCCTGCGGCGGCGGAAGGAAAAACCGATGCCCCTTGATCCACAACAGGCATAGAGGTGCGAAAAAATGACTAAAGCAAAAAATACCGGCCTTTTCGTTCTGCTCATCATTCAAGCGGCGCTTATTGCTTATCTCTATCGGCCCGGCCAGGGCGCTCCACCTCCGGCGACCTTGCTTTTCAGCGGCCTGCACCCGGAGACGGTTACCTCGTTAACCATTACCGATAACATGGGCAAAACCATCAGCCTGGCCAAAATCAAGCAGGCCTGGACGGTCGGTCCCGACGGCTATCCCGGCGACAATGGCAAAATCGACAACTTGATCAAGCGGATCGCCGGCCTGAAAAGCTCCCGGCTGGTTTCCCGCACCAAGGGCAGCCACAGCCGCCTGAAGGTGGGAGACGAATTATTCAACCGCAAGATCGTCCTCTCCGGCCCCGGCCTGAAGACGGCCGTAACCTTTTTCCTGGGCACCGCCCCCAGCGCCAGGACCATTTACCTGCGCCGGGCGGGCGAGGATGATGTCTATGAGGTCAGGGGTCTCTCGATCTGGAAATTGCAGACCGGCAAGGAGTCATGGTGGCAGAGAAAATATGTCGCGGTCGATCCCGCCGATCTGCGGAGCCTGACCTTGACCAACCACGGGGAGATCGACCTGCAGCGTGACGCCAAGGGCGACTGGCGGCTGACCGGGACCCCGGCCGACCGCAAACTGGACAAAAACAGGGTGACCAAACTCCTGAATACCGTCTGCAGGATATCCATCAGCGGCTATGAGGGCAAAGACTTTACCCCCAAGGACAAGGCCGTTGCCACGATTACCTATAAGACCGCGGACAAGACCTTTAAGCTGCGGATCTGGCCCGGTGATAACAAGGCCAATAAACAGATTATCAAGAATTCGCAGTCCCGGTTTTACGCCAGGCTGGAGCCGTATGTCCTGCAAGACACCCTGGAATTGAAAAAGTCGAACTTGCTGCTCAAGCTTAAAGAGCCGCCCAAGGAGCAGCCGGCAGCCGCAAAGAAGAAGGGCGGCCCGGCCCCGGCCAAGTAATCATCCTGAATAGAGCGAATCTCCCGGTGTCCTCTGTTAAGCGCCAGCCGACGCTTATAAAGGCAATCGAGGCGGGCTTGCCGGTTCCGGGCAGCCCCCTCACGGGTCCCGGGTGCGGATTTTCCGCCCCCGGGCCCCCTCTTCTCTTGCCGTCACGGATTCAGGTTGTAAAGTAACGGCGTTTTCAGTATATTTCCAAGTCACGCTTTTACGGACCGGACCCGAATTCAGAACCATAACCTTGTTGTTCTGTTTGGCATTTTCGGATTCTAAACTGAAAAACCTCCAATTTTCGAAATATCCCGTGGCCGAGCACCAATACGACGAATCCAAGATAAAGACTCTCAGTTCCCTGGAGCATATCCGCTTGCGGCCCGGCATGTATATCGGCCGCCTGGGAGACGGTTCCCATCCGGACGACGGCATCTATATTCTCCTGAAAGAGGTGATTGACAACTGCGTCGATGAGTTCATTATGGGGGCCGGCAAACGCATTGATATTGCAATCGACAATGACGGCCGCTGCCGGGTGCGCGATTTCGGCCGGGGCATCCCCATGGGCAAGCTTGTCGAATGCGTATCGGTGATCAATACCGGCGCCAAGTACAACACCGATGTGTTTCAATTTTCCGTCGGCCTGAACGGCGTGGGCACCAAGGCGGTCAACGCCCTGTCATCGGAGTTCGTCGTCTGTTCCTTCCGGGAGGGCCGGTTTAAAAAAGCGGTCTTCAGCCACGGCAGCCTGCTGTCCGAGGACGAGGGGCCAAGCGATGAGGATGACGGCACCCTGATCGAATTTCTACCGGCCGGGGACCTGTTTCCGGACTTCGCCTTTGATCGGCAATTCATCGAAAAACGGCTGTGGCGCTATGCCTATCTCAATGCCGGGCTCAAGCTCTATTTTGACGGAGAGTGTTTTTTCTCGGAACACGGCCTGCTGGACCTGCTGGCCGGCGAGATCAACGGCAAGCAGTTGTACGAGCCGATTTTCTTTTCAGACAAGGGACTGGAATTCGCCTTCACTCATACCGACGATTACGGTGATTCCTACTTCTCCTTTGTCAACGGCACCTATACCAGCGAAGGCGGCACCCATCTGTCGGCCTTCCGGGAAGGGATCCTCAAGGGAGTCAACGAGTTCACCGGCAAAAAGTACAACGGCCGGGACGTCCGGGACGGGATCGTCGGCACCATGGCGGTCAAGATCCAGGAGCCGATCTTTGAATCGCAGACCAAAAACAAGCTGGGCAACACCGATATCCGTTCCTGGATCGTCAATACCGTCCGGGACGCCGTGGTCGACCATCTCTACAAGTACCCGGAGACGACCGAGTTTCTCCTCGACAAGGTGCAGCGCAACGAGCGGGTCAGGCGGGAGCTGCAATCGGTCCGCCGCGAGGCCAAGGCCAACGCCAGGAAGGTGGCCCTCAAAATCCCCCAGCTGAAGGACTGCAAATATCATCCCTCCCGTAACCGTCCGTCAAAGCCGGGCCGGGAGAACATGATCTTTATCACCGAAGGGCAGTCGGCCGCCGGCTCTATCGTCAGTTCCCGCGACCCCATGCTCCAGGCGGTTTTTTCCCTCAAGGGCAAGCCCATGAACGTCTTCGGCCACCGCCTGGATACGCTCTATAAGAATGACGAGATGTACAGCCTGATGCGGGCCCTGGATATCGAAGAATCGGTGGGCAGCCTCCGTTTCGACAAGGTCATCCTGGCCACGGATGCCGACGTGGACGGTCTGCATATCCGTAATCTGCTGTTGACCTTTTTTCTCCACTACTTTGAGGCGCTCGTCAAGCTGGAGCATGTCTATATCCTTGAGACTCCGATTTTCCGCGTCCGGACCAAGACCAGCACCTGCTACTGTTACACTGACAAGGAAAGGGCGGCGGCGGTAAAAAAACTCCAGGGCCGGGGCAAGACGGCGAATAAAGTGGAAATCACCCGCTTCAAGGGCCTTGGTGAAATATCGCCGCCGGAATTCAAACAGTTTATCGGCCCGGACATGCGTCTCCGCCAGGTCCGGATCGATTCGCTCAGCGAGATTTCCCGGGTACTCAGCTTTTACATGGGGAAGAATACGCCCGAGCGGCGCCGCTACATCATGGATCATCTGATATTGAGGCCGGTATGACCGATATTCCCGCTCCCCAGGTTAAATACGGCAAGCTGCAGCGTCTTTTTGACGATAACTTTCTCGATTACACCTCCTATGTCATTCGGGACCGGGCCATCCCGGACATTGACGACGGGTTGAAGCCGGTTCAGCGCCGGATCCTGCAGACCCTGTATAATATGGATGACGGCCGTTTTCACAAGGTGGCCAACGTGGTCGGCGCGACCATGAAACTCCATCCTCATGGCGACCAGTCAATCTTCGCCGCCCTGGTCAACCTGGCCAACAAAGACTACCTGATCGACCGGCAGGGCAACTTCGGCAATATTTTTACCGGGGATCAGGCGTCGGCGGCCCGTTATATCGAATGCCGCCTGACGCCCCTGGCCCTGGCAACCCTGTTCAACAAGGATCTGACCGAGTTTACGGATTCCTATGACGGCCGGATGCAGGAACCGGTTACCCTGCCGGCCAAGCTGCCTCTTTTGCTGCTGCTCGGCGCTGAAGGTATTGCCGTGGGCATGGCCACCAAGATCATGCCCCATAATTTCTGCGAACTGCTGGAGGCGCAGATCAAGTACCTGCGCGGCGATGAATTCACTCTCTATCCCGATTTCCCCCGCGGCGGCATCATCGATGTTACCGGCTATAACCAGGGTAACGGTCGGCTCCGCTGCCGGGCCCGCATCGAGGAAGTTGACGACAAGACCATTGTCATCCGGGAGCTGCCCTACAACCTGACCACCCAGGCCCTGATCGATTCCGTGGAAAGGGCGGCCAAGGCGGGAAAACTCAAAATCGCGTCCATCAACGACTATACCGCCGAGGAAGTGGAGGTCGAAATCAAGCTGGCCCGGGGGGTTTACGCCGCCGAGACCATTGACGCGCTGTTCGCCTTTACCGATTGCGAGCTCAGCGTATCGCCCAACCTGGTGGTTATCCGTCAAAACATGCCCTGCCAGATGACCGTGGACGAAGTCCTCCGCCACAATTCGGACAAACTGGTCCGTGACCTTGAAAAAGAGCTGCACATTGAACTGGGGCGGCTCAGGGAAAAGCTCCATGCCCGCAAACTGGAACAGATTTTCATCGAAGAGCGCCTGTACAAACAGATCGAGGAGATCACCCGTTACCGGGAGGTGCTGTCTACGGTCCATACCGCCCTGGAACCATTTGCCGACGATTTGCCGCGGCCGGTGACCAAGGAGGACGTGGAAAAGCTGCTGGAAATCAAGATTCGGCGGATTACCCGCTTTGACATCAATCGCCAGCACAAGGAAATCCGGGCAATTGAAAAAAGTATCAAGAAAGTCGAGAAGGACCTGACCGACATTATCGGCTTTACCGTCAACTACCTACAGTCTCTGCTTGATAAATACGGCCAACTCTACCCGCGCCGCAGCAAAATCGAACATATCGACGAGGTCGATATCCGCGCCGCCGCCCTGTCCAACCTGGTAGTGGGGTATCACCGGGAATCCGGTTTTCTCGGCCACAAGATCAAGGCCGAGAACAAGACCAAGGATATCGAGTTGACCTGTTCGGAGCTGGATCGCCTGTTTTTGATCTTCCGCAACGGTGCGTACCGGGTCGTCAACGTAACGGACAAGTTTTTCGTGGGCAGCGACCTGCTGTGGATGGGGATAGTGAAAAGCGACCTGGTTTTTAATGTGATCTACCGCGACGGCCGGGAAAATTACACCTACATCAAACGATTTCGGACGCCCAAGTTTATTCTGAACCGCGAATACCGTCTTTTCCCCGAACACAAACGCTCGATTATCCAGATGCTGGCAGTGGGGGAAACGGGCATACGCGCCCGCATCAGCCTGGTCCCGTCCTCGCGGGCCAGGTATAACAGCCTGGAAATAGACCTGGACGACTACCAGATCAAAGGGGCAGGGGCCAAGGGGAGACGGGCCGGCAACCGGGTTGTGCGCCGGGTCACCAACATCACCGGCAAACCGCCGGCCCGGAAAACAACGGCGCAAAGCCTGCCGGGCTTCACGCCCCCGAAAAAGAAGAACGGTTCTTAGATTCGGAATCCTGTCATCTGCGCCAAAGTGGCGGAAGGGCGACCCACAACGCATGAAGCGCCGGCAGCGGATCCGACCACGAAAATATCATATGTACATCTGCACGCAGAGCTGGCACGACCGCCAGCAACCAACTCCGTAATGCCTCACCGGCACTGATTTCTCCATTCCTTAAAGAAAATTTTGTCGCCACGAGATGGCCGCTTGTCCAGGAATAGCGAATTCCGGCCGGGCCGGTGTATGGTGTCAGGTCCGGCTTTCCCGTGAGTACCATGGCCAACAGGAATCTACCGAGTTCTAGTCCGGCATATTCAGGTACCGCATGGTTCCCCGCTATCCTTGGATTGATCTCGAGAAAGCTGGCTTCGCGAGTTGATTCATTGACCAGGTATTGAGCGCACCCGACACCTGAATAGTTGAGCGCCTTGATCAGTGAATGAGTCTGACGGCGCAGTTCAACATCAGGCTCGACGGTTATTCCATCTACGGCAAGACCGGTACCATCGGTTCGATCGGTCCGGGTAATGACCGCATGGAGGTAACGCACGATGCGTCCTTCAGCCGCCGCGAAATATATATTGTGGCGAAGCCCTGAAAATTTTTTCTGCAAAAGCAATCCTTCCCGATTTTGTTGCCAGTCAATATCAAGAAAGTCAACTTCCGTTCGGTTTCGAACGACAATCGCCTTGTCTCCGTTCAGACGTTTCACGGACCCGAGAGGGCGGATGACCACCGGCAAACCCAACCGGTCAAGATCCTTATCCAATTCATCGGCAGTTCGGGCTACGGTGAATTCCGCCATTGGAATGCCCAGTTCCTTGGCAAGCCGCATCATGAATAATTTGTCCAAACATTTTTTTACCAGCTGTTTGTCCATCATTATGACGGGCGGCAAGCCGGAAAGACACCGGCTGTTTTCGGCAAAAAAACGGACATATCTTTCGGCGACCGGAAAGATGGCGGCCAGGTCGTGCACCTTTGCGAAATGAGCCAATTCATGGAAAAACAGCGAGCCGTGCTCTGTACAGTCGGAATGGTTCCACATCTGCGACACGAAACGACTGTGTTCGCAACAGTGGTCACTGCCCTGCATGCCGACAATAATCTTGTAACCGTTTGCGGCAAGATTACGGGCCAGAATCAAGGCAGGGCGGTAATTGCCCAGGAGCAGTATTGTTCTGTTCTTACCGATTGAATCAGCCATCAAAAAAAGAGCTACCGTAAACGCCTTTCAGGTCATCGCCTCAAGAGGTGGCTGGAGTCCCTGGTTATCTGTTGCGTGGAAGTGCCTGTGCCAGAGTTGTGCGCAGTTCATCCATCTGATAAGGTTTTGGGATAACAGCGCTGAATCCGTAGTCGGTAAAATTGGCCATTATCGGGTCGTTGGCATAGCCGCTGGAAGCAACACCTGTAACCTGTGGGTCGATTTCAAGAAGCCGGGCCATGGTTTCTTTGCCCCCCATTCCACCGGGAATGGTCAGGTCCATCAGGACGGCGTCAAAAGGCCTGCCATTGCTCAGGGCTTCCCGGTACAGCGTAATGGCCTCTTCTCCATGTTCCGCCGAACTGCTCGTGTAGCCGAGAAAATCAAGCATTTCGCCGGCCACGTCACGCACGATTTTCTCATCATCCATAATGAGAATATGCCCGCCGGTTGTCGATTCCTCCTGTTGCAGTTCTCCTGCTTTCTCGAATCGCGGCCGGGCGGCAGGGAGATAGAGCGAAAAGGTAGCTCCCTTGCCCGGAACGGAGTCGACCGTTATCAGGCCGTCATGCTTTTTCATTATAGCATAGGCAACGGCAAGGCCAAGACCGCTGCCGCTCTCCTTGCGGGAAAAATAGGGGTCAAAGATTTTATCCTGATCCTGCCGTGAAATACCGTGGCCTTCGTCGGACACGGTCAGCAGCAGATAACGGCCTGCCGGCAAACCGGTGTGATTGTCGCTGTCAAGGGTGATGTTTTTCCCCGCTACAGTCAAACTGCCGCCATCGGGCATGGCCTGTCCGGCATTGATGACCAGGTTTTGTACTACCTGGCTGAGCTGATCTTCATCGACTTCCGCCGTCCAGAGATCCGGGGCAAATTGGTATTTTTGTTTAACGTTTGAGCCCCGGAGAGAAAAATCGACGGAGTCTCGGACCAAGTCGGCTATCCCGGAGAGTTTCTTGACCGGAGCTCCTCCCTTGGCAAAGGTCAGCAATTGCTGGGTGAGTCCCTTGGCCCGCAGGGTTGCCTTTTCTACCTTTTTCAATCGGCCGCCCAGGGGAGTATTTTCGGCAACCGTTGCCTTGGCCAGGGAAATATTTCCCAGAATTGCGGTCAGTAAATTATTGAAATCATGGGCCAGACCACCGGCAAACACGCCGATGGACTCCAGTTTCTGCGTCTTCAGCAGTTCCTCTTCCATCTTTCGTTTTTCCGTGACATCCCTGAATATACATTGGGAATAAAGAGGCTTGCCATCCTTGAAGATGGCGACGGCACTGCCTTCTATCTCTACTCTTTGGCCATCCTTGGCAATAAAGGTGGTGTCAATCTGGTGGACCCTGTCCTCGGAGAGGACCTGTTGAAAGGTTTTTTCGCAGTGTCCCTGGCAATCAGGCGCGATCAAGTCAAAGATGGTCAGCCGGTTAACTTCATCCCTGTTGTAGCCAAAGGCTTTCAGCCAAGCCGGATTAACATGCAGGAAATGGCCGTCCGTGGCGACTATCTGCATAATGTCGGTACTGTTTTCAAAAAGCGTACGAAAACGCTGCTCGCTTTCGCGCAGGGCAAGATCGTTTTTGACCCGCTCCGATATGTCGCGGAAAATACCGGTCATCGCCACTGCCTTGCCGTTTTCAAAGGTAGTCTGGCAGCGTCCTTCAACCGTGATCCGGCGACCGTCTTTAGCGAGGAATATGGTTTCGTTGCGGTCAATCCGTTCGCCGCCGAGGAGGGCGTTGAAGATGCAGTGACATTTTTCCCGGCAGCTTTCATCTATAATATCCATCAGGTATAACTGCCTGATGTCTTCTTCCGAATAGCCCAGGGCGTTGCGCCAGGCTTGGTTGACATAGATAAAGTTCCCCTCCGGGGTAACACGGTGAATAAGGTCGGTGCAGTTGTCAAGCAGGCTGGAGTAGAGTTCTACCTGCTCCTGGAGCGTAGCGGTTTTATAAGTGATGGGGGAGATGGTAGGTAATCGCTTTTTCAGGTCAGCGCCTCAAGAGGTTGGAGTAGGGGAGGGGATAATCTCACAATTTGTACCTTGATCCACTCCCTTATGTATCGCCACCGGCGACTGTCTAACCGACGGCTATCATAGTAAGTTTAAATCGCAATTTTAAAAATTTCATCAATTTTTTCAGTCGCCCCGGATTGATCAGAACAACGGAAAGACGTAATAACAAGCACAAAACAGCAAGTTATATGTGCGGCGTCTTACAGGTCGGAGGCAACAACATAGAGTTCCACTCCCTCTGACTAGTTACGATTCAGTTAATTCGAAAAGTATACAGATATCCAATAGATATTTCACCTACGCTTGAACATCAACTGATTTGCAAATGGACGTCCCTTGCCCTCACCGATTCTGTGATTATAGAGAGTTACTCTCTATCTTCAAACAGTTGCCCCACCGTTTTCATTGGTAAAAACATTCTGATTTTACCATGTTTTTTGTGAAGATATTGAAATCCATATTTCTGATAGAATTTCTCAACCAACTCGTTGATGCAATCGACCACAACAGCATAAGCATGCATTTGTTGATTGACTTGCCACAAAAACTCAAGTGCTTTTATAAGCGTTATTTTGCCCAATTGTTGTCCCTGAACTTTTTTATTTACTGCTAATTGGGCAATAAGAAATACAGGAACTGGGTAATGGGGCAATGACTTTGATAGATTTTGAGGTAATGTTTCTCTTTGGATCGAACTCGGAACAACAGTATAGAAGGAGCAGATAGGATATTTTTGATTGGACAGTCGCTCCAAGGCCGGTAAAATCATTGTCTTACTGACACCGACCTTTAGATGCCTTAAAGCATGCCTTTGCAAAAAGGTGTTTAATTCTACTGAACCACAATCAAAAGTTGTTCTATCGTGAATAGCCTTGTTTAACTCAACAAAGGTTTTACCACATTTCATTTGATTCCCTGCTTTTTGGTAAAAGCAGCGGCGTCTGCCAATTTTTTATTCGGTTCTTGCAGTTTTTCGCATACTTGGATGAAATTGTCGAAAATATCATTTTCAACCGTCATGCTTTCATATTGCTGAATGACTTTTGTTGAATTTTCGTCAATCAGCTTGACGATGTACTCAGTTAAGCTCCTCACCCCAAGAAGCGCAGATGCTTTTTCTGCTTTAGCTTTGATGTCAGGACTTAACCTCATATCTAAACGTGCAGTTGCCATTATTGGCTCCTTTATTTTGTGGGGTTAATTTGTAAGCTCAATTTTAAAAATAGTGCATTACGGCCACCATGTCAATCAAATCCGTAAATTTTCCGTACATGTTTCTTTGTCTTTGGGGACACTGTATCCCAGGTTGAACAGGAGGGCAGCCGACGGCGGAAGGTAAGCTTCGGCCTTTATGCTCCTCAGGGGTCAGAGCTGCCATATAAATAGCCATAAAATTATATTGCTTTGGTGAAGTGGGTGAAGGTATCATTACTGTACGTTTCACATATCGTGGAAATTCAATACGTATTATTGGTGCCGGGTACTGGCGGAAAGGGAGGAAGATTTATGTCAACGCAAATAAGAAAAAAAATTAGATACACTGATGAGTCACTGGGAGATGTTCGCATTGTCGATGATTTTTTGCCATCTCCGGATGAGCTGGTTTTTAAAGAAGACAATGTCAAGGTTACTATCACGCTGAGTAAAGCCAGCATTGATTTTTTCAAAAAAGAGGCCAAAAAACATCATACGCAATACCAAAAAATGATTCGCCGTTTACTTGATGTCTATGCGGAACACCACACGTGATAGTGACCATGGCGGAGATAGCGCGGCACGTTGGAGTTGCTACGTCCAGCATCGCCAAGGCAGTTGCTCGATTTGAAGAAGATGGATAATGATGACAGATAGATATGGCAAGGCAATCTGGGACACAACGTCCCTCTGTCGCAATACGAACA
>JAADIK010000193.1:0-4641 GCA_013151365.1 Deltaproteobacteria bacterium
TATCAGAAAAATTTTTTCCGTTCCGAACAGCGGCACAAGAAGCAGGACCGGCCCGCCCCGCCGGAAAAGTAAAAAATCACCAAAGGCCGTCAATCCGGGGAAAATTCCGAGTTGTACGAGTTCTCGTGCCTTGGCTTCGCTCGCTTGGGACTTCAGAGAGGACGAAGGAGCAGCACCACTTCAGGAAGGAGGGGGTTCAGGAAATCCGGAGGACCTTGGAACCACGGATTTTGCGCGTCTTCAACTCGTAGAGGGCCTGATTGGCCTGTTGCAGAGAATACACCTCGACCTCGGGCTTCAGGGCCATCGCCGCTGCCAGTTCCAGGAACTCGGCCACATCGCGCCGGCAGACATTGGCCACGGACTTGATTTCTTTTTCCAACCAGAGATGCCGCTGGTAATCCAGCTCCATCAGGACCTCCTGATCCCCTCCTTCCTTGCGGATGGCGTTGATCACCAGGCGGCCGCCGGGCGCCAGGTTGGCCATGGCCTCCACCACCGGCCTCCAGGCCGGCGTGGTGTCGATGATGGCATGCAGCGGCTCGGGCGCGGCCTCGGCCGGGTCTCCGGCCCAGACGGCGCCAAGCTCCAGGGCAAACGAACGTTCCGCCGGATTGCGGGCAAAGACAAAAACATCGGAGCCGGGATAAAGATATTTCGCCATCTGCAGAACCAGGTGCCCGGAACCGCCGAAACCGGTCAGGCCCAGGTTTTGCCCGTTGACCAGGCCGGTTAATCGCAGCGAACGAAAGCCGGTGCCCCCGGCACAAAGAAGAGGCGCCGCCTGGATGTCGGTAAAGATTGCCGGAATCGGATAGGCAAAGTCCTCGGCCACGGTCATGTATTCGGCATAGCCGCCGTCGGCATCCCGGCCGGTGGCCTGAAATTCCGGGCACAGGTTTTCCATGCCGTTTTTACAGAACTCGCAGCGACCGCAGGCGGAATAAATCCAGCCCACACCGACCCGGTCACCGGGCTGAAACCGTTTTGCCGAGCGACCGCCCTTCTCAACCCTGCCGACCACCTGGTGACCGGGAATCACCGGCAAACGCGGAGAGAGCCGGCCCTCGATCTCATCCAGCTCCGTGTGGCAGACGCCGCAGGCCGACACCCGGATCAGGATCTCATGCTCACGGGGGACCGGAACCGGCCGCCGGCACAGGGTCAGCGGCTCCGGCTGCTCCCGCAGGTCGGCAAACTGTTGCAAGACCTGGGCCTTCATGGCCCGCACCATGACCGGCGGCTACCCGGTTCCGAACAAAAGACCTCGCTGCCGGCCGGACTCCTGTTACTTTTTGACCGGGGTCTGAATAATTTTTTCCCGCAGGTTGGCAATTTCTTCGTCCTTGGCCGCCAGTTGTTTGACTAGTTCCTGTTTTTCCGTCCGGAGTTGCTGCAGGCTGTCTTGCTGCTCCGAGATCTTGGCCAGCAAGACATTCATGTTGACCTTTGACCGGGCCATCGCCTGCGCCGTCTCTTTTATGGCGCTGTTCTTTTCGTCGACAATCTTTTCCAGGCCCGCAATCTGGGCGCTGGCGGCAGCCAGTTGCTGCCGCAATTCCTCAATGGTCTGCTGCGCCGACCGCATCTGTTCCGGCAGGGAGCCCGAGGCCGCGGACCCGGCGGTCGTACCGGCGGTCGTCATATCACGGCCGGCGCCTGGCAGCGGTTTGTTCTGTCCCTTCAAAGCACCTGTCAACCGGGCAATCCGTGCCGTTGCCGCCTGCAAATCCTTGAACTGCGCGGCGTTTTCCCCTTTCAACTTCTGCACCGCCGCATCACAGCCGGAGAGTTTGGATTCCAGCGCCTTGTTGGCCTTGCGCAGGGCAACCAGTTCTTTCCTGCCGTTTAGCAACTGGTTCTCCTTGTCATTCAAGACCTCCTGCAGGCTGGCGGTCTTGCCGAGTATCTGCTCCCGCTCCCGGCTGTTGTGCTGACGCAATTTCTGCAGCTTGGTTACGGTCTCGGTCAACTGCTGCTCCAGGCTCATTTTCTTCTTATTGGCGACAGAGCCCCAGATTGAGCCAAGAATAGTCAGCACGACCAAAGCAAAAATAACCAGGTTTTTGTTCATATTTCATCACTCCAGCACGTTCATATTTCATAACTATTCAGTTACCGGCCAGGGGCAGAACACTTTTTGCCGCCACCTGAATCGTTACCATATTGCCATCTATTTTCACTTGACCTCTGCCGGTGGTATTATCTCCACCTGCACCGGCGGGGGCGGCGCCGGGGTCTGAGTCTGAGTCTGGGCCGGGGCCGGGGCCTGGGCCTGGGCCTGAGCCTGGGACGGCGACGGCGACGACCCATTCTGCGTATCCGGCCCGACGGCCGGGATGGTAAGCTGCAACGACGGATCAATAGATCTTATGTCATCATCAATCCGCTGTAAATTCTTTTTGACCTTGTCAATGATCCCGGACTGCGGGTATTTATTCATAATTTCCAGGAGCAGCTGCCGCGATGCCAGCAACAGCCTCTTTCTGCTTGCCAGGTCCTTGGCCCTGCTGGCGCCGACAAAGAGTTCCGCCGCCTTCTGCCGTCTCTCCTGCGCCGCCAACTGGGCGGCCTCCTGGATCTGCGCCCGGGCTCTCTCGTCGTACGGGGTGTTCAGCAGGCGGTCAAAGACCTTGATGGCCGCATCGTATTCCTTGGCCTGCAGGTGCGCCTGGCCCGTGTTCCAGTCTTTCTGCCGGTTCTGTTCGACAAGCAGCCGCTGAACCTCGGCCTCATGGGCCTGGGCGACGGTCAACTCCTCTGTCAGGCGACGAATGGTTTCCTGCTTATCCGGGGGCAGATTAACCTGGGATAGCTGTTGCAGTCGTGTCAGGGCTTCCGGGAATTTCTTTTCCTGCTGCAACCGGCTGACCTGATCGAGGATCGCCGAGAACCATTGCTCCGCCTGGCCCCGGGACTCCAGGAGAATGCGCTGCACTCTGGTAATTACCGGTGAACCGGGGTAGTTTTCGATAAACTGCTCCGCCAGTTGCACCACCTTGAAACCGTCGCGGTCCCGGTTGTAACCGAGATAACTCCGCAGAAGAACGGCGTAGCTTTTCACCTCGGCACTGTTGCCGGTCCTGGCATTAAGTTCCGCCTGCTGCTGCCGCGCCCAATCGTTGAGCTTGCCGAGCCTGGTATAGCTCTTGACAATCTCGTCGTAGGACTTCCAGGCATCATCATAATCTTCAGAGCTGAACTGAAGATCGGCGATCAGCCCGATCAAGGTATTTATTTTCCGGGACTGATCCTGCCGCCGCAACGAGGCCAGCAGATCCTGCAAGACCTTGACGGCCTCGTCGGTGCGGCCGGTCCGCATAAGAGCCCGGCCATACAGCAAGGTCATTTCATAAGATGGACTTTCACCCTTGTTGAGGGGCAGCTGCCCGTACAGGGTGATAACCTGCTGATAATCACCCGAGGCCATTGCCGCCTTGATATCCTGTTCACTCTTCAGAACAAGGCTGTTCCTGGTTGCCGCCAACCAGCCGGCGGCCGGCGGCGGGCCCTTGATGAACTGCCGGCAGTCGCTCTCCAGGAAACCGATATCTTCCTTCTCGACCCGGAAAAGCAACGCCCGGACCGGCAGCTCATCGGCCTGGGCCGGGCTGAGCCGGAGCAACTTCCGCTGGAGTCCGCGATAGCCGGTCAGGATATCCTGTAGTCGCTGCTGACAGGCGGCAAGCTTGCCCTGCTGCTCCGCATCCAGATTCATACTCGCCGTCCCGGCGGAAAATTTCTGCCAGGCCGCGAGTTTATCCTCGTAGGCGGTGACCCGGTCATCAACCAGGGCGAGACTCGACAGCAGCACGTCCTCGGCATGAGCCGCCGGGGCGACGGCCTGGCGACCGGCGGCAACGACACCATGTCCGGGGGGAGGGATTGCCGATGGCAGTTGTGCCTGCCGGGCCGCCGCAGCGGCCGGCTCATGCCGGGCCGGATACGGTTTCACGGGCCGGGGCGCCATACAGCTGCACAGAGAAAGTGAAAAGAGGCAAGAAAGCAGCCAGACCGGCAACCTTCGGGAATTTTGCTTGCACATAACGGCTAGTTCCTGTTCCGCGGCAAAACCTCACGGCTCCGCATTGATCCGTCAAAAAGATTGGCGGGGACTCGTACCTTTTGAGGAAACTATCAGAAAATCCCCGGGTGGACAATTGTTTTTTATGGCAGTTTTTCGCTTATCCCTGAATCGTTACGAAAAAAGCCTACTGATGATTCTTCCAGTATGGTTGGAAAAAACGTTCCGGCTCAAAATGACCACCGCCGACCACCTGGCCATAGGTAAGGACGGCCGGCAATGACGGCGTCACTGTGGAGCGCAAGGCCCCCCGGCCGTCGATGACGGCCCCGCCCTGCTGCGGATCAACCGGGACAAAAACCTCTCCGGTGTCGGGATACTGCAGATGCAGGCCGTTAAAGCCCAGGTCCGCCACATCGACGCGGTCGCCGGGATGGTCGAGATTCAGGGCCGCCGAGGCGATATCGCTCCATGCCGGCAGGGCGCCGGCCGCCCCGGTGAGATGCGTTGTCCCCCGCACCATCGGCCGGTTATCGTCAAAGCCCACATAGACCCCGATGGTGTAGCCGTCAGCCAGCCGCATGACGGTTTTACCATGCGCAAGCCTGGGGACATAG
>JAADIK010000193.1:4693-14225 GCA_013151365.1 Deltaproteobacteria bacterium
GGCAGGTCAAGCCGCTGCAGAGCCTGCTGTTTTTCCGGCTCGGTGCTGTTCAGGCGCACATGGGCGTGGGCATAACCGCCGGTGCCGTACTTGACAATGTTTTGCAGAATATTGCCGACAGCCGCGGCATTAGGCGGGTCGAGCACCTTGTCGGAGACCGTTTTCTGCGAGTAGAGCACCTCGCCGTCAACGGTTTCTATCCGTTCGATAATCGCCAGGCCGTCGTTGCCGGTCTCGTCCCCTTTTTCCGCACCGGCCATATCGTATCTCCTGCCGGTGACCAGGGTTTCATACATGCGAACGGCATCCATGAGTGAAATAACGTTGGAGCCCAGGGGAAAGGACAGGACCGGCTCAAGCTCGCTGCGAATCCCGAGCGCGTGGCCCAAGTGAACAAGATACTGCAGCCCCACCATGAGGCGGTAATCAGGCACGGACTCCAGCACTGCCATGGAATAGGGCTTATGAGAGAGCAATTCCGCGTGCTCCCTGGCCATCTGCGCACTGACATGGCGAAAGGCGTAAACACTCAGGATGTCGTCGAGTTGAACATTATCCCAGAAGGTCCGCACCGTTTTCTCGTCCATGTTTCGCAGCCGCTCCCGCAACGCACTCGAAGACAGCAGCCGCCGGTTCTTCCCGGGCGGTTGCAGCGAAAAGACAACCCGGCCGGCCGGGTCCAGCAGGAAATGGCCGTCCGGCAGCGGATTGCCGCTTTCACTGTCCAGGAAGGCCAGGGAATTTTTCTCCCGGCCGCCGGGTCCGTCAAGGGCGAGATAACGACGATAACGGTCCAAGGCCGCCATGACCGGCTGCAGGGCCAGATAGTTTCGGGCGAGAATTTTCCGGCGCAGCTGCAGTTCTTTTTGCTGTTGTTCAGACAGGTCAAGATCTTCCAGGTCCCGGTCCACGGCCTCGGTATAGGTATCGAAATGCAGGCCGTAAGGGAGTTGCCGCAGCTGGCCATAGTCGTAAGACCGGTCATCGAAGAGAAAATCCGCCTCCAGGGCCTTGACCGCCCGGTTATAGGCCGCCTGTTCCAGGATCTCCTGGTTAACCCGAATCCCGTAGTGGTCACGAATACGGCGCTTGAAGTGCTCATAGCTTTCCGGCTGCAGGCCGTCGCCGCGCGGTGCCAGGTCAAGGTGAGCCGCCACTTCGCGCAACCGGGGCGGCGTCAGACGGGCGGTGAGATGACAGAGCAGCCAGACCGCTGCCAGGTTTTCCGAGTTCACCCCGGCCCAGCTCATGGATACTTCGGCATACGGGCTGTGGTGATCCGGCCGGGGGAAGTAGGGTTTGTCCTGGAAGACAAAAATGTTGCGCCGGTTATCAAGCATATCGGTACTGTTCCATCCCAACTGCAGGGCGGCGGCGAAAAGAAACGGCTTAAAGGTTGACCCCATGAGCCGCCTGGCATCAACCGCCCGGTTGAAATAGCGGTTTTCCATACCGCCGACCATGGCCCTGATGACCCCGTGCTGCATGACCAGGGCCGCCCCCTGGAGCAGCGGGAATCGTTCCAGGTCGCACAACGGCGTGCCCTGCTGATCGATCTTCCTGACACTGACACAGACCCGGTCCCCCGGCCGCAGTTGGCTCAACAAGAGAGGCAGGTCCCGGTCCTCCGCCTTGCTCCAACGCTGTTCTTTATAGCGGACCAGGGCCGTGAGCATCCGTTCAAGCCCCTGCCGGTCGATGATTCCGTCCGGCAGGTTACGGCCGAACTTAACCATGATTTCAGGGTCTCTGCCGGTTTTGTTCCGTATTTCCGCAATATGGCCGAACATAAAGGCGCCCCGGTGCAACTGGGTATCGCCCTTATAATCCAGGTTGCGGTACTCCCGCTGTACCTGGTCCCGGTCATAGCCCCGCAAACGGACATCGAGCCGCGACAGTTCGCGGCGCAGGTCATACAAGGTCTTTTCCTGGAGTTCAGGATCGATGGAGGTGATAATCTTGATCCCCGAGGTCGAGACGTTGCTGATGCCGTGCTCTTCCAGGGCGTTGGTAATTTCCGGGGTACTCAGTCCGTCCCTGACCATATCCATAACGGTGTTCAGGGCAAAAGACATCTTGCCGCGGTGAAAAACAATGGTACTCTTCATGGCCTGATCATACTGCGCCTCGCTGATCATCTTCAGGCGGCGCATTTTGCCGAGTACATAGGCGGCCCGTTCCTTGGCGCGCTTGCGGGCAAGATCAGCGGCCGCCCTGTTTTTCTTGATAAAAGGATTATAATAGTTAGGCTGCTTGACACTACCGGCGATAAAGGCATCTTCCAGCAGCGTCAGCTTATTCACATCCTTATCAAAATAATAGCGGGCCGCCACCCCCAGACCATGGCCGTTACCGCTGACAAAAAACTGGTTGATATAAAATTCCAGTATCTTGTCCTTGGAATAAAAATGTTCCAGACGCAGGGCGTTGATCATCTCCTTGAGTTTGGCCCGATAGGACCGCGACTTACGCTTGAACAGATTTTTGGCCGTCTGCTGGGTAATGGTACTGCCGCCCTGCACGATCCGGCCGGCCCTGATGTTGGCGATCATTGCCCGGATAATACCGGGGATGTCGATACCGAAGTGATGAAAAAACCGATCATCTTCGGCCGCCACTATAGCATTGATAAAGGGTTTCGGGATCAAACGAAAGGGGAGATACTGACGATGCGCCTTTTGAAAAAGTACCCCTATTTTCTGCTTGCCGTCCCGATAAAAAACCGGGCTTTCCCGGCCGAGGATGCCTTCGATATAGGACAGCTTGATTTCCGGACCGGGGTTGACGGCCACCAGCCAATACAGGGTGGCGCCGCCAACGATTCCACTGAGAATCGCCAGAACCGCTAAAAAAAGTATCAGTCGTTTCAGGAAACGCTTCATAACGATAAAAAGGTCGTTTTTTGGGGGAGGGAAAAGAGCAAAGGAGAGCTTTTTCTCTACCGGGGAACTTCAGAACTTACGTTTTTTCTTGAAAAATATCCAGTTTTAATGGTAAGCATACTAATAATTAATGGTTAGCATACTGGTAAATATTGGTTAGCATGTTGATAATTAATGGTAAGCATATTGATAAAAATATCAACATTTGCCATGCTCCCGCAAACAGTTAGTGTCCGTTCAGAAATGAAGATTTTTGTTCGAGGCCAAGGCATGCGAAAAAAATAACCGCAGGTATATAAGTGATATCCCGAGGATTATCTTTTAAGCATAACGCCGGAACCGGACAAAAAGACCGTTTCGGGACGAATACCAGTTATATTCTGGCAGGTATTAAAAGAGGATGCAACCGTCATCCGGATAATTGATCTGTGCCTATGAAACCAGCCCCGTCTTTTCTTGCCTGCTGGCTGCTCGTATCGGCGCTGTCGGCACTGACAGCGTGCTCACCGGCCGTAACCGAGACATGTTTCTCGCCGTTGCCGGTCAGCAATCGCTATGCGACCCTCCATTTTGATGACAAGAATAATGTCAAAATAGAATACACCACCGTCGAACCGGAAGAGGTCCTGAAAGAGGAACTTTCGGCCCTGAAAAAGGTGGGGGACTGGGATGACGGCCACCAGCAGAAAGAAACGGCCGGCTCCCCGAAGGTCATCTCCGATTTTCCGATTACCATCAACAAGCAGGTTGAATTTTATCTGGACCTGTTTCAGAACCGGCAGCGTCCCTACATCAAGCGCTGGCTGGCCCGGTCGACAAAATACTTGCCCATGATCCGGGAGGAATTGCGGAAAGCCGGCCTGCCGCAGGATCTCGCCTACCTGGCCATGATCGAATCCGGCTTCAATCCGTCGGCCTACTCCCATGCCCACGCCGCCGGACTCTGGCAGTTTATCAGATCCACCGGCCGCAACTATAACCTTCGTATCGACTCCTGGGTCGACGAAAGACGGGCTCCGGAAAAGGCGACCAAATCGGCGGTGGCCTATCTGTCCAACCTGTACGATCAATTCGGCTTCTGGTACCTGGCGGTTGCCGCCTATAATGCGGGTGAAGGAAAGATAAACAGAGCGATCAAAAAATACAAGACCAAGGATTTCTGGAAACTGGCCAGGAAGCCCTACCTGAACCTGGAAACCAAGCGCTATGTTCCCAAGCTGATTGCCGCGATTCTCATCGCCAAGGACCCGCAGAAATACGGCCTTACCGACATCAATTACCAGCCCCCTCTGCAGTACGATACCATCGAGGTACCGCCGCGCACCAACATCGCTGCCGTGGCCATGGCCGGCAATACCACTATCGCGAAATTAAGGAAACTGAACAGCGAACTGCGGACCAATCTTACCCCCCCGGGGCGGCATGACTATGCGCTTAAAATTCCGGCCGGGACCCATGATCTGGTGGCGCAGAACCTGTCCCGGGTCTATCCGATCGCCACGATCGCCTACAAAACCCATATTGTCCGCCGGGGCGACACTCTGACCCGCATCTGCCGGCGATACCGGCTGAACAAGACCATTCTGCTCAAAGCCAACAACCTCCGTACCGCCCGGCTTCATAACGGCCAACATCTGCGTATCCCGTACCGGAGCACCAGGTACGTTCTGCTCAGAAAAGGCGAATCCCCGGCAAACTTTTTTGCCCGGATCGCCGGCGGAGAGGGGCCGATTCTGCATCAAATAAAACCGGGAGAAACCCTGAGCGGTATCGCCAGACGCTACCGCGTATCCGTGGGAATCATCATGCGGTGGAACAACCTGCAAAGCGCCGGCCGGATCAGGGCCGGCCAGCAACTTGCCCTGTACCTGTCCCGCCCCGGTCAAAACCGGACCGCGGTCTCCGCTCTTGCGCCTCGGCACTCAGGTACTCCGACCCTGGCCGACGTCAACAAACAAAAAACAACCCCGAATGCCGACGAAACCGCCCTGGTCTACTACCGGGTCCAGCGCGGCGACACGCTCTGGGACATTGCCCAGAAATTCCGGATCTCAACCGGGAATATCCGGGAGTGGAACAATCTGACCTCCAACATGATCCATCCGGGCAGGCGCCTGGTTGTGGGCAAAGGATAGACCGGCCGGCAGAGTCCAGCCGGCGTCCCCGCGCCTCGCCGCCATATGCCTTTCTCCCCGTCACTCTCCTCATCCATCTGCCTGCGGCACCTTTCTTTCCCGTTCTCTCTTTACTATTAACAAGTTCATGGCTATTGTCGCATTCATCCCCGATACAGGGAACATTCTAACGAACGAAAGCGACTTCGTAAATCTGTGGCACCTGTGGCGGCTTACAGGTTAGATGTAAGAAAGGAAGCGACTACGTAAATCTGTGGCACCTGTGGCGTTTACAGGTTGGATGTAAGGAATTGCGCAGAGTTTCACACCCTGTGACCAGTTACATTCCGGCGGCGGTTGACAATCGTCGATGACGAAAAAACAACACTTCGACAGCGCCGGCCCGGATTCTGCC
This sequence comes from Deltaproteobacteria bacterium, assembly GCA_013151365.1. GTDB lineage: Bacteria > Desulfobacterota > Desulfobulbia > Desulfobulbales > Desulfobulbaceae > BMS3Abin13. The sequence goes on from JAADIK010000193.1 coordinate 10,105, forward strand.
GACAGGACGCCGGCGATATCGATTATCCATATTGAGCGAAGATGACAGAGACACCATTTCCCGGCCACGATTACTCCGATGATGTCGCCGTAATCAAGACCGGCGACCAAACCATCCTTCTCATCGGCACGGCCCACATCTCCCGGCGCTCAACCGACCTGGTCCGACAGGTCATTGAGCAGGAACGTCCCGACTCCGTCTGTATCGAACTGGACGAAAAACGTTTCCAGGCTCTTTCCAAAAAGCAGCGCTGGGAGAACCTGGACTTCAAGGAGATCGTCCGCAACAAGCAACTCTCCACCCTGCTGGTGAACCTCATTCTCGCCTCTTATCAGAAAAAACTCGGCGGCCAGCTGGGAATCATGCCGGGGACCGAGCTGCTGACGGCGGCAAAGGTTGCCGAAGAACACGGTATTCCCATCAATCTCTGCGACCGGGACGTCCGGATTACCCTGCGCCGGGCCTGGCATGCCACCTCCTGGTGGAAAAAAGGCTACCTGCTGGTCACCCTGATAGCCAGCTTGTTCGATACCACCGAGCTTGACGAGGAGAAGCTGGCCGAGCTGCGCAACGAGGATGTGCTCTCGGAGCTGATGAACGAAATCGGCCATGCCCTGCCCGAGGCGAAACAGGTGCTCATTGACGAGCGCGACATCTACATGGCGGAAAAGATCAAGGCCGCGCCGGGCAAGAGGCTGGTGGCGGTGGTGGGGGCCGGCCACATGCAAGGCATCCGCAAGGTCATCGGCAGGGACAACCGGGCGCGAATCACGGAAATCGAGAAAATCCCACCGGTTTCCAAGGCCTGGAAAGTTATCGGCTGGTCGATCCCGGCAGCCATTCTCCTGTCCCTGGTCCTCATCGGCGTCCGGCAAGGCGCCGGCCAGGCCGGGGCCAACCTGGGTTACTGGATTCTGGCCAACGGCATCCCCGCGGCCATCGGGGCCATGATCGCCTGGGCGAACCCGGCCACCATTCTCTCGGCCTTTGTCGCGGCGCCGATTACCAGCCTCACCCCGGTGATCGGCGCCGGTTATGTAACCGCCTTTGTCCAGGTCATGACCCGGCCGCCGCTGGTCAGGGAATTTGAATCCGTCAGCGTCGATATCGCCTCGGTACGGGGCTGGTGGCAGAACAAACTGTTGCGCGTATTTCTGGTTTTCATCCTCACCGGCTTCGGCTCCATGCTTGGCACCTGGGTCGGCGGTTATCACATTTTCACCAATCTTTTCAGTTAGGAACCATGAAGGAAAAAGGAAAAAACAAGGTTACACTCAACGGCAGTCAGAAACGATATCTGCGCGGCCTCGGCCATCATCTGGAACAAACGGTTATTATCGGCCGGGAAGGGTTGTCGGAGACGCTGGTTCAATCAACCGATGACGTCCTCAAAGCCCGCGAGCTGATCAAGGTCAAGCTGGGCCAGAACTGCCCGCTGGACAAAAAAGAGGCGGCTGACCGGCTGGCCGGGCAAACCGATTCGTGCCTGGTGCAGCTCATCGGCAAGACTATCCTGCTCTACCGCCCCAACCGGGACCTGGCCAAGGAACAGCGCATCCGGCTGCCGCGCTGATTACTCCGGTCAGTTATGTTCCTGGATCCGTGACGGCTTGAGGTAGTTCTTCATGCAATATGGGAAATTTATTGCATTATTGCTGAATAAATGTATTTTCCGGTCTTCACCGCGCCGCCCTGCGGGGCGCCCGAGAACGGCACATCTGCTGCGTTGGCAACTCGTTGATATCACACCATGATAATCAACCTCGTTGCCGCCTTGCATCTGCACCGTTCTCGAACGCTCACGGATTCAGGATGTTGATAAATACGGCACAACTCATGCCGGCATGATAAAATAAAATGGGTGAACAGTTACCCCAAAATATCAACTCGGGAAACAACGGGAGAGCTATCATGGGAGAGGTGCAATCGGTTCAAGGCCTGTCGGCCAACCTGAAAAAAGCCGTCCTCTGGCTCGGCGAAACAGTCAGAGAGCATCCGGAACGCCAACGAGCGGACATAGTCAGAGAGGCCCAACTGCGCTTTGACCTGACCCCGCGTGAGTGTGAATTCCTGAACAGCGATTTCAACGAAATAACCAGCGGCAAGCCCTGCTAACCCGCGTCTTCCCCGCCGGTCTCGTCGTACCGGGGCAACTCGACAGTGACCGTTGTCCCCTGCCCCTCGATGCTGTCGATTCTGATTGTACCGCCGTGGTCGCTGATGATCTTCTGGGAAATGGCCAGACCGATCCCGGTCCCGCCCGGCTTGGTGGTAAAATAGGGATAAAAGACCTGGGACAGGTTCTCTTCGGTGATACCGCAACCGGTATCCCTGACGGTCACGATCACGGTTGCTTCGTTGGGGCTGTTTTCCGCGGTCATCCACAGGGTCCCGCCTTTCTCCATCGACTGGAGCGCGTTGAGCAGGATATTGATGAAGACCTGGTTCAACCTGTCGCGGTCGGCGGCAACCGGCTGCAGATCATCGGCAACCTGCAGCCGCAGTTCAATGTCGGCGCTTTGCGCGTCCGAGGAAACAAGCCGGACCTCTTCCGCAAGAAGCTCGCCGAGATCGGTGCGGCGGACATCAAGAGGAGCCGGCCGGGTAAAACTGAGCAGTTCCGAGACCGTTCGGTTCATCCGTTCCACTTCCTGAATCAATAAGCCGGCCGTTTCATCTTCACGGCTGCCATCGGCAAATTTTCCCTTGAGGAGCAGGGCCAGTCCCTTGATGGAGCTTAAGGGATTGCGGACCTCATGAGCCACGCCGGCCGCCATCCTGCCCACGGCCGCCAGCCGTTCATTCTCGCGCATCTTCTTTTCCAGGCTCTTCAATTCGGTCAGGTTGGACAGCAGCAGGACCTGCCCCATATACTTTGATTCATTGTCACGAACCGCCATGATGTAGCAGAGAAAAAACTCCTTTCTGCCCGCGACGGCAACCGTGATCTCCTTCTCCCATCCCTCCGGCAGCCCCTCTCCGGAACCCCTCAATTCCGCACCGGAGAAAAAGTCGGCGAACTCCGGCGGCAGCACGTTTTGGGGCAACCGGCCGGCGGCCTGTTTCCAGGTTATCCCCGTCATCTCACTGGCAGCACGGTTCCAGGTCGTAACCCTGCCTTCCCTGTCGGTGGCGATGATGCCCACCGGGAGCTTGGCAATCAGGATACCGGTGAAGGCCTTGATATCCCCCAGGGTCTTCTGCGACACCCGGTATCCCTGCACGGCGGCGAGAGAAAGCCAGCCGCCCACGCCGACAAGCAGCATGGCCAGGGAAAGAATCAGGGCCTGGAGCTTGAGACGTTTGAGCGAGCGGTCATAACCACTCATATCCAGTCCGACCAGCACGTAATATTTGCGATGCAGACCCGGCCCGTCCGGCGGACTGAATCGAAAAACCTGGCCGGACGAAAGGCCGCCGAAAAATGCTATCCCGCCGTGCTGCTTTTTCCACGACCGGCGAAAAACGCCCTGCAGGGCCGGACGGTAAGGCTCGAAAATCCGGGCGGCCTCAAAATACCGCCTGCCCTTCTTGCCCCCGGTAAACCTGTAAACCAGATCGGATACCCCGCCGTGATCAAGTTCGAGCTGCGACAGCAGGGAGATATTCAGAGTCTTGCCGATGTCCTTTTCATTATTATGAGCAATGACCTTGCCCCGATCGTCAACAACGGTAAGGAAGAGAACAACGGGGTCCTCGGCCACATGATTGATCACGCGCTGGACATATTCGCTCCAGGGGTCGAGATTCCAGATACCCCGCCGCACGTCCAGGAGATACGCGGCCCTGGCGCCGGAATGAACAACACGTATCAGGGTGGCGGCCTTTTCTATCATGGCCTCGGTCATGAGCTGCTTTTCCCGCCGGATATTGCTCATGGCAAAGGTCACCACGATCACCACCAGCAAACCGGCCGCCGCGGCCAACAGCCAGGGAGAAACATAGAAAAACCTGGGACGCGGCAGTAATTTCATCGTTTATCACCCATCATGCTCTCTTTCCTGCAAAAAATACACCTGAACCGCGAAACCGGCGCAACGGCAGGCCGGCAACCGCCCGCCGGCCCGACCCCTTTACCGGAACCTGAACCGTGACGGCTTGAGATGACACTCCATGCAATG
>JAADIK010000193.1:14306-34774 GCA_013151365.1 Deltaproteobacteria bacterium
GGCAACTCGTTGATATCACACCAGGATAATCAACCTCGTTGCCGCCTTGCATCTGCACCGTTCTCGAACGCTCACGGATTCAGGCTGAATCAAGGGAACGGGTAAAAATTACCCATTGGCGGCAACGGCCTGGGTACTTTTTATCCAGCGACCGCCTGTCCGTAGCTGCCTTCTGTTTGCCGTCGCCAGGCAGCGCATTTATTTTATCCTGTAAAAAAAAGTAGTTATGAATAAAACAATAATTATGGCACGATTTTAGCTATAAATCCAGGCAACAGGCAAACACAAAAAACAACTCAAGGAGAATAACCAATGATTCGTGGAAATAAAAAAAAAATAATCCTGGGGGTTGTTCTTGTCGGGACCATTGCCTTGACAGGCCTTCAGGCCGCAGGTGCCGACCCCGCGGGGCAGGGTCCGTCAGGACCGGGAACGCAACCTGGTCAGCTCTATAAGCAAAATTGCAAATCCCTTGACCGGGCCGCCATCGAAGCACGAAACAAATTTCTCGATGCAACCACATCGATCCGCAGAAAGATGGTCGTGAAGCGGGCTGAAAAACGAGCCATGATGGCAAGCAGCATTCCGAATGCCAGGCAGGTAGGCAAACTTTCCGGCGAGCTTTTCGATCTGCGGGAACAACTGCGCGCCAAAGCTCGGGAAAGCGGTCTCGGTGCCTTGGGACTCAGGGGTATGATGCACCGCATGATGGGCATGGAAGGCCGTTGCGGCAAAGAATTCGGGCCGGGCCGAAATTTTCATGGACCAAGGTAAACCCTGGCTAAACTATCCAAGCGTTTAACGCTTTTTTCTATATAGTTATATCTCTCCTCCTCGCCCTGGCAGGTTCCCCTCCTTTTACCTGTCAGGGCATCCTTTTTTTTTACTCGGATCAGCAAAAAAACTCCTGATTTACAGGCCATCGGCGAACGATCACGCTTGGATTGCGTTGCGCCGTTCGAGAAACGCCCCCCAAAGTGTGATTCTTGGCCGGTAATGGGAAACTGATCTGATTGACGAAAAAAGGCCGGTGTTCTGAAGAAATTTTATTGCGCAACAGACCGAACCCATCACATTCGTTCGAAAAAACACCTCTTTCGAACTTTTTACAAGGTCAAGCAAAAAACTAAAAAAAAATTGCATCAACCAGACAAATACAATATAATAAATAAAGAAATAAAAATTTTACTTTAGATGTTATCCGGGAAAATGGAGGAAGAAATGAAGAGCCTGAGAATTGCAACTCTGCTGATCGCGGCCGCGATGATGGCCGGTGTCAGCACTGCAGGTGCTGCCACGGAGGGACGTATTATTCCCACCAACAGGGTCTCTCTAGAAAAAAACGGTTCCGTGGTCGCGAACCTGACCAGCCAGGCCCCCGTTGATGAAAATGCTCTCATTATCTGTCACGGCACCTGCATGGTCAAGCTGCGGGGCGTTTCTCTTGTTGCCACGGATAAGACCGAATTCGCCGTCAAACAGATCGGCGACTTCATGAACATCTACGTCAAACAAGGCAAAATCAATTTTATCATTACCGATACATCCCGGCAGTTCGCCTTTTATATGCCTAACGGCAGTTATGTCAAAACAGAGGGGTTTGTTGTTCCAGCCTCCACCGACAGCGCCGTCAAGGGTTATATTGACGTTACCGGCAAGGCCACGGCAATCGGCATGGAGCGGGGCGGCATGGTTGTCCAGACGACCAATGGCCGACAGATGATCAGCCAGGGCCATGCCATTCAACTGGCAATGGCGGAAGTTCCCGCTGCAGCGAAAACATCGGGCGCAGCTGCCGCACTTCCGTCCAGTACCGGAGTGGCAGGTATTTTCAGCCATGCTACCTTGGGCATGGTTATCGGCGGCGGTGCCGCCGTCGCATGGGGCGCCGGTTTGGCTTCAACCATCAATAACAGCGGGGTTAAAAAACCTGCCAGCCCCAATCGATAACGGGTTGAAGAATTCCAAATAACCACGGTGGTCCGGCAAGGGCAAGGCAACTCTGCAATTCTGTCCTCAGGTCAGATGAAAACAGTTTAATTTTATTTTCTCAGGTTCAGCAAGAGACGGGATTTTTATTCCGTCTCTTTTTTATTTCAACCGAAAGCCGTTATCGGGCAGGCCGCAGGGCGGCGCGGCAAGACGGGGGATGCGCCTGTTCGGTAATAAATTCCACATATTGCAAGGAGAGCTAGCTCAAGCCGTCATGAATTCAGGTTCAAGGGAGAAAACCTTGCTCTCCTGGCGTGGAAATGGTAAGCGAAGCAAAGACTGAAAGACTGGCAAACTAAACTCCATCTTTCCTTTTTAGAGGAAGATGGATTCTTATTTGTATTGAGGCATTCGGACAATGTACAGAACTCTTCTCCTGATTTTCCTTTGTTCCCTCATGTCGGCAGGCTGTACCCGGCAACAGTTAACCCCAACCATTACGCTCGCTAAATTCCAGGAAGAAACCGCCGCCTCGCACGTACGTAACAACACACCATATGCCGGAAAAATCCTGACTCCGGCCCAGGCCGTAGCCGATGACGATGATATCAGTGATTATATCCTGGGTCCGGGAGACCTCATTACCGTCAAGGTATTCGAGACATCTGATTTGAATACCGAAACGAGAATCAGTTCACGCGGCGACATCACCATGCCCTTGTTGGGTAATATCCATATACAAGACCTGACGGCGCGCGAGGCTGAACAGAAAATCGAACGGGCTCTGACTAAAAATTACATGCGGGTGGCCCATGTCACCCTTTTCGTCAAAGAACGAATGGACCAGAATGTAACGGTCGTCGGAGCGGTCAAGCACCCGGGCACCTTTGAAATGCAGGCGAGAAAAAGACTCATGGCCTGTATCGCCATGGCCGGCGGTCTGAGCGATTCAGCCGGAGACACCTGCTATATCACCAGGAAGAATCCTCGAACTCACACCAGCAAGGTCTTCCTGGTGGATTTGAACCAGCTCATCAACAACGGCCAGGTGAGTATGGATATCCTCATTCACCGCAGTGATATCATTTTTGTTCCGCAAAGCAACATGGTTCAGGTTGACGGGGCGGTAAGGAAGCCCGGCGCCTACAAGATCGACGGCGAGATGACCATCGACGGAGCCCTGGCCGCGGCCGGCGGGCTCGCCATGTATGCCGATGCCAATGACATCAAACTGATCAGAAAGAAGAAAAACGGCACGCGCGAAATCCTGCAGCTCAGCATGAAGGATATTATTGCCATGAAAAAGAATCAGAATACAAGTATCAAAAACGGCCCGTGGCACAACCTGTTGCTGCAAAACGGCGATGTTATCTTTGCCGAGGCCAGCGGTTCGAGAACATTCTACAGCGGGGTCGGTTTCAGCCTTGGCTTCCTGGGAACAGGCATAAGTTACAAGGCTCCGCGGTATTAAACAACCGTCTGCCGTCACTCTATTCGTGCGTTTGAAACAATCTGTTTTACTGACATTTTTTTTTGTCCTGGCGACCATTCCCCTCATCTTTGGCGCCAGGCATCCCCTGGTGCAGGGGCTGTATTCCTTCTGCCTGCTCATTGCCGGCGGCATCTGGCTGGTGCTGAATTTTGCGGAAAATAAAAAAAGACTCTTTTCCTTCAACAATCTCGCGCCTCTCGCCATCATTCTTTTCATCGCGGTCTCGGCCCTGCCCCTGCCCCTTTCCCTGGTCAGGCTCCTCTCCCCGGTCCGGGCCGAAAACCTGGCCGCCGGCGCCCGGATCGCCCAACTCCATGAGCTGGTCACCTCGCTTAGTTATTATGCCCCCGGCTCCATGTTTTACGCCATATACGGCCTGGCCCTGTTTTTCTTTTTCCTTGCCTTTTCCAGTCTTTTACGTTCCGGGAAGAATCAGCGAACGACCCTCTGGATCATAACCCTGGTCGGCGTTTTCGAGGCGGCCTACGGCCTGCTGCAGGCCACGAATCCCGCCCTGGGCGTACTCTGGCTGCCAAGCGATATATCGTCCCGGGAATGCGCCCGGGGGACGATCATCTACCGTAACCAGTATGCGGCGTTTATGAATATGTGCTGGCCCATGGCTTTTGTTCTCGGCATATCACTCTACAAACCGGTTCTGGCCAAACTTGATTTCCTCCGCCAACAAAAAAAGAGGCTCTCGATTGCCGACCGGATTGAGTTCCTGTTTCATAAGGCAACCGTTCCCTTCTGGAGTGGCGCCTTCATGATCCTGGCCCTGATCTTCTCGAGATCCCGGGGCGGTATCGTGGTTATGTTCATTCTTGCCGGTCTCCTGATCTTCCTGCTGCCTTTTTCCCGGCGAAGCAAAATTCTGTCAATCAGCTTATTATCACTGTTTATTTTCGTCTATGGCGGCATGATAGGATTTCAGGTTGTCACCAACCGCTTTATGTTTTTTTATAACAGTGCGCTTTTCAGGTTCCATCTCTGGTTTGTAAGCCTTGCCATGCTGAAGGATCACCTCGTAACCGGCATCGGCATGGGCAGTTATCAGTTTCTGTCCCCGGTCTACCTGAAAGACGTGCCTGACCGGGTATGGTTTGACCATGCCCATAACGAGTATGTCGAAATGGCCATCGAACTGGGGTTGCCGGCCATGCTTCTTTTTATGGCCTGGATTGTCCGGGGCATGAGCGGTTACCTGAGGCAGATCATGCAAAACAGAAAAACTGCGGCTGAGGGGCGATCGGGACAAATTGTGGCCATCGGCGCCTTCTGCGGCATAAGCGGCCTCCTGCTCCATGCCGCGGTTGACTTTGTCTGGCGGCTGCCGGCCAACGTTGTCTACGCCGTTGCCCTCCTCGCGCTTCTCAATGCCGCCTTGAAACAAAAAGAATCCGGCAAAGATGAAAATCGTGAACGGCTTGATTGATATCCACAGTCATATTCTGCCCGGCTTTGATGACGGCCCGGAGGACATCGAGCAAAGCATCGAGGCGGCGCGGCGCTATAAAGATATCGGGGTGGATTGCGTTGTCGCCACCCCGCACCGGATCGGCGGCACCCGCTGGTCTCCGTCTCCGTCCGCGGTCATTGCGGCGGCGGAAAAAACAGAGGCGGCCCTCAATGATGCCGGCGTATCTTTACGGATCCTGCCCGGCATGGAAATCGCCTACCCGGAGAATGGCGACGAGGATTTTTTATCGACACAATTTCTTTCCCTGGGGCACAGCGGCTATTTTCTTATCGAATTTCCGTTCACTTCTGCTATAACTGATATTATCCGGAACGTTACGAGCCGGGCGCCGGGTAAAAAAAAACCAGGAATCATCGCCGCCCACCCTGAACGATGCTCCCTCTTTCAGGATGATGGCGCTACCCTGCGGCAGGCGGTTGCCGGGGGAATGCTGGCCCAGGTGAACATCGACAGCCTTTTCGGCGGCTTCGGAGCAAAAGCGGCGCAGGCGGCATTCGACTTTCTGCGCCAGGGCCTGGTCCACTTCCTGGCAACGGATTCTCATGCCCGCGGCAACCGGATGCCGCCGGATCCCAAGCAGTGGGAAAGACTGATCGGGCTTCTCGGCCGGGAGGCCGTTGAAACCGCCTGCATGATTAATCCAGGGCGGATGCTCCGTGGTGAAAAGGTAGCGCCCATAATCTTGCCCGACGAAACGATACGGAACATGCAACCGCCGGGACACCACGGCAATATCATGGAACGATTGATCAACATATTCAATAAATAAAAATATTCAGCTGCACTCCATCTGCGAAGCAGACCAACATCAAGCAAAAACAGACGAGACATGACTAAGCAAACAGAACCTATCGATAATGCCGGGGATCACAGCCAGGCCATGATGGCTGCGGAACAGACCCATCTGCCCTCAACCAGGGTCTACGAAACCATGCCTCCCGTCGAGGAAGAAATTAATCTGCGCGATTACCTCGATGTTATCCTGCGCCGCAAATGGGTCATAATCCTTACCCTGTTGGTCACCTTTTCCTTTGTCGCCGTCTTCACTTTTTCCTCGACTCCCCTGTTCCTGGCCCAAGGAACATTAAAAGCCTCACCCCGGGTAACCAGCATTACCAATTTCAAGGGGATGGCCCAGGGGATGGATGAAAGTTTTATGCAGTCCAAGGAATTTATCGCTACCCAGGTCAAACTCATACAAAACGAGGGCCTGCTGATCAGGCTCATCAAAAAAATGGACCTCCAGGACAATAAAGCTTTTGCCGGCAAGAAAGACGATGATAGCGGCCACGGTATTCTGGGGGGGGTGAAAGAGGCATTCGCATCATTAAAGGCCATGATCAGGCCCCGGCTGGATAGCGATCCGGCCAACAGGATGAACCGGAAAGTCCAGGAAAATATAACCCTGGATAGTAACCTGGGAAAAATAAAAAACTCATTAACCGTTACGCCGATAAGAGGCACCCAGCTGATCAAAATTTCTTTTCAAAGTCCGAATGCCGGCCTGGCTGCCGACATCGTCAATAACCTGATGAAAGAATTTCTCCAGGTCAACGCCGAGCAAAAGCTTGCTGCATTTCATTCCTCCGGGGTTTTTCTGGACAAACAGGTGAACGCGTCGAAGATCAAGCTCGAGAAATCAGAACAGGAGCTGAACGGCTATGCCCGCCGTACCGGGATCATCTCGCTGAATTCAAAACTGAACCTGGTCATGGGCCAGCTTGAAGCGATCAACGATGCCCAGGCCCAGGCGGTAACCGATCGTATCAACAAGGAATCTCTTTACCGGCAGACCCTGAAAAACGGCGGGGAAAACATGCCGCAAGTACTCAACAATCCGTTGCTCCAGAACCTGAACAAACAGTACAGCGATTTACGTTCCCAATATGAGGTCCTCAGCACCGTCTTCAAGGACGAATATCCGAAAGTCAAGAAATTAAAGGCCCAGATGAAGGACCTGCGCCGGCGTTATACTCAAGAGCAGCAACGGATTCTGGATTCGATCAGACTCGCCTATGAGGAAGCGCTGGAGAAGGAGAAACGTTTAACGGCAAAGGCGGAAGCCCAGAAAAAGCTGGCCATCGAACTCAACGGCAAGGCCACGCAATATAAGATACTGCAGAGAGAAGTGGCTACCAACAGAGAAGTATATAGCAGCCTGCTCTCACGTTCCAAGGAAATCGAGGCCTCGGCCGGTTCCGATAACGGCAATATCATGATTGTCAGTTTGGCCCGTCCCCCGCTCTACCCCTATAAACCCAAAGTCACCCGGAACCTGCTGCTGGGTATCCTGCTCGGCTCGTTCGCCGGCGTCGGCCTGGCCTTTGTCCTTGAGTACCTGGACAACACCGTCAAGAACCCGGACGAATTCCCCCAGCGTTATCACATCCCCGTACTCGGCCTTATTCCTTTTAAGAAAATCGAGACTAATGACGAATTCGTCGAGATCGCCCATACGTTTTATAACGAACCTAAAGACCCGTTGTCCGAGGCCATACGAACGGCCATGGTTTCAATCAACCTGTCAACGGCGACGACTCCGCCTAAAACCGTACTGATAACCAGCGTCCTGCCCAATGCCGGCAAGAGCACCATGGCCAGCAACCTGAGCCTGTCACTGTTGTCGTCAAGCGCAAAAGTCCTGCTGATCGATACCGACCTCCGCAAACCCGGCCTGCATAAAATCTTCGGCCAGGAAGACAATTCCGTCGGCCTGTCAAGCTTTCTGGCCGGCACCGCCGATATCGACGAGGTTATCATGAAGACGGAATTCCCCCACCTGTTTTTCATCCCCAGCGGTCCCATTCCTCCGAGCCCGGCCGAGCTGCTGGCATCTTCCACGATGAGGTCATTTATTGCCGCCGCCGCCCGCGAGTATGATTACGTGATTATTGACGCCCCTCCTTTTCATGGTTTTGCGGAAATACTCATTCTCTCCAACATGGTCGACGGCGTCATCCTGACGACCCAGCTCAACAGGACCCCCAGGGATGGCGTGGAATACTTCAGGAAAGCGGTAACCAATGTCGGCGGCCGTATACTCGGCACCCTGGTCAACAAGATCCCGACCGGCAAAGCCGGATACAATTATTACAGCGGTTATAAATATTCCAAGTACTATAGTTACAACTACGAATATGGCCGTGACGAATAAACATCATCCGCATTCGCTGCGCCGGGTCCGGCAAAACGGTCAACAAGGCGATCTGAATAAAAAAAATGAAATAAATAAAAAAATATTGGCGAGCGCGGCAATCATCCTGCTACTGCTGGTCGGCTACGCCAACCTCAAATACGCCTTTCTCGCTCAACTCGCCCTGGTCGATACTGACCGGCCGTCGTCATTCAGTCGTTCGCAGACCGATCCGGTCGCCTTGACGGACCTGGCCCGGCAAGAACATCTTATCAACGGCAACCTCGTCAAGGCCCGGTATTTATATGACCGGGCTCTTGATTATTGCGTCCTTTATGTCCCCGCCTGGCTGGGCCTTGCCGAGTTGTTCAATGACCGGGGCGAAAAAAACCGGGCCGGGGCGGCCTTGGAGTTTGTCGAAAAAATAAGCCGCGGCAGCGGCAACCTGGCTTGGTCCCGGGCTATTCTGGCCAATGAGCTTGGCCGTGATGATATCCTGACCGCCAACCTGGTGTGGCTGATGAAAAACCGCCGGTCCAAAAGAACGGCCGTCATCTCCCTGGCCGACCTGCGGTGGCAAGACCCCCTGGTGCTGCTGCGCAAATTCGGTACGGCTTTTTCGCCGGATCTTCTAAACTACTATATCAGGGTCAATGAATTACCAAAGACCAGGATCGTCTGGCAGCGACTTGAACAGGCCGGTCTCAATAATCGAAAAAATAGTTTAAGGTATATCAACTACCTGCTTGCTCATGGTAAAATAACGGCGGCGGCCAGGATATGGGACCGTAACTTCAGGAACGGGGATGCCCTGCTCTATAATGGTCATTTCAAAGAACCGCTCATCGGCTCCGGCTTCGGCTGGCGCATCAGCAGGCCCCGGGGCTTTACCCGGCAAAATCCCGCGGACAAATCAGGGCTGCGGCTCACCTTTGACGGCAGTAAAAATGTCTCTTTCCGGCTTGTTCAGATTGTGCCGCTGCCACCCGGCAATTATGTCTTCAGGGGCCGGGCCGAGACTGAATTGCTTAGTACGAATCAACGGCCGTTCTGGATGGTGAGGGGCTTCAAATGCAAGGGGCCGGTCGTACGCGATGCCATGTTTCCCGCCAACCGGAGCCGGAGTGACTTCAGTCTCGGCTTCACGGTCCCGCCATCCTGTCAGGCGGTACAAATTACGTTACAGCGCAATCATTCATATGATTTTGACAACAAAATCTCAGGCACTCTGGTGCTCGATAATCTCACGGTCACCGGCGTTGCAGGCAAGTAACAGTTCACCAGGGGCGGCGATGCGCCCCTGAACCGAAAAACTTTTTTTGCTTGGGAGAAAAAGAACAACATGACCAGCGGTTCCGACTCGAAAAAAATCGACGAGCTCGTTCGGGCCTTTGCCGGCATTGCCTCCACCGAGGAGCTGTTCCTTTTCGTGACCGGGAATGAGGGCATGCTCCCTTTCTGTCAGAATCTCATCAAACAGCTTGACAGCAGCGACGGACCGGCTCCGGATGTACGGCGGGTGAACACGGCCTGCTCGTCCCGGGGCATACTCTCCGGTCTCCTGTACGCGGAGGTGAGGAAGGTCCTGCTGGCCCTGAACTGCGACCATGATCCGACCCAGGACCATTATGACGTCCTGGGTCTGCCGCCGACCGCAACCACCGGGGAGGTCAAAAAGGCCTATAGAAAACTCAGCATGCGCTTTCATCCCGACAGGGCGCCTCAAGCCGACGGAACCGCGGACCGGTTCCTGGAGATATCCGGGGCCTATCACGCCATTATGCTCAAATCAAGTACTCCGCTCCCGGCCCGGACCACCCCCTGGCGCAAAATTCATAAAAACCCGCATGCCAAACGGGCCGCCCAACGGGCCCGGAACAAAAAAAGGTTGTTTTTCGGCTTCTTTTCCCTGGTTTCCATCCTGGTCCTGCTCAGTTTCTTCATTGCGGAACGCTACCACGACAAGGCCCTCACCGCGCAATTGTACTCCCAAAAGACGCTGCCGGTCAGCCGTCAGGAGACCACGCCCGAACCCCGCAGGCCGGACACAGCGTCTCCTGTTGAAAAACCGGCTGCTATCCCGACAATGGCCGCGCCGCCGTCCGTTGCCGTTGTTGCCGTCGACCGGCATGTCGCGCCGGAGCCGACCAAGGCGGCGGAGACCGTTAACCGCATCGAGCCGGAGAAACAGCGGGCATTGCCGCCGCCGGCACGAAAAATTCATCCGTTAACCGCAAAAAACGCAACCGCCGTCAAGAAAGTCACGACCGCTTCAGTGACCCGGCAAAAAATCATGAAAGCAGAACCAGGGCCGGTGACCGCTATCGCAACAACGGCGAAAAAAAACGGTCCGGCACCGATCGCGGACCATGAGCCAATGGCGCAAATGACAGCCGAGGGAGCCGGCAAAATAGAAACCGGCCAGACCCGGCCGGCCGTGAGCCGGGAGCATGCGGAAAAAATAAGGGCCTTTAACACGGCACTGCGGATAAATGCCCTGCTGAATCAATATACCGATTTGTATAACCGCAAGGATTTAAGCCGTTTTCTTGCCCTGTTCACCAACGATGCCACGGAAAACGGCAGCCCGGTCACCTCCCTCGTCGGTGACTACGAAAAACTATTTGCCAAAACAAAGAGGATCAGGCTGCAGCTTGATAATTTAACCTGGCATGACGATCGGGACAGTGATCAGAACAGTTTTCGGGTCCAGGGGAATTTTGTCGGCATCTATACCTATAAAAACGGAACATCGCCAAGATACACCGGCAAAATCGCCTTCCGGTTACGGACAGACCGGGGAAATCTCAAAATCGCCTCCCTGGTCTATTCCTTCCGGCAGAAATGATAAGAGTCCACGTAAGCCGTCACAGGCACCCCATCTTCACGCGGTTTTTCCTGCCCGCATAGAGGGGCTATAGCGTGCAGGAAAAACTACGTGAATCTAGGGCACCTGTGCCGCCTTACAGTGCTAAGATATGTGAAATCAAACAGTTACAAACCCCGTGATCAGTTACGAATTCACCGGCACCTCATCTTAGGGCCTGTAAGAAAATAACAAGAACATCTTGCATCTCATCTTCAGGCCATCTTTGGCTACGGCGCAATCGCAAAATCCTCGACGTAGTCCTCGACGTAGCCCTGCTACGCCTGCGGTTTTACTCAATTGCCGTAACCAAATCCGACCCAAATATGAGCGCAATCTTGCCCATGTTATTTTCTTACAGGCCCTTCGTCCATTTTGGCCTTCTCGGACAGAGGGACGGATTCAGGTGATATATCCCTGCTCCTCGAGATAGAGCAGAATTTCCTGCACCGCCTCGGCCGGGGTCATGGCCGTGGTGTCGATGACCAGGTCCGGCCGGGCCGGCGGGATATAGGGATCGGAGACACCGGTAACCCCCTTGATCTTGCCGGCCCGGGCCTTGGCGTACAAGCCTTTCCGGTCGCGCTGTTCGCAGACTTCAAGAGGGGTTGCCACGTGGACCTCGATATAACCGCCGTAACGACTGATCAGGTCCCGGTTGGCCTGTCGTGACTCCTCGTAGGGGGCGATGGGCGCGCACAGGGCAATCCCGCCGTTCTTGGTAATCTCGCTGGCCACAAAACCGATCCTGGTCACGTTCAGGTTGCGATGGACCCTTGAATAGGTCAGCTCCGAGGAAAGATTCTTGCGGACGATGTCGCCGTCCAGCAAGGTCACGGGCCGGTCGCGCATCTCCATGAACTTGACCATCAATACCTTGGCGATGGTGGACTTGCCGGAGCCGGACAGGCCGGTCATGAAGATGGTAAACCCCTGTTGCGAGCGGGGCGGGAAGGACTGCCGCAGCTCCGAAACCACCTCGGGATAGGAAAACCAGGCCGGAATCTCCAGGCCCCACTCAAGCCGGTGCCGCAACTCCTCCGAGGATATTGTCTTGACCGCCTGTTGTTCGATTCCCTCCAGAAAGACATAGCGCGCCTGGTCCTCAAGGTAACCCATCTTTTTCTGGGGCACCATGGCGATGCCGGTTTCCGGGACGTACTCCCGCACCAGTTCCTGCGCCGCGTGCAGGGGATAAAACAGGTCCCGGCCGGTGCCGGCAAAAGGATCACCGTGGTCGTCGGCCACCATGAAATGGCTGCAACCGTAGTTTTTCCTGATCATGGCATGCCAGAGCGCCTCGCGGGGTCCGGCCCAGCGTTCGGCCAGGGGCGTAATGCCGAGCATAATCATATTTTTGGGAAATTTATCGACAAAGGCCTGGTAACAGCGGACATGGGTGTAATGATCCATGCTGCCCGGATGCTCCAGGCCGACCACGGGATGCAGGAACACACTGGCGCCGACTTCCCGGGCCGCGGCCAGCACCATTTCCCGATGGGCGCAGTGCAGGTACTCCTGTGTATGAAAACCCAGAACCCGGCGCCAGCCGTACTGGATAAAACGGCGATGGGTTTCTGAGGGTGTCAGCCGCAGATCCCGGAAATCATAATGAATCGGCGAGATAACCCCCTCAACCGGGCCGCCGACATACCAGTCATGCACCTGGTCATAAAGATGCTGGACCCCGGGGTGACGGGCGGAATCGTCGGTCCCGAAAACCGCCTGCGCCTCCTTCTTCTTGTCCGGTTGCCAGACATCCTGCACCGTCATGACGGCCAGCAGGAAACCTTCCTGGTCATTCAGGGCCAGCCGTTGCCCCCTGGTCAGCGAGGCGGCAACTTTCTCCTCCACATCGAGACAGATCGGCATGGGCCAGACCGTGCCGTCGGCCAGCCGCATCCGCTCCAGGACACTCTCATAATCGGCCCGGTTGAGAAAACCGGTCAGCGGATACAGGGCCCGGTTCAGCAACAGTTCCAGATCACATAGCTGCCCGACATTCAAGTCCAGGGCCTGAAACTCCAGGGCCCGCTGCCGCAGCTCTTCCGCCCGCCGGAAATGGACCAGCAGGCTCTCGGAATATTCGTTTGTTTTGTTCAACATGCAAGTAAGGAAAAGACAGCCATACAGACCGCCACGACTTTTAAAAGGGGCTCGAAATCAGCCTGTGGCCGGTGCCGGAGGGCAGACGGCCGTACGAAAACCGGGAGCGTTTTATTTGCCCACGTTGATTTCTTTTTCTATTTTTTTCATCAGCTTCGGGCCGATTCCCTTGACCCGGATCAACTCCTTCGTGTTTTTGAATTGACCATTCGTCTTGCGGTATAGCACGATTGCCTTGGCTTTTGCCGGACCGATGCCCGGCAGGGTTGTCAATTCCCTGACCCCGGCTGTATTGATGTTGACCATGGCAAAAGCCGAGGTAACAAGGAACAGGAACAGGACAATTGAGAGACACAACTTCTTCATCGGAATCCTCCTTTGGGGTAAAAAAATAAAATATAACGTTATTAAATAGACATATCGCACATAACCGTTGAGTCGACAAGAATTTTCCGGAAAAACCGATAAATTATACCTGAATCCGTGAGCGTTCGAGAACGGTGCAGATGCAAGGCGGCAACGAGGTTGATTATCCTGGGGGATATCAACGAGTTGCCAACGCAGCAGATGCGCCGTTATCGGGCGGACCGCAGGGCGGCGCGGTGAAGACCATAAAATGCGTTTGCCAGGCAATAATGTAACAAAATCAGCTATTGCACGGAACATCATCTCAAGCCGTCACGGATTCAGGTTATACCGTAACCTCGGCCGGCAACCGGACCCGCGCGCCGGGCGCTTCACATCATGTTTTCAGGGTCCACATCCACCGTGAGTTTGACATTCTGCCGACAGATTTCGCTCCGGCCGGCAAGCAGGCGGGCAGAGAGATCGTGCAACCGGGCCGGTCGATTGCTTTTGATCATGACCTGCCACCTGCTTTTATCCCTTAAACGGGCAAGCGGGGCCGGGGCCGGGCCGAGGATTTCAATATCACGCCAGCCCCGGCGGCCGATATACCGTTTCAGGAAGCCGGCCACCTGTTCCGCGCACTGTTTGACCCGCTCTTCGCTGCTCGAACTCATCCTGACATTGACCAACCGGGAAAAGGGCGGATAGCCGAGCTCGGTTCTCAGGGCGAGTTCATATTCGTAAAATTTGCGATAGTCGTGCTGCTGGGCGTAGAGCACCGTATAATGGCGGGGCTGATGCGTCTGGATAATAACCCGGCCCGCCTCCGAACCCCGGCCGGCCCGGCCGGCTACCTGGGCCAGCAGCTGAAAGGTGCGTTCCGAGGCCCGGAAATCCGGCATGGCCAGGCCGCTGTCGGCCCAGACGACCCCGACCAGGGTCATATTGGGAAAATGAAGCCCCTTGGCGATCATCTGGGTGCCGACCAGGATGTCAATCTCCTGCCGGCGGACCGCCTTGAGCGTTGCCAGGTAGTGTTTGCCGCCGGCTGCCGTGTCACTGTCCAGCCGCGCCACCCGGGCATGGGGCAGGAGCTGCCGCACCTCTTCCTCTATCCGTTCCGTGCCGAGGCCGAGGCCGTCGACCTTGGTTGACCCGCATGACGGACAGATAATTCTGCAGTCGAGACTATAGCCGCAGTAATGACAGACAAGACGCCGCTGCTGCCGGTGCATGGTCAGGGACACCTGGCAATGGGGACACTGGATGATATGGCCGCAGTCGCGGCACATCATGAAACTGGCGAAACCGCGGCGGTTCACAAAGAGCAGGCTCTGCTGCCTCTTCTCCATGTTTTCCCATAAAGCGCTGATCAGCTGGTCGGAAAAAAACAGGTCGGGCCGTGATTTCCGGTCCCGGCCGAGGTCGACGATATGCACCGCCGGCAGCTTTTGGTCATGGATCCGCCGCGCCATGGTCAAAAGCCGGTACTTGCCGGTCCGGGCGTGATAATAACTGGTGATCGACGGAGTGGCCGAGCCGAGCAACACCGGGCAATCGGCAAAACGACCCCGCAGTATCGCCAGGTCACGGCCGTTATAGCGCAGGCCGTCCTCCTGCTTGTAGGCCGGTTCGTGTTCCTCATCAACGATAATCAGCCCCGGCCGTGGCAGGGGCGCGAAAACAGCGGAGCGGGCGCCGACCACAATCCGAGCCCGGCCGGTCGTAATCCGCTGCCACTGATCATGCCGCTCGCCGGCGGAGAGTCCGCTGTGCAGCACCGCCAGCAGATCACCGAACCGGGAATAGAAATGGGCCTCGATCTGCGAGGCCAGGGCGATTTCCGGGACCAGGACCAGGACCGTTCGCTCCGCTTCAAGGGCGGCCGCAGTTGCCCGCAGATAGACCTCGGTCTTGCCGCAGCCGGTCACCCCATGCAGGAGAAAAGTCTGAAATTCTTGCTCCCGCACCGCAGGGACCAGGCGGGCCAGGACCTCTTCCTGCTCGGTGGTCAGGTGTTCGGGCGGCGGGAAGAAAGGCGGCTGTTCGCCAAAGGGGTCCCGGTAGACCCGGCGATTTTCGAGCAGCAGAATCTTTTTCTCGTCCAGACTCCGCAGGGCCTTAGCTGCCCCGGAATAGTGCCGGGTCATCTCCGGCCGCTCGATAGAGGAAATGCCATGTTGCCGGCAAAGATCAAAAAACAGGGCCAGGGTTTTCAGCTCGGATTTTTTCAGACCGGGAAACCGTTCAGCCATGCTGTCGTTATCCCCGGCCGCACCATCCGCCGCCGGTCCGTCGAGATGCGGCCCCGGCCGGACCAAGGTCCGGGTCTTGACCTTGAACTGTTGCCGCTGCACCTCCGCCTCAATGGCGAGCCAGCCGTTTTCCGCCCATTTTTTCAACAACCGCTGCCCGGCCGGCCGTCGCCAGACAGCGGCGGCGGCAGCGGGACTCAGCTCACCTTTTGCCAGCAGCCGGTCCAGCCAAGGCCGAGTCCTTGCCTCCTGCCTGTTGCCGATAGAGGGCGATTTCCGCGCCCCCCTCTTCCGTCAGCCGGATGCGCCTGCCGCTGGCGGCCGTCAGCCCGCCGGGCAAGGCGGTACGGATCATCTCGCCGATGGGGAAATGGTAGTAATCGGCAACCCAGCGATAAAAAGGAATCAGTTCGGCAGGAAAAATAGGGGCCGGGTCAAGCACCTCGGCAACGGGACGGACGGTATAGGCGCCCTGTTCCGCTTCATCCTCGACCGCCCGGCCCAGGACATAGCCGGTCACCAGCCGTCGGCCCAGGGGAACGAGAACCCGCAGGCCCGGGAGAAGCGGCTCGGCAAAATCCTCGGGCTGGCCATAGGTCAAAGTCTGCCCGAGAGGAGCGGCAACTGCGATTTCATACATTCTCATTGTCAAAAACGGAACCGCGGGCAAAATTTTATGCCGATGCGGGGGCCCGAATCCGTTATCGGGCACCCCGCAGGGCGGTGCGATGGAGACAAGAAATGCGTCTATTCGTCAACAATAGCAATCAATTCCACATATTGCATAAAATAGGATACAAGGAGAATGTTCACCGCATCCCTTCAGCGGCATGAACTCTCGGCGCAGATCGAACGTAGGTGCTCCTTGAAGGCCTTGCCCAAGGTCGGATGACGGATGGCGAAATCAACAACGGCCTTCAGGTAGCCCAGCTTGTCACCGGCATCATAGCGTTTCCCGGCAAACTCGTAGGCGTAGATTCCTCTCTTTTTGGCCAGGGCGAGCAGGGCATCGGTCAACTGGATCTCACCGCCGTGACCCGGTTTGGTTTTACCCAGGAAATCAAAGATTTCCGGCATGAGCAGGTAACGGCCGATAATGGCCATATTGGAGTTGGTAGTGCCGGGGGCCGGTTTTTCCACCATCCGCTCGACCTTGTATGTCCGCTCTATGCCGGTATCCCCGCCTTCGACAATTCCATACTGGGAGGTCTGGTCCATGGGCACCCTCTGGACGGCGACAATGGATTCCTGTACAACCCCGAACAGGTCGATCATCTGCTTGCAGCACGGCACCTCGCTCATTACCAGGTCATCACCGAGCAGGACGAGAAACGGTTCGTCGCCAATCACATTGCGGGCCATCCAGATCGCGTGTCCCAGGCCGAGGGGTTTCTTCTGCCGCACCGAAACGATATCTATCAGATTGGAAATATTGTTCAGTTCCTCCTGAAGAGTGAGTTTATTTTTCTCTTTCAACACCGTATCAAGCTGAAAATCATAATCAAAATGATTCTCTATGGCCGATTTCCCCTCGCTGGTAATCAGGACAACTTCCTCGATACCCGAAGCGACCGCCTCCTCGACAATGTACTGGATGGTCGGCCGATCCACGATGGTCAGCATTTCCTTGGGAATCGCCTTGGTGGCCGGCAGAAAACGGGTGCCGAGCCCGGCAACGGGAATAACCGCCTTGCGAATTTTTTTCATACCTCTCCTTCTTTTCTCACGAATTTTCGGTATAGTTTATAAATTGCCGGTATTCATTAAACAAACCAAAACCGGAATTCTATATTGTACACGTCTACGCTTCATATGTCTAAAAAATAAGAAACGATTAATGCTTCTCTCTTACCCGCCGGAACTGCCCATCTCCGGGCTGAAAAATGATATAGTCCAGGCTGTCCGCGATCACCAGGTCCTGGTCATCGCCGGTGATACGGGGTCGGGCAAGACAACCCAGATCCCCAAAATGTGCCTGGAGGCCGGCCGCGGCACCGCCGGCATCATCGGCTGCACCCAGCCTCGGCGCATTGCGGCCGTCGCCGTGGCCGACCGGGTGGCGGCAGAACTGCAGGACAACCGCCTGGTCGGCTATAAAATCAGGTTCCGGGACCGGACCGGCGCCGACACCCTGATCAAGTTCATGACCGACGGGGTCTTGCTGGCTGAAACCAGGCAGGACCGGGAGTTGCGCCGTTACGACACCCTGATCATTGACGAGGCCCACGAGCGCAGCCTCAACATTGATTTCCTGCTGGGCTACCTCAAGACCCTGCTGCGCCGAAGACCGGAACTCAAGCTGATCATCTCCTCGGCCACCATTGATACTGAAAAATTCAGCAGCCACTTTGACCGGGCTCCCGTGATCCAGGTCTCGGGCCGGACCTTTCCCATCACCATGGAGTATTGCCCGCCGGAAGACGCCGGGCAAGGCGAGGGCGAGTCCTATGTCGAGTTGGCCGTGCAAGAGACGGTCCGGCTGGCGACGGAAAAAACGGCCGGGGACATCCTGGTCTTTATGCCCACGGAACGCGATATCCGCGACAGCGTCGAAATGCTGCGGAAACGACTGGCGGGGCGGGCCTTGGTCCTGCCTCTTTTCGGCCGGCTGCAGGCCGCCGACCAGCGCAAAATCTTTCAGCCGGCCCGGCTCCGTAAAATCATTGTCGCCACCAACGTCGCCGAAACCTCCATTACCGTCCCCGGCATCCGCTCGGTGGTGGATACCGGTCTGGCCCGGCTGGCCCGCTACAATGTCCGGGCCGGGACCACCAGTCTCCAGGTGACCCGGATTTCCCGGGCCAGTTGCGAACAACGCGCCGGCCGCTGCGGCCGCACGGGGCCGGGACTCTGCGTCCGGCTGTACAGCCGGGAAGACTATCTCTCCCGGCCGCCCTTTACCCAGCCGGAGATCCAGCGCTCCAACCTGGCCGAGGTCATTCTGCAGATGATCAGTCTGCGCCTTGGCGATCCCCGGGAATTTCCCTTTATCGATCCACCGGCCCCACGGTCGATTCGCGACGGCTACGGGAGCCTGCATGAGCTGGGGGCCATCACCCCGGCCAACCGGCTGACTCCCCGGGGCCGGATCATGGCCGGGCTTCCTCTTGATCCCGGCATTTCACGCATCATCATCGAGGGGGCGGAACTGGGAGCCCTGCGGGAGGTCAAGGTCATTGCCGCCGGCCTGTCCATCCAGGACCCCCGGATCAGGCCGGCGGACCGGGAGGACCAGGCCGACGAGATGCACCGTCGTTTCAGGGTCAAAAACTCGGACTTCCTCGGTCTGCTCATGATCTGGGACACCTTTCACGCCACAATGAACCAGGCAGGGTCCCAGGCGAAACTGCGAAAATTCTGCCAAAGCCATTTTCTTTCATGGCAGCGGATGCGTGAATGGCTCGACATCCATGACCAGATCAGCCGCCTGTTACGGCACGAAAAAGGATTCAACGAAAATGAACGGCCCGCCTCTTTCGCCGCCGTCCACCAGTCCCTGCTCTGCGGTTTCCTGCGCCACATCGGCCAGAAAAAGGAAAAAAACATCTACCGGATCAGCGGGGGCCGCGAGGCCACGATCTTTCCCGGTTCCGCCCTCTACAACCAAGGCGGCCAGTGGATCGTGGCGGCATCCTTTATGGAGACCTCCAGGCTTTTCGCCCTGAATGCCGCCGTCATCGACGTTCGCTGGCTGGAGCGGCTCGGCGGTGATCTCTGCCGCCGCAGCTGGTCCGATCCCCACTGGGAGAAAAAAACGGGCCGGGTCACCGCCCTTGAAAAGGTAACCCTTTTCGGCCTGATTATCGTAGCCGGCCGCAAGGTCAATTATGGCCGCATCAATGCGGCAACCGGCCGCGAGGCCAGGGAAATATTCATCCGTTCGGCCCTCATCCAGGGTGAACTCGGCGGCAGCTTTCCTTTCCTGCAGCACAACCTGGCGCTCATCACCCGTTACCAGGACATGGAAGAGCGGCTGCGCCGGCGCAACATCGTCTTCGACGAACAGGTCCTCTACGCCTTTTACGATGAACGACTGGGTCCGGTCCATGACCGGCACACCCTGAAGCTTTTTCTCAAGGACAGGAAGGGCGATCGCTTCCTGATGATGACCGAGGATGATATCTGCCAGGCCCTGCCCGACGAGAACGAGCTGTACCGGTTTCCCAAGGCCCTGCCGGGGGGACTGTCGCTCAGCTACCGCTTTGAGCCCGGCCACGAGGCGGACGGCATCACGGTCGACCTCCCCCTGCCGCTGGTCCCCGGCCTGAGTCCGGCCCTCTTTGAATGGCTGGTGCCCGGCCTGCTGCCGGAAAAAATCCTGGCCCTGCTCAAGGCCCTGCCCAAGAAACTCCGGCGGCAACTGGTGCCGTTACCGAACGCCGCCGACCTGGTCATGGACGAGCTGGAACTGTACCGGGGCTCGCTTTATCCCGGCCTGGAAAAAGCCCTGCGCAAACATTTCCAGGTCAGTATCCGGCGCACCGACTGGCAGACCGAGACCCTGCCCGTGCACCTGAAAATGCGTTATCGTCTTGTCGGTGAGGAGGGCCGCATTCTCTTTGCCGGCCGCTCATTCCGGGATCTGCTGAACCGCTGCCGGGATGGTTCAGGTTCAGCGGGCCGGCCGGCCGCCGCTCAACACGCCGGGCCGCCCGGCAGGAAAGGAATCAAGGCCTGGGATTTTGCCCGGGCACCCGAACCGGTCACGGGCAGCAACCAGGGAAACGGGCCGGCCGGCCTCTTCTTCCCTGCCCTGCTGATTGATGAAAAATCACAGAGCCTGGAACTGCGCTACATTGACGATAAGGCCCGAAGTTTCGCCCTGAACCGTGCCGGTCTGCGGTTTCTGTATTCCC